>JBKHDE010000063.1:0-21852 GCA_046541495.1 Desulfococcaceae bacterium
TGAGTTCAGCATGCGGTTCACCTGCGCTAAGTGAATTGGCTGATCCCCAGTTCATTGTGGACCTCGACCACACCGGGGGTTCGCGAGGCGTCTTTTTCGGCTTCCATCGCCATGGTCCAGCTGGGTACCGAGCCGGTGAGGGTGACGGTGTTGTCTTTGACTTCGACCGTGATTTTGTCCTGGTCCACCATCACATCCCGGGTCATCGCTGATACCAGATCGTCCGCAATGGCTTCATCGGTGAAGGATTCGGTGGGTGCCACCGCCAACCGGTTTTCGACATTGATTATGCCCTGCATGCCGGAGATCAGAGATTCCGCGTATGACTTCTTCCAATGGGCGTCCACCGTTCCCTCCAGGGTCACCAAACCGCCGGCTGCCGATGCCTTTACTTTCGATGCATCGATCAATGTATTCCATTCCAGGGTATTGTTGGCCATCTCCTCGAGTTCATCGTCGGTGGGTGGGCCTGGCGGTGTCGGAAAGTTGACCACCAGATTATCGATTACATCGACTACGCCGAGTATGCTCCAGGCCGCATCCCGGGCCGCTGAAATGTCTTCGAAAGCGGGCACCTCTCCGGATAAGGTGACAATCCCGCCGTCGACCCTGACGGTGATGTCGGAGGCGTCTATTCGGCCGTCCCAAAACAATTCATCCACAATATCCTTTTTGATTCGTTCATCATCCATTTTGGTTATCCTCATTTTGCTGATTTGAGCCGCTTTCTCGTCGGCGCCTATGCCGCGATCCTCAATTCATTTTGAACATCGATAACGCCGGCGGTTCGTGAGGCGTCCTCCTCGGCGGCTGTAAGCATGGTCCAACTGGGAACCGTGCCCGAGAGCTTCACGACACCGTCGGTTACCTGAACCGTCACCTGGTTGACATCCACCAGCAAATCCCGGTCGATCGCCGACACCACGTCCTCTGCAACGGATTCATCCAGATAGGTTTTGGTGGGAACCACGGCCAGTTGATTGTCGATCGCGATAACCCCGCGAATGCCGTAAATCCGGTCCTCCGCATAGGTCTTTTTCCAATGGGTGTCGACGGTGCCTTTCAGCGTCACCATTCCGTCCGTTACCGATGCCTTCACTTTGGTTTCGTCCAAAGCCGTATCCCAGATAAGGGTCTCATTGGCCCTTCGCTCAATTTCGAGATCCGTCGGAATCTCCGGGGGCGAAGGGTAGGTGGCGAGAAGATCGTCTTTCAGGTCAATCACGCCGGGAATGCTCCAGGCGATGTCACGGGCCGCGACGATATCCCTGTAAGACGGCACCTCACCGGAGAGTTTAACGATGCCGTCGTCGACGGTCACACTGACCTTGGATGCGTCGATTCGGGTGTCCCAGCTGAGTTCGTCTACGATATCTTTTTTGATTTGTTCATCTGTAAGCGCCATTTTCTTCCTCCGTATACTTTGTCATTTGAATTTCATTGAAGATGTACCCGCACATCGGCTGTGGGGGCGGTATTTACGGAACCTGTTCCCGATATTTTTTTGTCGGCATCCCTCCTTCCATCATTCTTTGATATTCCTGCTGAACCAACCGAGTGCCCAAAAGGTGATTTCCTTTTCGGTATGCTTTTACGATAAGCAATGGAATAAGATTTGCCTATGGGGTGATACCCCCAAAAACCGGATACAGTGGATCTGTTCGGCTCAGGCGAAAAAAGAATAATACAGGTTTGACCGTATTGATCGGGAAAGAAAAGTTCATGTATACTGGGAAAATCCTGAGAACAGCACACTTTACAGAAAAGGAGATATGATGAGACGCTTGGAAAATAAAACAGCCATTATCACCGGCGGAGCCCGGGGAATCGGCAAGGCGACCTGTATTCTGCTGGCGGAGGAGGGCGCCAAAACCGCGGTAACCGATATCATCGATGATGAAGGCGAACAGGTGGTCGAAGAGATACGGAAAAACGGCGGAGAAGCCGAATTCTGGCATCTCGACACCTCGGATGAAGAGATGGTATCCACCGTTTTCAGGCAGGTGAAGGATCGATTCGGGGCCATCGATATCCTGGTCAACAATGCCGGAATTTCAGGGATCAATGCACCCACCCACGAGATTTCCGAAGCCGACTGGCAAAAGGTGATCGATATCAATGTGAAAGGGGTTTTTCTCTGCACCAAGCACGCCGTCCCGTACATGAAGAAACAATCCGGCGGCGGCTCGATCATCAATCTGTCGTCGATATACGGCATCATCAGCGCGCCGGACCTGCCCGCCTATCATGCCTCCAAAGGGGCGGTGCGGCTGATGTCCAAAACCGATGCGCTTTTGTACGCCCAAGAGGGGATTCGGGTCAATTCGGTCCATCCCGGCTACATCTGGACCCCGCTGGTGGAAGAACTCGCCTCCCGCTCCGAGGAGGGGGTCGATGCCTTTCGTGAAAAGCTCGCCCAAAAGCACCCGGTCGGCCGTGTGGGCCAACCCGAGGATATCGCCTACGGCATTCTCTACCTGGCATCGGATGAAGCCAAATTCGTCACCGGCAGTGAACTGGTGATCGACGGCGGGTATACGGCACGGTAGAAAAAAAGGAGTCCATCATGACCCAATCAACCTTTCGGGCCGGCGAGGTGCTGGAAATGGCGGTCCAAATCGAACGCCAGGGGGTAACGTTTTACGAGACCTGCCTGAAGACGGAATTGCCCGCAAAAATCAAGCAGGTATTTCAGTTCCTTCTGGACCAGGAACACCAGCATATTCAAACCTTCCAGGAGATGCGGCAGGACCTCTCCGATCATGAACTTCCCGAGAGTTATGCCGGTGAAACCGAAAGTTATATGCAAAGCTTCGTCAAAGACGAGGTGTTTACTTCGCCGATGCAGGCCGCCGAAAAGGCGGAGGGGATCACGGATGCCTCTGAAGCGATCGAATACGGGCTGAAAATCGAAAACCGATCCATCGATTTTTATCAGAACATAAAAGGGGTGGTGCCGACATCGGAACGGGAGGCCATCGATGGCGTAATATTCCAGGAGAAGGAACATAAAAGGCGGCTGGAATCGCTTCGAAAGGAGATGTCGGAAAAATGACGGCCCCGGAAAACCGAGTTGTTTCCGCATCGAATTTCACCCGATTTCTGGAGACGGTCATGGCGGAACAGCCGGTGATCGGCCCACAGGAACGGCCGGACCAGCCGGGATTTTACCGGTTCGACCGATTGGCGCGGGCAGAAGATTTCGCCCCCGACTACGGAACCACC
Organism: Desulfococcaceae bacterium; assembly: GCA_046541495.1. Lineage (GTDB taxonomy): Bacteria > Desulfobacterota > Desulfobacteria > Desulfobacterales > Desulfococcaceae > JAABSQ01. The sequence goes on from JBKHDE010000063.1 coordinate 3,226, forward strand.
ACCGCCCCTCCCAAAAAAACCTTTGCCGCGCTTCGGGAAAAGCTCTTTTCTTTCACCCTGGATTCGCCGCCCGAACTGGATCTGCATTTCGATTCGTCCCCGTTTGTCCTGCTCGGGGTCCATCCCTGCGATCTTTCCGGCATCGACGCCCTCGACCGGGCCTATTCCCAGCCCCCGGCCGAAGTCCGCTGGACCGCCAATCGCCGGCGCGCCGTGATCATCGGGCTCGACTGCCGTCCCGATTCGTATTGCTTTTGCACACAGGTGGGTACCGAATCGAACCGGAATCCCTGTGATCTTTTCCTCACGCCGCTGGAAGACGGCTACCTGGTGGAGGTCCATTCCGATGCCGGAGCCCAGCTTCTGAAAAAGGCCGACACCCGGAAAGCCGGTGAAGAAGATGAAGCCGAGGCCGAGCAGTGGCGCCGGAAAAAGACCGAGGAAATCATTCCGGAATTCGACGCCCCGGTGGAGAGGATCGCCGATATTCTGGAAGCCGGAGGGCTGACCCCGATCTGGAAGGAGACCGCCGACCGGTGCTACAGCTGCGGCTCCTGCAATACCACCTGCCCGACCTGTTTCTGCTTTGATATGGTGGATGACATCGAGCCCGATATGCGCGGCGGAGCCCGGTACCGCACCTGGGATTCCTGCCAGCTTCTCGATTTCGCGGTGGTGGCGAGCGGACACAATTTTCGCGGCGACAGGTGGCAGCGGGTCCGGCACCGGTGGCAGCGAAAATTCCTCTACCTCTACCGGCAGTTCGACCGCCCATACTGCACCGGCTGCGGACGATGCAGCCGCGCCTGCACCGCCGACATCAACATCGTGGATGTTACCAACCGGTTAATCGCCGCGGCGCAAAAGGAGGCATAAATGGCTGAACCGGCCAAAAACCAGGCCGTCGACCGTACCCATATTTTCTATGTTCCGGAACGGGCCAGGGTGATGACCACCCGCCGGGAGCCTTCCGCCACCTTTGTCGAGCTGGGATTTGAAGACGGACGGTCGCTCAATCACCACCCCGGCCAGTTCGTTCAGGTGTCGGTCTTCGGATACGGCGAGGCTCCGATTTCGGTCTGTTCATCGCCCACCCGGCCGGAGAGCTTCGATCTCTGCGTTCAGCCCATGGGCAATGTCAGCCGGGCAGTCGCGGATCTTTCCGCCGGCGACTGGGTGGGAATTCGCGGACCTTACGGACGGGGCTGTTTTCCGGTCGACCGGATGAAGAAAAAGGATGTCCTTCTGATCGCCGGGGGCATCGGGATGGCGCCCCTGCGCGGCCTGATCCAGTTCATCTGCGACAACCGCGACGATTACGGACGGTTCATGGTGGTCTACGGGGCCAAAACCCCGCCGGATATCCTCTTTCGGGAAGAGACTGAACAATGGACCGAGAATCCGGACCTCGATTTTTTCCTGACGGTGGATGAGCCCGATGATGAATGGGAAGGCCGCACCGGGGTGGTGACCGAACCGCTCAAGGAGATCGACATCGATCCTGAAAATACCATCGCAGCCGCCTGCGGACCGCCGGTGATGTTTCGATTCATCGCCATGGAACTGCTGAAAAAGAAATTGCCGGAGGACCGGATCTATTTTTCCCTGGAGCGGCGCTTCAAATGCGGCATCGGCAAATGCGGTCATTGCCAGCTCAATGATCTCTATGTCTGTCAGGACGGGCCGGTGTTTCGGTATGCCGATCTTCTGAAGCGGACCGAAGCCGGGGAAGTCTGGGTGCCGGAAAAGGATCAGGATACCGCCTGAAAGAATTCACATAGGAGAGGCATGATACATGTAAAAAAGAAGCCGCGGGTCGCCTTTTTCGATTTCGCCTGCTGCGAAGGATGCCAGCTGTCGGTCCTCGAGATGGAAGAAAAACTCCTGGACCTGCTGTCCCATGTGGCGGTGGTCGAATGGCGGGAGGTGATGTCGGACAAAAGCGACGAATACGACATCGCCTTTTGCGAGGGGTCGATCACTCGGGAACGGGACGTGGAGCGGATCGAATCGATTCGGGAGCGGGCGGAGACGCTGGTCTCTCTGGGCACCTGCGCCAGCATCAGCTGCCATAACGCGCTCAAGAACCGATGGCCCATGAAGGAAGTCGTGGAAATGGTCTACGGCGATTCGGGGGGCCATATCGACACCATCCCCGCCCGGCCCGTTTCGGATGTGGTCGCGGTCGATTATCAGATTCGAGGCTGCCCGGTGAGCCTGCCGGAATTTGAAACGGTCTTTAAGCATATCCTGACCGGCCAGTCCTATGACCCGCCCAATCAGCCGGTCTGTGTGGAGTGTAAACTGAACGACACCCTCTGCGTCTATGAAAAGGGAATGGTCTGCCTGGGGCCGGTGACCCGGTGCGGGTGCAACGCCATCTGCACCGCATATGGCGACGCCTGCCAGGGATGCCGGGGGCTGATCGATGAGGCCAATACCGAGGCGCCGGCCCGGGTGCTCTTTCGGGAGGACCTCCACCCCATCATGGCGGAGGTCGCCCGGAAAAATCCGCTGACCCGGGAGGAAATCCTGGCCAAATTCATTGTATACAACGACACCTCCGAACCCGACGAAGAGGGAGAATCATCCGATGACAACGCATAACTCGATCGCAGTCCACCACGTCACCCGAATCGAGGGGCACGGAGATATCACCGCTGAAATCAAGGACGGAACCCTGGAACAGGTTCGGTTCTCCGTGGTGGAAGCCCCCCGGTTTTTCGAGGCCTTTCTTCGGGGACATCACCACCATGAGGTGACCCATATGGCCTCGCGGATCTGCGGTATCTGCGCGGTCAGCCATAAATGTGCGGCACTGAAGGCCACCGAAGCGGCCCTGGGGGTGGGCATCAGCGATCAGACCCGTCTATTGCGGCGGCTCGCCTATCACGGAGAGGTGTTGAGCAGCCATATCCTGCATATCTATTTTCTGGCGGGCCCCGATTTTTTCGATGTTCCCAGCGTCTTTCCCCTGGTGGAACAGGACCGGGAAATGGTCCGGCGGGCCATGCGGCTCAAAAACCTGGGATATGATCTGAGCAAAGTGGTGGTGGGCCGTCACACCCATCCCATCGCCATGGTGGCGGGTGGGTTTACGTTTGTGCATCAAACCGAGAATCTGGAAGCCATGAAGGACCGAATCGCCGAAGGACTGAATGATCTTCAAGACACCATTCGAACCCTTCAGGGAATCGACCTTCCGGATCTGGAGCGGGAAACCGAATACGTCTCTTTGACCCATCCGGACCGATACGCCTTCTATGACGGGGAGGTTCTCTCCAGCGACCGGGATGAGCCGGTGTCTCCCGACCGGTACCGGGAGCTGATCGAGGAGTATGCGGTGGATTATTCCACCGCCAAGTATGCCCGCTGGAATCGGCCGGAATACATGACCGGGGCCCTGGCCCGGTTCAACAACAATTACGAGCAGCTTACCGACGGCGCCAAAACCGCCGCAGAGGATCTGGGGCTGACGCACCCCTGCCACAAACCCTTTACGAACACCATCGCCCAGGTGGTGGAATGCGTCCACTGCCTGGAGGACGCCCGGGATCTTATCGACACCCTGTTAAATGCGGGGATTCGCCCCGACCGCGAACATGAAAAGGTGAAGGACCGCGCCGGATCGGGGGTCGGCGCGGTGGAAGCGCCCCGGGGGATTCTCTTCCACGAATACCAATACGATGAGGAAGGCAAATGCCTGTCGGCCAACATGGTCATCCCCACCGCCCAGAACCTGGCCAACCTGGAGGCCGACATGCGGGCCTATGTGCCGGCCATCGCCGGGCAGTCGAAAGAGATCATCACCCACCGGCTGGAAATGCTGGTTCGGGCCTATGACCCCTGCATCTCTTGCTCGACCCATGTGATCGATTTAAGGAAGTAGGAACAGTTGCGTTCAGGTTTTGTGGGCTCATTATTGCTTTAGTTGGGAAAAGGCGGATTGACTGTTAAATGGCTTGTCTTTATTCTTTGGGATGGATATAAAATCATTGAGCCACACAGAAGGAGGTGAGAGAATGCCATCCATAGTTAGCGCCCGATTAAACGATACCGTCGGGGAAAAACTTGAGCGATTTTCCAGGGCGACGAAGCAATCCAAATCACTAATCGTTGCGGAGGCGGTTCAGGCATATTTGGAGAATCAGGAATGGCAAATGGCCGCGATCCAGGAAGGATTAGAAGCGGCCGAAAAGGGAGATTTTGCAACTGATGAAGAAATCCGCAATTTTTTCAGTAGCAGAGGAATAGATGCGGATTAGGTGGACTCGCCCCGCCCTTTATGATCTTGAGGAAATTGACGAGTACCTGTCCAAAGAAAATCGAAAACTGCCCATCATTATCCTGAAGCGGATTAGGGCTGCTGCAGGAATTTTGGCTGATCATGCTGAAATTGGACGGCTGGGAAGAGTGAGCGGCACACGCGAACTCATTGTCGCCGGAACGTCTTTTATCCTTCCGTACAGGATTTGTTCTAATGAGATACAAATACTGCGAGTGCTGCATAGCTCGCGAAAATGGCCATCCGAATTTAATGTAGAAGAGTAGCTAATCATCACCCGATCCATTCAGGGTGTCCGCATCCGCTTCGGGAAAGGACGGATTGATGCAAATCCCCGAGCCGATCTGAAATCCGGCCGGGGAGATCAACCGGGGCCGGATATCCACGAACCAGTGGAGCCGGGGATCGTCGGTACCGGATCGGGCCGCGGTGTTGATGATGTAGTTGTAGTCCGGGTCGTCCAGCTTTTGGTATAGACGGGACAGAATGTTCTTGAGCGCTTCCGCCAGATCCGTTTTTTCCGCTTCCGTGATGTCTCCGAAGTCGGCCCGATGGATCTTGGGCATGATCTGCACCTGAAAGGATTCTTCGGCGGCATAGGGAACAAACCCCAGAAAATGTTCGTTTTCATAAACCACCCGCCGTCGTTCCAGACTTTCAAACTCCAGAATATCGCAGTAGACGCAGCGTCCCTGTTGGTCGAAATACCGCTGGGCTTCGTACTCCCGCCACCGGGTGTGGTTGGGAAGAACGCTGGTGAGGATGAGCTGGGAATGGGGATGAACCAGAGAGGTGCCCGCCTGTCGGCCGTGATTGCGAAAGACAAGGGTCATCAGGTTCGGGTGTTCCCGCTTGTTCTCCAGATACCGGCGGTGATAGGTGTCGACCACCAGCGCCACCTGGTCCGGGTCCATGGTCGCCATCTGCTGGTTGTGGACCGGGCTTTCGATGATCACCTCATGGCGGCCGTAGCCGTTCATGTGCAGGTAGATGCCGGCTTCTCTGCGTTCAAGACCGCCCTCGGGCGCCAGGGCCGGGAACTTGTTGATGATCGCCCGGGTTTGCCATCGGCCGGATGCCGAATCGATGTGTTCGAACAGAAGATCGGAAGAAAAATCCTGATTGCCCGGGCAGAAAGGGCAGGCACCATCGTGGGCCGGCGCTTCCTCCTCCGATGCCGGGGAGGGTTCTTCAAATTCCTTGGGCTTTTGATTCCGCGCGGGGGAGAAGACCACCCACTGCCGGGTCGCCTTGTTCTGCCGAATTTCTTGTGTTGACATGGATGCGTCCGTCCTCTGCTTTTCAGAATGAAAAATCGATATACCTTCCGTCGCACTCTATTCTGCACGTTTTTACGGTTTGAGAAAATAGGGTGAAACCGGTATTTTTTTAAGGGGATGAAAAGGAATCGGCATCGCCTTTGTTCCCCGCTTTTTCATAATATATATAGATCAATCTTGATAATTGGGAGTCTACACATCAAAAAAAATAAAAATACGCTATATCCGTTATTTGCGTGAGCCGATTGTTCTGGTAGAGTACTCGACAATAGCCGGAACAGGCTGACCGGGTCCTGTTGAATCGGGTCTGACGACCCCGACGGCGGCTGCCATACGGAATCATACGGTATCAAAGCCGATCAGAATCATCAGATGAATCCGGGTTCAAAAGGTTTCCATGAAAGGAGATGAGCTTGTATGCATATTCTGATGGCGGCATCGGAAAATGACGGAATCCGGGGCGGCAAGGTCGGGGTGATCGGGGATGTCCTTCGGGACCTGCCGGCCGCACTCGCGGAGCAGGGCCATCAGGTCACGGTGGTGACTCCCTCCTATGGATTTCTTCACAAAATCAATCCGATTATCGGCAATATATCGATTCTTTTCCATTTCAAGGGCCGACAGCACCGGACCGATATTTTCGAGCTTTCAGGGAAACGACAGCAGGAAAATGTCACCCACATGGTCTTTGATGCGCCCTATTTCGAAGACGATCCCCCGCGGATCTACAGCGCCGACCCGCCCCATCTGCCTTTTGCGGCCGACGCCATCAAATTCGCCTGTTTCAACACCGCGCTGGCGGAGGCGATCAAGTGGAAGTTGTTCGGTGAACTCGACGTCATTCATCTTCACGACTGGCACGCGGCTTTTCTGGTGATTCTGCGGGAATACCACGCCGCCTATGTCGGGTTGAAGAATATCCGCACGGTCTTCTCGATTCATAACCTGGCCTATCAGGGGGTGCGGCCGTTTTCGGATCACCCCTCCTCACTGACCGCCTGGTATCCGGACATGGCGTATGCGTATGAAAAACTGGCGGATCCCCGGTGGCTCGATTCTTTCAACCCGATGGCCGCCGGGATTCGCCTGGCCGATGCGGTCAACACCGTTTCTCCGTCCTATGCCGAGGAGATCGCCCGGCCGAGCATCAGAGAAGAAAACCACGTTTTTTACGGCGGCGAGGGGCTGGATCAAGACATTGCGGCGGCCCGACGGGAGGGCCGGTTTTTCGGCATTCTCAATGGATGCGATTATCCGCAAAACCGAGAGGAACTCCCCGGCTTCAGGGGATTGTTGCGCCTTTTGAAGTTACGGGTGAGGCGGTGGATGTCCACCCGGGACACGGTTCCGACGGATCATTTTCTGGCCTATACCGGATTGCAGGATCTGGAAATCGGGGGCCGACGGCCCGGCATGATTCTCACCAGCATCGGCCGAATAACCGAGCAGAAACTGCGGCTGATGCGCCAGGGAAGCGACCGCTATGAGTCGGGGCTTCAAGGCATTCTGGACTGCATCGGCGATCAGGGTCTGTTTATATTGTTGGGTACCGGGGATGACGCCTACAAGGAATTTCTGATCCGAATGGCCTCCCATTGCGATAATTTTCTGTTTCTGAGGGGATATTCCGCCACGGCGGCCGAGGCCCTCTACCGGTCGGGGGACCTGTTTTTGATGCCCAGTTCCTTTGAGCCCTGCGGGATCAGCCAGATGCTGGCCATGCGGGAGGGCCAGCCCTGTGTGGCCCATGCGGTCGGAGGGCTGAAGGATACCGTTCTGGACGGGGTCAACGGCTTTACCTTTGCCGGAGAGACCACCGACGAGCAGGTCAACGGGATGGTGGATGCCTGCCGCCGGGCCGTGGACCTCAAGATGAATCATCCCGAAAAATGGAATCGCATTCGCCGCGGCGCCGAACAGGCGGTCTTCTCCTGGGCGGATACCGCCCGCAATTATACCGATCTGCTCTATCGATCCGATTCACCCCCGAGTCTGCGCCGGTAACGGCCATGATCACCCTTTCTTTCGGCCGGCAGTCATTCAGGTTTGGCCGAAACGATGGTCAAAGCCCTTACAACCGTCCGTAGGTCAAGGTGGCGGTGTGAAGCCGCCGGGCCACCTCCCGGGTGAGCGCGCCGGGGGCCATTCGCCACCCCCAGTTGACCCCGCCCCCGGCCGGCCGGTTCATTCGGGCCTCACCCGGCAATCCGAGAACATCCTGTATCGGCAGAATGGCGGTGTTCGCCGAAGACATCATGGCCAGTCGGATCAGTTCCCAGGCGATTTCATCGGCCGAGATGTGCCGCCCCAGGTATTGAAAGAGGTGGTGCTTGTCGGAATCCGAGGCCTCCTCTTCATACCAGCCCCGGGCGGTGTTGTTGTCGTGGGTGCCGGTGTAGACGATGCAGTTCCGCTCCAGGTTGTGGGGCAGATAGGCCCCGCTGGGAAAATCGTCCCCGAAGGCGAACAGCAGCAGCCGCATCCCCGGCAGATCAAATTTGTGGATCAATTCCCGTACATCCGCGGTAATGGTCCCCAGGTCCTCGGCCACGATGGGCAGAGAAGGGAATTTTCGGGCCAACTGCCGAAAGAGGTCGTCGCCGGGACCCTGAATCCATTGGCCGTTCAAAGCGGTCTCCTCGCCGGCCGGCACCGACCAGTAGGCGGCCAGCCCCCGAAAATGGTCGATCCGGACCAGATCGAACAGGATCAGGTTGTGCCGGACCCGCCGCATCCACCAGTCATAGCCGTTGTTTCGCATGACATCCCATCGATAGAGGGGATGACCCCAGAGCTGCCCGGTTTCGCTGAAGTAGTCGGGCGGGACCCCGGAGACGGCATAGGGATTCCGGTGTTCATCCAGCTGAAACCGATCGGGATGGGCCCAGACATCCACGCTGTCGAAGGGCAGGTAGATCGGCATGTCTCCGAACAGATGAATGTTTCTTTGATTGCAGTAGGTCTTGAGCCGAATCCATTGGTCCATGAAGACAAACTGCAAAAAGATTTCCCGCTCGACGATATCGACCAGTTCCTGCCGGGCCGATTCCATGGCGGATGCTTCGCGATCCCGAATCGGCTGGGGCCAGTCCCGCCAGGACTGGTTCGGGTACCGGGTCTTCAGTGCCTCAAACAGCGCATAATCATTCAGCCAGTGGGCATGGGCTTCCCGGAACTGTTCATACCGGGCCGAACGCGGCCGCTCCTGAAACCGGCGGAAGGCGCGTTCGAACAGGGTCTCCCGGTAATGGAAGACCGGCTGAAAATCGACCGCCTGATCGGAGAACCGGGGCAGGTCTTTGAGGTCTTCGGCGCTCAGCAGGTCCTCCTGAACCAGAAACTCGGGGCTGATGAGCAGCGGGTTTCCGGCAAAGGCCGAATGGCTGTGGTAAGGGGAGCCGCTGTGAACCGGGTCCACCGGGTTGAGGGGCAGCACCTGCCAGTAGCGCTGGCCGCTTTGATCAAGAAAATCGGCGAACCGATAGGCTTCGGGCCCCATATCCCCGATCCCGTAGGGAGAGGGCAGGGAGGTGATGTGCAGCAGAATGCCGCTGGATCGAATGGTCATAGGTTGTCCTCGCTGATGCAGAATGCCGCCGGAAAGTGTTTCAACAGGACGCCCGCCGGTATCGGTGCGCCGTCTTCCAAGTGCTCGTCGGTCAATACGTTTCTCCACCGCAGGGGGGAGTCGATGGGCAGGATGATTTCGGTGTCCTGCCACACCTCCGGCCCCAGGGGGAATTCCCCTTCGGCGGTCAGGTCGGTGACGAACCGGGGCGCCACCGTCATGGCCCATCGGTCTTCACTGGTGCGGGCAAAGGCGATGAGGTGGCTTTTGAGGTCGCCCCGGACTTCCAGGGGCAGGTAGCCGCCGGTTGCGAACAGGTCGGGATGGGCGTTTCGGGCCTTGAGGGCCTGATGAATCAGGAACAGTTTGATCCGCCCGTCCCGGGGAGAAGAGAGCAGCAGCCGGATCAGGCCGAGACGGTCGCCGTCCCCGCCGTTTTGAATCTCCTCCAGGTAGATGCGACGCTTGGCGAAATCCACCGGCCGGCGGTTGTCCGGGTCCACCAGGCTGAGGTCCCACAGCTCGGTGCCTTGGTAAAAATCGGGAATGCCCGGTGCGGAAATCTTGATCAGGGTCTGAGAAAGGCTGTTGATCATGCCGTAAAAGGCGATCTTGTTTTGAAAGGGAAGAAAATCTTTCAGAAAAGGATTGTCTTCAGACCGGTCCAGAAGCCGTTCGACAAACCCGGTGCAGGCCTGTTCGTAATTTTCGTCGGAGTCGATCCAAGAGGAATGCCGCTCTCCTTCACGCAGGGCCTTGATGAAGTAGTCCTGAATTCGGGCGACGTATTGGTCTACTTCATGATCGTCAAAGGGATAGGAACCGAGCAGGGTCTGGTACAGGAGATAGGATTCATTGGCATCCGGGATTTCCCGGCCGTCCACCTCGGTTTTCAGGGGGCGGTTGATCTCCCGCCACCGGTGAAGCCGTTCTTCCCACTGTCCGGGAATCTCCGATAAGACGGTGATGCGGGCCCGAACATCCTCCCCGCGTTTGGTGTCGTGGGTGGCGGTGGCGTTCATGCCGTGGGGCCAGCCTTCGATTTTGCGGCGGTTGAATTCATCGAATTCGGCCGGGGAACAGCCGAATTCGCCGGGATCGCCGCCCACATCGTTCAATGACAGAAGACGGTTGTAGACATAGAGGGTGGTGTCTTCAAACCCCTTGGCCGCCAGGGGAGCGGTCAGCTGCTGAAACCTGGCGACCAGCGTCTGCCATTCCGGGTCCGGAGCCGACAGGGCCGGGTCGTCGAATTCCCGAAGCAGCACCCGGTGGATGAAATCGATCTCCGGCGCCAGGCCGGGCGCATCGGTCTTGGCTTTTTCCATCGTCGAGTCGATTCGGCGGCGATCGGTTTCCCGAATAGGGCCCGGGTTGAGGTAGCTTCGGTAGACCGGGAACCGAGCGATGATCGTGGAGAGGGCGTCCCGAAGAAGCCGATAGGAAAAATCGCTGCCGAACCGATTACGGGCGGTCACCCCTTTGAAGCGAAAAGTGAGATTGTCCATCTCACCGGCCAAATAATCCTCGAGCACATCGATTCGATGACCAAGGATCAAATGGTCGAGAGGCTCTCCCATGCCGGTGAATTCATGGTAGATCCGCTCAAACCGCTCCCCGTTTTCCCGTCGGCAGAGCACCCCGTTGACCCGGTTCAGAAATTCATATCCGGTGGTTCCCTGAATCGGCCAGGACTCCGGGATTTCTTCGTCGCTTTCCAGAATTTTTTCCACCACCACAAAGGCGTCCTCCGCCTCGGAGCGGAGCCGCCGCAGATACCCGGCGGGATCGGCCAATCCGTCCACATGATCCACCCGCAGCCCGGTGATCTTGCCTTCCCGCACCAGGTTGAGGAGCAGGGTGTGGGTATGGGCGAAGACCGCTTCGTCTTCGGCCCGCAGGCAGATCAGGTCGTTGATCTGGAAAAACCGGCGGTAATTGATCTCTTGTCCGGCCCGTTTCCAGAAGGCGAGTCTGAAAAACTGGCGGGAGATCAGCCGGTCCAGGCGCCGAAGGTTCTCCGGCTCTCCGGGTTCGAGGGTATGGCTTTGCACGGCCGCATCCACGGCGTCCCGGACCCTGGTATCTTCCCGGTAGCGTTTCCACAAGTCCTGCTTGACCTGAAAGATCGCCCGGGCCCTGTCGGCCGACTCCCGGGCCGATTGGAGTGCTTCCAGTATTTGAAGAATCGGGGACCCTTCCGCGGCCGGTTCCAGGAGATTCGAATAGGAATCCAGGCTCAGGGGAAAGGCCCAGTCATAATAGGTGATACAGAATCCGTTCTCATTGTAAACCAGGCGGATCAGCCCGTCCGACAGGGCTTCACCGTAGGGTCCGCCCAGAAACGGGGTCATCACTCGACCTTTGAGTCCGGGGTAGTAATGGTCCCAGTCGATATCGAAGAAGCGGTAATAGGCGGAGTCGGGGCCGCTCTCAAAAACATCCATCAGCATGCGGTTCGCGGGGCTGAAGGCCATGTGATTGGGAACGATGTCCTGAAGCCAACCCATTCCCTTATTCTGAAGATCGAAAAACAAGGACTCGAATTCGGCCTCTCCCCCCAGCTCCGGATTGAGCCGGTTGGGGTCGGTAACGTCATACCCGTGGGGACTGCCGGTTCGGGCCTCGAAAACAGGGGAGGCATAGAGGTCGGTGATGCCGAGATCGGCCAGGTAATCCACAATGCTTCGGGCGGCGCGGAAATCGAAGCCGGGATGGAACTGTATCCGATAGGTTGCGATGGGTGGTCTCATGGGGTTTTCACTCCAGTCGAAGGGTCAGCTGTTCGCACAGGGCTTCAAATGCCTCCATCCAGGCGGCGGCCTTGGGATCGCCGGCCTGGGCCCTGCGGCGCATTGTTTCAAGGAGCCGGTCCCGAACCCGGTCCATCAGGTTCTGGACCTTGCGCAGTTCGGTCCGGAAGGGAAGCACCGAGGTCAGGGCCACGGCTTTTTCCAGGGTGCGGATGAGGTCGGTCTCCTCGGGAGATGCCTTAATCCGGTGGGCCGTATCCTCCAGGTTTTTCCGAAAGGTGAACTCCAGGGTTTTTTCGTCCAGAATAAGGCCGGTGTGGCGGGCATCGGTCAAGAGGCTGCGGATGAGGTCCGCATCGATCCGGGTCTCCGTCAGGGACCGGCGCAGGTCGGCGTTCACGGCCACCTCGCCCGCGGTATACAGGGCTTTGGGGATGGGGCTGTGGGACAGGGTCAGGAACCGCATCAGGGGCGCATTGGCATTGTAGATCTGGCGATAGGTGGACTCGGTGGCTTCCAGATTGGAGGCCAGCACCAGATCGAGCACTTTGCGCTGCTCATCGTGAAACAGCGAGGTCAGAGAAAATTTATGGGCCGGCAGGTGTTTGTCCAAGGCCCGAATGGTCGATGGAAAATCGGCCCGTTCAAAGATCCCGAAGACCTCATCCTTGAACTGCCGGTAGTGTTCGTCGCCCTGATGATTGCGGATGCCGCAGCTGACATTGTGATCCCCGAAATGGAGCACCCCGAAATCGATCTGCTCCGATTCCCGGGTAATTTCCGAGGTGATGGTCACCACCCCGGCGGCCAGTTTGGCCAGGCCGGCTTCCGCGGTCTGATAGTCCTGCCGGTCGACCCGATAGCAGAACACCGCCGGAGGGTCGGCGTAATCCTCGAACAGAGAGCTGATGGCGTAGTGGGCTCCCACCTTTTTCAGATCCACCATGGCCGGTTCTACGAATTTCTCAAAAATCACCTTTCCGTTGCGGTGATCGGGGATATTGCTGTCGGCCTTTTCCAGAATCTTCAGGAAACCCGGTTTGAGGGCTTCGCCGTAAAACTGTTCCCCCAGTTGAATGGCCCGGCCCGCATATTGAATGACCTGAACCGTCTCGATGCCGGAGATCTCATCGAAAAACCACCCGCAGCTGGTGTACATGAGCAGGGCCTGCCGTTGAATCTCCAGGAGTTTGAGGATGGTGATCTTGTCCGCCTCGGTCGCCGCGGCCGCGGCATGGTTTTCCAGGAATCGCTCCAGGTTTTCCGGGGACCGGTCCAGAATGATGTCGATGTACCCGTTTCGGGCTTCCCAGGGATCTTTCAACAGGGCTGCGGATTTTTTCTCAAAGCCGGCGGCCAGCACATCCCGCAGCCAGTCCAGGGACTCCCGAAGGGGGGCCCGCCAGGCCTGATTCCATCCCGGATTTCCGCCGGAACTGCACCCGCAGTCGCTTCGCCACCGTTCGATTCCGTGGGCACAGCTCCAGGCGGTGTTTTCATGGATCTCCACCTCGTCGGCGGGAGGGTGTTCGGCCAAAAAGGCGCCGTAGTTGGTGAGGGAGGCCAGATTGTTTTCTTCAATGTGGTGCAGGGCATAGGCCAGGGCCATGTCGCCGTGGGCGTGGTGATGGCCGTAGCTCTCTCCGTCGGTGGCGATGTGGGCCAGCTGCGGTCCTTCCCGGTCTTCGGAAAAACCGTCCATGATCCGTCCGGCAAAGGTCTCGCCGCTGCTCAGAATGCCCTCGAAGGCCACCGCCCGGGAGATGGGGCCGTCATAGAAAAAGAGGGTGATCTTCCGGCCCGAGGGGAGTTTTTGAAGATAGGGCCGGGAAATATCGATATCCCCGCCCTCGATATTCCGCCATTTCGCATCCGCTTCGTTGAGGGGGCGGACCCGACCGGCCTGGTAAGGGGCCAGAATGGTGTATTGAATGCCTTGTTCGGCCAATACCTCGAGGCTCTCCAGGTCCACGGCGGTCTCGGGCAGCCACATTCCTTCGGGAAAGCGGTTGAACCGCTTTTCGAAATCCCGAATTCCCCAGATCACCTGGGTCTCCTTGTCCCGGCGGTTTGCCAGGGGCATGATCATGTGATTGTATGCCTGGGCGATGGCCGAACCGTGGCCCTCGCAGCGATCCAGGCTCTGCCGGTCCGCCTCCAGAATGGCGGCATAGATATTGGGGGCCTTGGCCTCCATCCAGGCCAGCAGGGTGGGGCCGAAATTGAAATTGATCTTGGCGTAGTTGTTGACGATCCGTTCGATCCATCCCTGGTCGTCCAGGATGCGGGAGAAGGCGTTTCTGGCGTAGCATTCCGCGGTGATCCGTTCATTCCAGTCGTGATAGGGATAGGCCGAATCCTGAAGCTCGATCGATTCGAGCCAGGCGTTTTCCCGGGGAGGCTGATAGAAGTGTCCGTGTATGCAGATGTATTTGTCCATGAAGGGTTTCTCCTTTGGCGGTGGAATCAGAGGTGAAGCATCTGTTTTTGCAGCAGCACGAAGGAGTGGGGCTGCAAAGAAACTTCCACCCGTCCGGTGGAGGGGATTTCATTCGGAACATGGCTGCCCGGCCCGTTCCATGGCGTGTCCGCCGAATCCAGCAGTTTGTGCCAGATGCCCACCGGCAGATCCAGAGAAGGGGCGGCCGGGGATTCCCCGAAATGAAAAATCGCCAGGATCGCTTCGGTTCCTTTCCAGCGATGCAGCGTCAGGGTGTCGGCGGTGTCGACGCACCGGACGGAAAGGTTTTTTTTGCTCAGATTCCGCAAGGACGGCAGGTCCCGACGCAGTCGAATCAGATCCCGGTGCAGTTTCAGCAGCAGACCGTGGGTTTCTTCCTGTCGCAGGTTTCGGTTCGGCCGGGCTTCGGCAAAGGTGGCTTCGCTCTGAGGATCGGGAGGCTCCCGGTTCCAGGCGAAGGCGGCGAATTCTTCCCGCCGGCCTTTGCGGACCATTTCCACCAGGTCGGGGTCTCCATGGCTGATGAAATAAGGGAAGGGGGCGGTGTCGCCGTATTCCTCCCCCATGAAGAGCAGGGGCGGAAAGGGAGAGAGCAGCAGCACCCCGGCGGCCAGCTTCTGCTTTTCAAAAGAGATCATGGTGGACAGCCGGTCCCCGGCCATGCGGTTGCCGATCTGGTCGTGATTTTGGGCGAAGACCACCAGCTGCCGGGCCGGAATATTGCGGGAGGAGTTGCCGTGCCGCCGTTCCCGAAACGCGGAGTATTCTCCGGAATAGACATACCCCTCGGTCAGGGCCTTGGCCAAATCCCCGAGAGAACCGAAATCCATGTAGTATCCCTCCTGCTCACCGGTCAGCAGGCAGTGAAGGGCGTGGTGGAAGTCGTCGTTCCACTGGGCGTCGAGTTCGAATCCGCCCAGGACCCGGGGCCGAATGACTCGGGTATCGTTGAGTCCGCTTTCGGCGATGAGGTGGCATTTTCGGTTGAGAAGCCGTGATTCTTCCCCGGCCAGCAGCGCCGTCTCCTCCAGAAACGGCCTGGCTGAAAAATCATAGATGGCGTGGACCGCATCCAGGCGCAGGGCGTCGATATGAAACTCCCGGAACCAGTCCCGGACATTGGTCAGAAAATAGGTCCGGACCGCATCGCTTCCCGGCCCGTCGAAATTGACCGCGTATCCCCAGGGGGTCTGGTAGGTATCGGTGAAATAGGGGCCGTAATCCCAGAGATAGTTGCCTTCGGGTCCGAAATGGTTGTAGACCACGTCCAGCACCACCGCCAGCCCTTTTTCATGGCAGGCGTTCACCAGCCGCTTTAACCCCAAGGGTCCGCCGTAGGAGTCTTGCACCGCAAAGGGGTAAACGCCGTCATAACCCCAGTTGCGGCCGCCCGGAAATTGGGCCACCGGCATCAGCTCAACGGCGGTGATCCCGAGATCGGCCAGATCATCCAGATGGGGAATGATCGCCTCGAATGTTCCCGCTTCGGTGAAGGCGCCCACATGAAGTTCATAGAAAATATAATCCTCCAGGGGGATTCCGGACCAGGGTTCGTCGGTCCAGTCGAAATGGGGGGGGACCACCTGTGACGGGCCGTGAACCCCCTCCGGCTGATACCGGGAGACCGGGTCGGGCCGCTCGGTCTCGTCGTCCAGAAGATAGCGGTATCGGGCATCCTCGGCCACCTCTTCGGCCACCACCGTGAAATAGCCGCCCTCCTCTTTTTCCATGGGCAGGGTTCGCGCTGTCGGGGTGAGGATGCGCACACTGACCCGGTCCCGCAGCGGGGCCCAGACCTTGAACCGGCATCGGCCGGCGCCCAGATAACGGGCGCCTGTTTCGTGTTGTAAGTCCATATCTATCCTGGCTCCTTTGAATCTGAAAAGGGAAAAAATCAAGCGTAATCGTTATACGGAGGGGGCATGTCTGTAAATACGGGTAATCCTGTATAATGGGTGATTGGTTTTGGTAGAGCCGGCCCCGAGTGAGCGGGGGGTTCCCACGATCAAAGGGGTGAAGGTCGGAAAAACATGAAAAAAGGATTTACATTCGTTTACTCGGCTTATAAGTTCGACAGGAAGTTGAGTTGTTCAACCGTCTTTTCACACACCACATGGACCTGGGGGGGAGCCATGAGCGCCACTGAACGTCCGAAAAACAATCACCATTTTATCGAACCATCCGGCGGGCTGTCCGGGATCATCGACGGGGACCTGCGATTCCGGATCAAAGACTGCGACCTGGCGGCCCTGGCCACCGGCCGCAAGGCCCAGAACCTGCGGGAAATGCGGGAGATTTTGAGCAATATTCGGGTGGACAGCCTCTATTTTCATTTCTGGGGAAGTCTTCTGAAAGCCACCTTCGATGATCCGGAGCACCACAATGATTTTGCCGGCTGGGCCTGGCACGGGCTTCATGATGCGGTCCTGGCGGAAAAACTGGGGATTATCGATCCGGCCGATTACGATCATCTGGAGGATCTGCGGGAGGTCCTGCTGGAAATCATCGAGGACCACCTGGATGATCTCGAAATCGTTCCGTCGGCCAAGATCGACAAGCAGTTCCATTTCATTCGGTCCCAGATCGTGGTTTTCGATACCGGCCGAATCGTGGATAAACCCGAGGACCTCGTGAATGTTCTTCCCACCCTGTCGCTGGGCAGCATCTTTTTTCATATTATCGACGCCCGGCGGCGATCCCGGGAAGGAAGGGATGATTTCCAGGCCTGGCTCGAGGGCTCTTTTCCCGGAGAATATGACGGTCTCGTCCATGAGATCGGCCGAATCGACCCTTTTTTCGGCGGACTGGCCCGGCTTCGTACCGAATACGCGACCCTTTTTGAAAACCACTTCAGGAGACAGCCATGACCTCGATTCTCGATGACTATGCCGCAGTGGCCGGCGAAGATGTGATCCATCACCTGCAGCAGCTCACGAAAAACCTGCGGGGACGCCGGGTGGTGCATGTCAATTCCACCCGGGAAGGGGGCGGGGTGGCGGAGATCCTGAACAAGATGGTGCCGCTCATGGAAGCCCTGGGGATCGAAACCCACTGGGAGATCATCACCGGCGAGGAAGAATTCTATCAATGCACCAAGAGCTTCCACAACGCCCTTCAGGGCAACCCCATCGACATTCCCGGGCATCTTCTGGAAAAATTCGAAGAGACCAACCGGGCCCGGGCCGAGGAGCTGCGGCCCCTGCTGGAGGATGCCGACATCGTGCTGATTCATGATCCCCAGCCCGCCCCTCTGCTTCGGTACACGCCGAATCGAAAAGGAAAGTGGATCTGGCGCTGCCACATCGATCTCAGCCATCCCTACCGGCCGGTCTGGAAATACCTGCGGGAATTCGTGGAGGGGTATGACGCCAGCATTTTCTCCCTGTCGGATTTCGCCCAGACCTTACAGCATCCGCTGTATCTGATTCCGCCCAGCATCGACCCGTTGAGCGAAAAGAATGTGGATCTGTCGATAGACGAGGTCCAGCGGGTGTGCGAAGAATTCGGGCTGGATACCGGACGTCCCCTGGTGACCCAGATCTCCCGGTTCGACCGGTTCAAGGACCCGATCGGGGTGATCACCGCCTTTCGCCTGGCCCGGCGGTTCAAACCCGACCTTCAGCTGGTGCTGGCCGGCGGCGGGGCCTCGGACGACCCCGAAGGGGCCGCGGTCCTGGAGGAGGTGAAAACCGCCGCGGAAAACGACCCGAACATTCATATCCTGATGCTTCCGGCCGACGCCCATCGGATCATCAACGCCCTTCAGCGGGCCTCGGACGTGGTGATCCAGAAATCGGTCAAGGAAGGCTTCGGGCTCACCGTCACCGAGGGCCTCTGGAAAGGCAAACCGGTGATCGGCGGCAACACCGGGGGCATCCGTCTGCAGGTGGTCAACCACCACACCGGGTTTCTGGTCAACTCCCCGGAAGGCGCGGCCCTGCGGCTGCGGTATCTATTGGAAAATCCCGATAAAATGACCGACATGGGGCGAAAAGCCCGTGAGTTCGTGCGGGAGAATTTTCTGCTCACCCGTCAGCTGCGGGGATATCTGACCGCCATGGTGGCGCTGATTCACGGGTTGGGGGAGCGGATTGTGACGGCGTGAATTGACAATTTCGACTTTTCCTATCCACCCGTAGGTAGCCAGGGTGTTTTCTAATTCATCAAAATAAGCGGTCAGCATACTTTGCGAAGGCGATCTCCCTGTTTATCCATAACTTCCCTGACCTTCAGAGCCAGTGCCGAAATCGTAAACGGTTTCTGGATGAAGCCGTTGCAGC
>JBKHDE010000064.1:0-21462 GCA_046541495.1 Desulfococcaceae bacterium
CGGCGGCGGAAAGGTGGGGGGACCGCTGCTTCAGGCGGTGGCCGATGCTTTTCCGTTTTTGGACGTGAGCACTTGGCTTTTTATATTTACCGGCCCTTTCATGGACCCGGAGGTTTTTCAAGCCTTGGAGTCCCGGGCCGAAGCCGACATCTCCGATATCGGGCCCCAAACCGGTTCGGAAAATGCTTCCCAAAGTCCCCCTCCAATTCGCACTCATAATCGGCTGCGGGTGGCCTCCTTCACGCCGGATTTTCTCTCCTGGCTGGCCGCCGCCGATCTTTCCGTCAGCATGGCCGGATACAACACCTGTATGAACCTCATGGCGGCACGGGTTCCGGCGCTGGTGTGGCCTTTTGCCCAAAACCGGGAACAGCGGCTGCGGGCCGAGCGGCTGACCGGTTTCGGCGGTCTGGAGCTGCTGGAAGAGGCCGATCTGGAACCGACACGACTGGCGGAGTTGATGAAAGAGCGGTTGTCACACCCGAGGCGACCCGATCCGCGGCTCGATCTGGAGGGTGCTGCAAACACCGCCCGCTGGCTGGCGGACTCCCCTGAGATGAGGCGGTAAAAATGAACCATTCGCCGTCTTCACTGTGGTTGTTCCCTCCAAAACACCCGCGCGCCGAAATTGAGCAGGCCCTTGAAAACGGGCTTCGGTGCGTCGGGCCGGGTCCGGTATTTATCTATTTTCGGGCCGACGACATCGGCGTCTCCGGTGATGGGTTCGCCCGCATGATGACAATATTCGCCGAATACCAGACCCCGCTCTCTTTGGCCGTGGTGCCGGCCTGGCTGACCCGGTCCCGCTGGCGGTCGATTCGCAATTGGGTGGACCGCCTCGAAGCGCAATACCACCCCATCGGCGACCCCCGTATTCGGAATTCCATCTGGTGCTGGCATCAGCATGGCTGGCGCCATCAAAACCATGAACCTTCGGGGAAAAAGCAGGAATTCGGTCCTTCGCGGGCTGCGGCGGAAATCGAAAGGGATCTTTGTCGGGGAAGGCAACGGCTGGAGACGATCATGGGCCCTGATTTTTATCCCGCCTTTACGCCGCCCTGGAACCGATGCGGCCCGGCTGCCTTGAACCTCCTTCGGGAAATGGAATACCGGGCGGTATCCCGAAGCCGGGGCGCACCGGCATCGCCCCCGGGCCTGCCCGATTTTTCGGTGAATGTGGATCTTCACACCCGGAAAGAAGCCGATCCGGAGCAGGGATGGGAATCTTTATTGGCGGAATTGAAAACCGCGGTGGCCGGCGGCTTCTGCGGAATAATGATTCACCATCAGCGGATGAACCCCGCCGCATGTGAATTCCTGGAAAACCTGCTGTCGATCCTGTCCCGTTTCAATGAACTCCGTCCGGTTCACCTGAGGGACCTCGCGGAATCGGGTGCGAACCCCCGATAGTACGATCTCTCGGCCATGATCATCGTTCCGGCCACCCCAAAAATCTTTTCACCGGCCCGGCAAGAACTCGCATCCGCTCAAACAGCTTCCCGATCCGTCTCCTCCTGAGTAATCCGGAGCGGGGTGCAATGCCAGATGTCCCGGTTGTATTCGCGGATGGTCCGGTCCGATGAAAACCCCCCGATGCGGGCGACATTGAGAATCGCCTTTTCGGTCCAGGCATCCGGATTCCGGTAGAGCGCATCGATCCGCATCTGGGCCTCGTGGTAGGCCTCGAAATCGGCCAACACCAGGTAGGGGTCCGAATTCAGGAGGCCGTCCATCAAAGATTGAAAGAGGTCCGGTTCATCCGGGCTGAAAAAGCCGTTTCGAATGAGATCGACCGCTTCTTTGAGGAACGGATCTTTTTCGTAGTGGAACCCGGGGGAGTAGGTCGGCCGAATTCCATCGATCTCGTCGGTGGTGAGACCGAATATGAAGATGTTCTCTCGTTCCACCGCTTCCATGATTTCGATATTGGCGCCGTCCAGGGTGCCGATGGTCAGGGCCCCGTTCAGGGCGAACTTCATGTTGGAGGTGCCCGAGGCCTCGAATCCGGCGGTGGAGATTTGTTCGGAAACATCCGCGGCCGGAAAG
The DNA here is from genome assembly GCA_046541495.1 of Desulfococcaceae bacterium. Classification (GTDB taxonomy): domain Bacteria; phylum Desulfobacterota; class Desulfobacteria; order Desulfobacterales; family Desulfococcaceae; genus JAABSQ01. The sequence goes on from JBKHDE010000064.1 coordinate 2,047, forward strand.
ATCCGCTCGGCCAGGGAGACCCGGTAGTTGGGCAGAAAGACCGCTTTGAGGGCGTTGCGGGTGGTGGGGTCGCGGTTGATCATGTCCGCCGTATGGCAGATCAACTGAATGATCCGCTTGGCCGTCGTATAGGCCGGGGCCGCCTTTCCGCCGAACATGAACACCCGCGGGACCATGTCGAATTCCGGGTCCTTTTTGATTCTCAGCCAGCAATAGACCACATGGAGAATGTTCAGCAACTGGCGCTTGTATTCATGGATCCGTTTCACTTGAAAATCGAAAATGAAGTCGGTGTTTATGTCGATTCCGGTCAATTGTCGGACCAGATCGGTCATGACCTTCTTATTTCGACTTTTGACCTCCCGCCATTGCTTTCGAAAATCGGCATCCCTCGCCAGCGTTTCGATTTTTCGAAGCTGCGCCAGGTCCGCCACCCAATCCTCTCCGATGTGTTTCGTAATCAGTGCCGACAAGCCGGGGTTGGAGGCCAGCAGCCACCGGCGCGGGGTGATCCCGTTGGTCTTGTTGTTGAACCGGTCCGGAATCATTTCGTAAAAATCCTTGAGGGCGCGCTCCTTGAGCAAGCGGGTGTGAAGCTCGGCCACCCCGTTGACGGAATGGGACCCGACGATGGCCAGATGGGCCATGCGAATGTGTTTGCCGTCCCGGTCTTCGATCAGCGACATCCTCTGAATGCGGTCCTTGTCGCCGATGGAAAGGGCGGCGACATCCCTCAGAAACCGGCGGTTGATTTCATAAATGATCAGAAGATGCCGGGGCAGCAGTTTTTCGAACATCGGCACCGGCCATTTTTCCAGGGCCTCGGCCAACAGGGTGTGGTTGGTGTAGGCGCAGGAGCGAAAGGTGATGTCCCAGGCGGTTTCCCAGTCCAGGTGGTGTTCATCCAGAAGCAGCCGCATCAGCTCCACCACCGCCAAGGCCGGATGGGTGTCATTGAGCTGAACGGCCACCTTGTCCGGAAACTGATCGAAGGTTTTATGGCCGATGCAGTAGCGTCGAACGATGTCCTGAATCGAGCAGGAGACGAAAAAATACTGCTGTTTGAGCCGAAGCTCCCGCCCGGCGTAGATTTGATCGTTGGGGTAGAGCACCTTGGAGATATTTTCCGAGATGTTCTTTTCCGCCACCGCTTTGAGATAGTCCCCGTCCTGAAAATATTGAAGATCGAATTCCCGGGAGGCCCGGGCCGACCAGAGCCGCAGGGTATTGACGGTGTTGTTGCCGTATCCGGCGATGGGCACGTCATAGCCGACCCCGATCACCGTGCTGGTGTCCACCCAATCCACTTGGAGGGTGCCGTCCGGCAGTGTTTTCTGCTCCACCCGACCCCCGAAGCGGACCGGAAAACTGTATTCGGGGCGGGGGATTTCCCAGGGGTTGCCGTACTTGAGCCAGTTTTCAGGCTGCTCGACCTGCTTCATATCCTGGATCATCTGGTCGAAAATGCCGAATTCATACCGAATGCCGTAGCCGTGGGCCGGAATCTCCAGGGTCGCCATGGAGTCGAGAAAGCAGGCGGCCAGCCGCCCGAGGCCGCCGTTGCCCAGGCCCATATCGGGTTCCAGTTCGGCCAGTTCATTCAGATCGATGCGGAGGTCCTGCATGGCCTGAACGGTTTCATCGTAGATATCCAGATTGATCAGGTTGTTGATCAACACCCGGCCCATGAGGTACTCGGCCGAGAGGTAATAGACCCGTTTCACGTCATGGGTGTGGTACATCTGCTGGGTTTTGATCCACCGCTCGATCAGCCGGTCCCGGGCGGTCAGGGCGAGGGAATGGTAAAGATCCCGCAATGTGGCCGTATATTGATCTTTAGAAAGCGAGTATTCGAGATGATTGGCAAAGGAGAGTTGAATGCCTTCCGGCGTCATCCCTTTTTTAAAGGTGCCCCAGTTTTTGAAAAGTGCGCTGTTTTTCATGGAGTGAACCCCTTTTGTTGAAAGGTTCTTCGAGATCATGTGCGAATCAGGAAAAAATCGGATGCAGGCGGAAAACACCGAAATACGGAAATTCCAAAATGTTATACCTCTTACCATAGCCAAGAACCGGGTGTTTTTCAAGACACAAGGAAAAATTTTTGGAACGCTCAAGCGGGCTTGGATCGCCTGTTGACATTTTGTTGAATTCGGATATAGACTTCGATATCTACCATTGAAGGAGGGATACTCATGAACACCGCAAAAATCTTTCAAAATGGGCGAAGCCAGGCGGTTCGGCTGCCGAAAGAATACCGCTTCGACAGCGATGACGTCTATATCAAGAAAATAGGGAAACTGGTGGTTTTAATTCCAAAAGAAGATCCCTGGGCTTCTCTCAAGGAAAGCCTGGATCAATTCACCGACGATTTCATGGAAACCCGAGATCAGCCCGAAACGGAAAACCGGGAAGCCTTTGAATGAAATACATGCTGGATACCAATATCTGCATCTACATCATCAAGCGAAAACCACCTGAGGTCATTCAACAGTTTGAAAAAATGGAGATGTCGTCAATCGGTATTTCTTCCATTACCTTGAGCGAATTGATGTTCGGCACCTTCAAAAGTGCAAATCCGGCTCGGAATCAACTGGCGCTGACCCGGTTTGCCGCGCCGCTTGAAATTTGGCCCTACGGGGATGACATTGCTGTCTGCTACGGCCATATTCGAGCATACCTGGAAAGCCGGGGGACACCTATCGGCGCGCTTGATTTACTGATCGCGGCCCATGTGCTTTCCATGGACTTGACCCTCGTCACAAATAATGAGAAAGAATTTGCCCGGGTGCCTGATTTGAAGATAGAGAACTGGGTGCGGCAACCCATCTGAGAAAAAATGGATCTCTTCGAGTACCAGGCCGAAAAAAGATTCAAATCCACCAAGCCGCTGGCCGAGCGGATGCGCCCCGGATCCCTGAATGATTTCGTGGGGCAGGACCATGCGGTGGGGGAGGGGAGCCTGATTCGGCATGCGGTGGTAAACGACCGCATCTTTTCCATGATTCTCTGGGGGCCGCCGGGATGCGGCAAAACCACCCTGGCCGGGATCATGACCGCCGAAACCCGGTCCCACTTCGTCCACTTCTCGGCGGTGCTCTCCGGGGTCAAAGATATTCGGGCGGTGATTGAAACGGCCAGGCATCAGCGGCGGATCGGGGGTAAGCAGACGGTCCTGTTCGTGGATGAGATCCACCGGTTCAACAAAAGCCAGCAGGATGCCTTTTTGCACCATGTGGAGAGCGGGCTCATCACCCTGATCGGGGCCACCACCGAAAATCCCTCTTTCGAGGTGATCGCGCCGCTCTTGTCCCGGTGTCGGGTGATCACACTTCACGCCCTTTCGGATGGCGATCTCTCGGCGGTGATCGATCGTGCGCTGTCGGATTCGGTCCACGGGCTCGGCCGGGCGGAATTCAGTCTCACCCCCGAGGCCCGAGCCCATCTGATCCGATCGGCGGACGGAGACGGGCGGGCCGTGTTGAACGGGTTGGAGGCGGCGGCCGGGATGGCCGGGTCGAGGGGGGCCCGCACCATCGAAGCGGCGGATGCGGAACAGGCGGTACAGCGAAAATCGCTCCGCTACGACAAGGCCGGGGAGGAGCATTATAACCTGATCTCGGCCTTTCACAAGAGCCTGCGGGGCAGCGACCCGGATGCGGCCCTCTATTGGCTGGCCCGAATGCTGGAGGCGGGCGAGGACCCGCTCTATGTGGCCCGGCGGATGGTGCGGTTCGCCTCCGAGGATGTGGGAAACGCCGATCCGTATGCCCTGCGGACGGCCCTGGATGCGGTGGAATCCTATCGGTTTCTGGGTAGCCCCGAAGGCGATCTGGCCCTGGCCCAGGCCGCGGTCTATCTGGCCACCGCACCCAAAAGCAATCGGGTGGAAACCGCCTTCATTCAGGCCCGGGAAACCGTTCGGCGCACCGGGGCCCTTCCGAGCCCGCTGCACATTCGAAACGCCCCCACCCGCCTGATGAAGGATCTGGGTTACGGGAAAGCCTATAAATACGCCCATGACTACAAAGAAGGGTATGTGGACCAGGAGTACCTGCCGGCGGAATTGGAGGGGACCCTGTTTTACCATCCCACCGACCGGGGCTTCGAAAACACCCTTCAGAAGCGATTGAATCGTTGGCGACATCTGAAAAAACAGGGGAAAAGGGGCACGGCCCCCCGCTCGGCGGCCCTCGGAAAACGCGATCCCGAACCCCGCACCGATTAATTTTTGGTTAAAAACAAAAAACAGCTTGAAATGTCCGCAAAGTGAATTATTATGAAACAACTTTGTCACCCCGTCGCTGACCGGCGGGGTGATTTGTTTTTGATGAACACCACAAAAAATCAGGAGGAGTCATAATGGCGAATCGTTCGGAAGTCACCCTCTACAGCGGGGGACATAAAGGGGCCGAGGCCGAGTTCGGCAAAAACGCCGAAAAATGGGGAATCGAGGAGGTCAACTACTCCTTTGAAGGGCACGGCATCGAGCGGGACCGAGGGGTCCGGGTGCTCATCCCGGAAGAACTGAAAAAAGGCGACATCAGCATGGAGATCGTCTCCAAGCGGATGGACCGGAGCTATGCGAAAGCGGATAAAATCCGTAAGGTGATCCAGTCCATTTTCCACATGGTCAACAACGGATATCAGGTCTTTGCGGTGGGATGGATTCAGCCCGACAAAACCGTAAAAGGCGGCACCGGATGGGGCGTGGAACTGGCCAAGCTGTTCAACCGGCCGGTCAGCGTCTATGATCAGGACCGCAAGGCCTGGTTCACCTGGAAGGACCATGAATGGGTCGAGGATACCCCGGTGATCGAGGGCAAAACCTTTGCGGGCACCGGCACCCGCAACCTCACCGAAGACGGCAAAACAGCCTTGCAGGATCTGTATACCCGCTCCTTCGGACCGGCATAACCGGATGAAATACCGGCGGCCGTCCCGGTGGACCGGAGCCGCCCGTCAAACGACCGATCACCCTCGAATTTCAGGGGGCGGTTTTTGCCGCCCTTTTGTAAGAATATCGTTCCCCCGCCTTGACGGTTTTCTATTCCCGTTGTACACTATAGCTGCATTCCTGAGCAATCGTTAACCCTCGTTTGCGATATCGGGCAAAATATTCCTCGGGCAACATATCCATATTCAGCGATCTGTCCGCGATGAATTTTCGCTCCTTAACACCGGCGTTTGCCGGTTCCTTATGGGAATTCGCGAAGCAATCCTGAGAAAAGCGACCGTATGCAATGGGTTGGGATGATGACCGAAAAATACCCCTTTGAGCAGGAGAGCGATGCAGGAGAGGGCTCGGTGAAACGGCTGGTGGTCCTTCCTTTTCGCAAATCCGTTGAGATCTCTTTTAAAAGCATCAAGGCCCGGTTTTTTCGGTCGATGATCACCACCATCAGCCTGGTGTTGGCCGTCTCTTTTCTGAGTTTCGTCTATGTCAGCAACGATGCGGCCAACGGGCTTTTGGCCGCCGATGATCCGGATCTGCGCCAGAGCCTGATTCAGTCCGGGTATGATCTGGCCCCAGGGGCCGATCGGGTGGACAGCAGCCCCAAACAGCGGTGGATCGCCATCCTCTCTTTGCTGGTCTGCGCGGTGGGCATTGTCAACGCCCAGCTCATGGCGGTGACGGAGCGGTTTCGGGAAATCGGAACCATGAAGTGCCTGGGGGCCCTGGACCGATTCATTCTGCGGCTGTTCATGCTCGAGGCGGGCATGCAGGGGTTGGCGGGCGCCGCCGTCGGGGCCCTGGCCGGCGGTCTTTTCGCCCTCTTGAACGCCTGGTTCATGTTCGGCGCCGCCGCCTGGGCCCATCTTCCCTGGGCGGTCGTAACGGGGTCGGTGATCAAGGCGATCGGGGCCGGATGCGTGCTCAGCCTGATCGGGGTGCTCTATCCGGCGGTGCTTGCCGCGCGAATGCAGCCGGTGGAGGCCATGCGGGCGGAGCACTGATCCGGACGCCGGATGCCGTAAATGGACCGAGAAATGAGAAGATAGTCATGGACGCACACCACAACATCGTTCGGGTATCGAATATCACCAAAACCTTCAAAATGGGAAAGGTGGAGGTTCAGGCCCTGCAAGGGGTGAGCCTGGAGGTCAAGGCCGGCGAGTATCTTTCCATCATGGGGCCCTCCGGTTCGGGCAAGAGCACCCTGTTCAATATGATCGGGGGGCTGGACAAACCCACCTCCGGCAAGGTCTATATCGACGAGGTGGATATCGCCCAGCTCGACGCCTACGAACTGGCCTGGCTGAGGTGTCGAAAGATCGGATATATTTTTCAAACCTTCAATATTATTCCGGTGATGACCGCCCTGGAGAACGTCACCCTGCCCATGGTCTTTGCAGGAATGAACAACGATGCGGCGGTGGACAAGGGGCTGGAACTGCTGGAACTGGTGGGTCTGGGAGACCGGTTTCAGCACAAACCCTCCGAGCTTTCCGGCGGACAGCAACAGCGGGTGGCGGTGGCCCGGGCCCTGGCCAATGATCCGGCCATTATTCTGGCCGATGAACCCACCGGCAACCTGGATCTATCCACCGGCGAGGAGATCATCAAACTCTTGAAAACCCTGAGCCGGGAGACTCGGGTGACGGTGATCTCCGCCACCCATGATTTCAAGATGCTCAATGTATCCGATCGGGTGGTCTGGGTTCGGGACGGTTCCATCGACAAAATCGAAGAACGCGACGAGCTTTCCATTTCCGTGGGGCAGATCGGGGCCCGAGAAGCGGCGGCAACGGGCGGGCGATCCGAATGAAGCGACCGAAGAACAGGGCTGATCGTCTCCCCCTGACCCTTTTCCGCCGGGCACTGGTGCTCCTGATCCTGTTCTGCTGGACCTCGGCTGCCGACGGCCGGGAACCGACCTCCGATTTTTTGGAGACCACGGTTCGGACCTTGTCGGAATCCGGGGATCGGTCCACCGGGACTTCGGGAGTTGCCCGTGCCGGGGTTTTTATTCGAGAGATGTTTGAGGATCTCGGACTATCCGAGGTCGGAACCCATTCGTTTTCTCTGCCGGTGCGGAAACACCGGGAAAGCACCCTGGTTTTGACGGAGGCCGGGCAAAGCTTCGTCATTCATCCCCTCCTGGCAAACGCCATATCCCCCCAGACCATTCCTCCCGACGGCCTGGCCGGACCGCTGTTTTATGTCGGCCAAGGCGAGTTGAGCGACTTCAACGGCAAGCCGGTGGAAGGGTCGATCATCCTCATGGAGTTCGATTCCGGAAAAAACTGGCTCCATGCGGCCAATCTGGGGGCTCGGGCGTTGATCTACGTGGACCGAGGCCCCTCGGATCGAAACCAGTTTGCGGACAAAAACGAACTGTCTCCCATTCGGTTTCCCCGGTTCTGGATTCCCCTGGCCCGGGCCCGGGAGATCTTCGGGTCTTTTGAGGCGCTATCGAAGGGGAATGCGGGTTCCCAAAAGGCGCCGAACGTTCGGCTGACTTCCCGTACCGGGTGGGAGCGGGTTTCAGCCGAAAATATCTATGGGCTGATTCCGGGTATCGATCCCCGGCTTCGGGAAGAGCTGATTCTGGTGGAAGCCTTTTACGACAGCACCGGGTATGTTCCCGGCCGGTCTCCCGGAGCCGAAGAGGCATCCGGCATCGCCACCCTGCTGGCGTTGGCTCGGTTTCTGAAAGAAAATTCACCGGGTCGGTCCGTCCTTCTGGTCGCCACCGCCGGCCATGCTCAGGCCCATGCCGGTATGCGGGAACTGGTCTGGTCGATACGGACCCGGTCCAAGGAGCTGCGGGATTTCCAAAAAGAAATCCAGGCGGCCCGGGATACGGCCGGGGAGATGCTCGACATTCTGCGGAAGGCGGCCCAAGGGATCCCGCCGGACCCGGAGATCGGCAGACAGCTCAAAACGGCCCTGGAGGATCGCATCAAGACCGAGGTGGACATCCTGACCCGCCGGCTGATGCGGCTTCGACTCCGGCAGGATGCGAGCGAAAATCAGGCCCGAATCAAGGCCCTGGCCGAGGAACGGCTGGAACTTCGGCGCCTGGGATGGCGCAACACCCTGGCCGATCCGCCCCCGGAGGTGCAAGAAATCATTCGGGAGATCATCCCCGAGGCGATTCTCGATTATGAGGCGGTGGTAAATGACACCGAGCGCCAACTGGCCGAGATCAAAAGCGCCCGGGCCTTTCGAGCGGTAGTCAAGGAGGGGGAGCTTGCCGCGGTGGTATCCCTTCATCTTTCCAGTCACGGCGACGGGGTGGGGGCCTTCAACGACGGGTGGCTCTATGAATTGAGGCCCCGGGTCAACCGGGTGACCGACTTCAGCGCCATCGACTCGGTCCTGCGCCGGGCCGGCGGGGAATCGACCGGGGAGGACCCGGTTCCGTTCAAGGATACCCTGCGGCCCAGCACATTACGATCCTGGCAAAGCTATTTCATCGACCGGCCGAATCTGGGCGGAGAAGTGGCGGCCCTGGCCGGCTACCTCGGGTTTACCCTGGCCACGGTTCAGGATGCCCGGCCCTTCTGGGGGACCCCGTATGATGTGCCGGAGCGGGTCGATTTCGACTACCTTCGGCGTCAGGCCCGCCGAATCAACGGGCTGATCACCGCGCTCTCGAGGGCCCCGGAACTTTTTACCGGCGACTACCCCCGCCCCGGCTTCGCCAACCTGACCGGCCGTGCCAAATTGCTTCGCCAGGGCGAGCTGTTTCCGGATCAGGCGGCGCCCGGAACCATGATTCTGGCCTTTCAGGGCCCCACCTACTATCACGCCATGGCCGACGCCCGGGGAATTTTCACCCTCAAGGGGGTGGCCACCAAGAAGCTGACCCTGCACAAGGTGATCATCGAAGGCTACCGATATGACCCGGATACCGGCGAGGTGATCTGGGCCATCGACAAGAACCAGACCGGTAAAAATGCCTATCGGGTCAAGATGCGGCGAAAGGAGATGGAAACCGACCTGGTCCTGTTCAATGCGGTTCAGACCACCATCTTCGATCTGCTGGAGCCCCGTACCTTTCGGTATATGACCAAGATCAATCTCTTCGACGGTCGACGGGAGGCCGAACCCATGCGGTACTGGTACAGCCGCATCGATACCCGGGAGTCGATCATCTGTTCCATCTATCTGGATTCGGGCACCTACCTCAAGGTGACCCAGTCGGATACGGTGCTGCGCCGAAAGATGATTCTCACCAACGCCACCCCCCGCAACCCTCAGGGCACCGGCTACCGCATCGACGACTGGCCGATGATCACCCAGACCGGCTTCAGGGTGGCACGGGACATGTGGGCCCTGCTGGATCCCCGCATTGAGAACCTGGAGACCCACGGGATTCACAACGAGCGCATTCAGAACCTGCGCAAGGCCGGAGTCGCGTCTTTGGCCGAGGCCGAACAGGCCCTGGCGGAGCGCCGGTACGACACCTTCGTGGAGTCGGCCGACCGGTCCTGGGCCCTGGCCAGTCGGGTTTACAGCCATGTGGAAGAGATTCAGAAGGATGTCCTCTTCGGGGTGCTTTTTTATATCGCCCTGTTTGTCCCCTTCGCCTTTTGTATGGAGCGGCTGGTCTACGGCACCCGGAATATCCACAAGCGGATTCTGGCTTTTCTGGGGATTCTGCTGCTGCTGATCGCGGTGGTCTACCAGGTCCACCCGGCCTTTGAACTGGCCTACAGTCCTATGGTGGTGATCCTGGCCTTTTTCATTATGGGGCTTTCCCTGATGGTGACCCTGATCATCTTCTTTCGATTCGAATCGGAGATGGTGCTGCTTCAGCGCCGGGTTCAGGAGCGGCGGGCCGAGGAGGTCAGCCGGTGGAAGGCCTTTGTCGCGGCCTTTTTCCTGGGGGTGAGCAACCTGAAACGACGGCGGCTGCGAACCGTCCTGACCTGCACCACCCTGGTAATTCTCACCTTCACCATCATGAGCTTCACCTCGGTGAAAAGCATTCGGCATCATGCCCGGGTATTGTTTCAGAATTCGGCCCCTTATCAGGGATTTCTGCTGAAGAATGTCAACTGGACCGATCTTCCGCCGGAGGCCCTGGGAATTCTCATCAATTCCTTTCGGGGCGAGGGGGTGGTGGCGCCGCGGGCCTGGCTGGAAGACGAGGACAAGACCCGCACCGTCCCCATTCCCCTGAAAACCGACGCCGGCGAGTTCCAGGCCCGGGGTCTGATGGGGCTGTCGGCCGATGAACCCTATGTCACCGGGCTCGACGAGGTCCTGGTGGGCGGCAGGTGGTTTGAAAAAAACGAGCGTCGGGTCGTCCTGCTGTCCCGCCGGATTGCGGAGGCCCTGGGAATCGATCCGCAAAAACCGGCCGGGGCCGAGGTACGCCTCTGGGGGGTCCCCTACCGGGTGGTGGGGGTGTTTGCCGGGGATCGGCTTCAGGAACGGTCGGATCTGGACGGAGAGGCCCTGACGCCGGTCACATTTCCCGACGAGGTCAGCGTGGAGATGACCGAAGTGGAACTGGAGGCGGTGGAATCGGGGGAGGAGGTCCAGGCCTTTCAAAGCCGGTATCAGCATGTGGACGGCGATCTGACGGTGATGGTTCCGTATCGGGACATTCTCTCCCGACCCGGCGGAAGCCTCAAGGGGATGGCCGTTCGGCCCGATGATCCGAGTACGATTCCGGAAAAGGCCCGGCACCTGGTGGACCGGTTCGGGCTCACCCTGTTCAGCGGAGAATCCGACGGAACGTTCATGTACAATGCCAGCGATACCCTCAACTACAGCGGCGTTCCCAATATCCTGATCCCTCTGGTGATTTCGATCTTCATCGTTCTCAACACCATGATCGGAAGCGTCTATGAACGAAAGCAGGAGATCGGGATCTACACCTCGGTGGGGCTGGCCCCTTCCCATGTCTCCTTTTTATTTATCGCCGAGGCCCTGGCTTTTGCGGTATTGAGCGTGGTGCTCGGTTATCTCCTGGCCCAGGTCTCGGCCAAGTTTTTCGCGGGAACCGCCCTTTGGTCCGGCATCACGGTCAACTATTCTTCTCTGGCCGGGGTGGCCTCCATGATCCTGGTGATTCTGGTGGTGCTGATCTCGGTCATTTATCCGTCCCGGGTGGCGGCCGATATCGCCATTCCGGATGTGAACCGGGCCTGGACCTTTCCCGACGTTCGGGAAAATTCCCTGGAGCTGACCCTGCCGTTTCTGGTGAAATTTCATGAGCATGACAGCATCGGCGGGTTTCTGCTCTCTTATTTTCGCGGCCACCAGGACGTCTCTCACGGCTTGTTTTCGGCCGGGGACATCGAAACCGCCTTTCTCTGCCCGGTGGTTCCCGGTATGAAGTCGGTTCAGGAGAACTGCAACGAAGAAACCGGGGACCCGCCCGCCTGCATTCAGCTTCAGGCCCGGGTCTGGCTGGCCCCCTTCGATTTCGGGATCATGCAGCAGGTGGTGATCTATTTCTGCGCCTCGGATGAAAACGAGTGCTTTCTGGAAGTCAATGTGCGGCTGGTTCGGGAAACCGGAGAGGCCAACGCCTGGAAGCGGATCAACAAGGCCTTTTTAAACGACCTTCGAAAACAGCTTCTGATCTGGCGGTCCCTGGACCGGGTGGCCCACCAAGAATATGCGGCATTGCTGACTGCGGAGCGGTCCAGTCGACTGGCCGCCTGAAACCGTATGCCGGAGGACGGAAAAACGGAGCGATGATTCAAGTCACCCCGGATATTCATATTCACGAAAGTGATCTTCAGGAGGAATTCGTCCGGTCGTCGGGCCCGGGCGGGCAGAATGTCAACAAGGTGGCCACGGCGGTGAAGCTTCGGTTCGATCTCGAGGGGTCCGCCTCCCTGCCCTCGGCGGTGAAAAACCGCCTCTATCGAATCGCCGGAAACCGGATCAACAGCAAGGGGTTTCTGGTCATCGACGCCCGACGGCACCGCAGCCAGGAACAGAACCGTCAGGAAGCTCTGGAGCGGTTGCTTGAACTGATTCGCAAGGCGAGCCGAAAGCCCAAGCGCCGGAAGCCCACCAAGCCGAGCGCCGCGGCCAGGCAGAGGCGTTTGGAGAACAAGCGCCGCCGATCCCTGATCAAAAAACAGCGGGGTCGCATCTCCCGAACCGAATAACAGACCAGGCGAACACCAAAGCGGAATCTCAAGGCTGAACTTCATGAACGACCCCAAAGGCACACTGGAACTGATCCGACTTCGGGCGATCCTTCTGGGATCAGGTTTCGGGGTGGCCATCTGTGCGGTCACCCCCTACAATAACATCTATCAGCAGGCCACCCTGCTGGGGGGCGGCCATTTTCCGCTGGCCCCCTTTTTTATCCTTCTCTGGCTCACCATTCTGGTGGCCGGCCTCGGCAACGCCTTTCACCGAACCTGGCTCACCGGCCGGGAACTGCTGGTCATCTGGATTCTCATGGTGCTGGTTTCGGGCATCGCCTACACCGGCCTGGTGCGCACCTTCTTTATCAATCTCACCGCGCCTTATCATTTCGCCACCGTGGGCAACGACTGGGACCAGGTGCTTCAGCCGCTGCTGCCCGAGGCCTGGTATCCCCGAAATCCCGAAGATATCGAAACCCTCTACAACGGCTTTTCCGGGGGCCGCCGCATGGGCTGGGGTGAGGTGTTTCAAAACATCCCCTGGTCTTCATGGACGGTGCCGCTGCTGGTCTGGGGCGGTTTCGTCCTGCTCTCTTACTGGGTGATGATCTGCATGGTCAATCTTCTGAGCCGACAGTGGGTCCAGAACGAGCGATTGAACATGCCCCTGCTGCGGGTGCCGCAGTTGATGGAAGAGGCGGTGGACCAGGGGCGGCTGTTTCAATTTTTCACCGACCGGTTTTTGCTGGTCGGGCTGCTGATTCCGGTCTTTCTGCATACCATCAACGGACTCAATTTCTATTTTCCGACCATACCCCAGATTCCGACCCTGATTCTGGCCGGGCCCTATTTTTCCAAATACGGTCTGTTTGCCGGGTTTCATAAACTGAAAATCTACATCTATCCGGCCTTTATCGGGTTCGCTTTTCTTGCGTCACGGCAGATCTCCTTTTCTTTCTGGGTGTTTTACATCCTCGGCGCGCTGTTTTTCGGCCTGCTGAGTATTTTAGGATACAACATTCCCTCGGCCGCCCTGGGGACCACCTTCGGGCCGACCCTGTCCCGGCCGGAAGAGACCCAGATGATCGGCGCCTATCTGATCTTTTTTCTGTTCATCGTCTGGCTGGCCCGTCACCACCTGGCCGAGGTGGTCCGGCAGGCGGTGGGGGCCGCCCCGAAAAAGCCGACGGAGACCGAATGGTTTTCCACCCGCATCGCCTTCTGGGGCCTGGTTCTGGGATTTCTGGCGGTGGTCCTCTGGTGCCGGTATTTCGGCCTGCCGCTGATGGCCGCCTTTCTGGTGGTCGGTATCTTTTTCGTCTTCATGCTGGTGGCCGGCCGGGTCATCGCTCAGGGGGGGATCGCCTATTTCACCTTGACGGTGGCGCCCATCGACGGCCTCATCGCCTTTCTGGGGCCTCAATTTTTCACCAAAACCGGGCTGGTGGTGGCCGCCGTGGCCCAGAAGATGCTGTTCGTGGATCTTCGGGAATCGCTCATGCCCTCGCTGATCCATGCCGGCAGCGTCACCCACAAAGCCCGGAACAAGCGGATGCTCTTTATCGGCATGGTCGTTACCCTGGTGGCGGGGGTGGCGGTCTCTTTTGCGGCCATGCTCTCCCTCTGTTATAAGTTCGGGGTGCGGGAGCTTCAGCTCGACTGGGCGACTCGAACCACCACCACCGCCTATTCCAATATCGTCACCTTGATCGAAGCCCCCGGCTATACCGGCGAATGGGTGATGATCTTTTCCCTGATCGGGGCCGCGGTGATGCTGGTGCTGGTGATCTGCTACCACCGGTTCTACTGGTGGCCCATTCATCCCATCGGATACCTGACCACCTACAGCTCGGCCATGTGGATTCTCTGGTTCAGTTTTTTTACCGGCTGGCTCTTCAATAGCCTTTGCATGCGCTACGGCGGGGTGGTATTGTTCAAGCGGCTTCGGCTGTTTTTCGTGGGGTTGATCATCGGTGATTTTCTCATGGGCGGCATCTGGGCCGTGTTCGGGCTCTTCAGCGACGCCAGTTACCAGGTGCTGCCGGACTGATTGCTAAACAGGAACGACGGAGACAACACGAAAGGAGTTTTTCATGCGGTATCAAAAAAGCATATGGATGGTTCTGGCGGTGTTTTTCTTTTTCAGCGCGATCTCCGCGGCCCACGCCGGGCTCTATTGGGAATCGCTGATGGAGCGAAAGGGGGTGCCCGAAGGGATGCCGCCCGACATGCCCAAGGCGGCGCTGGAGCAGTTCAACAAAACCGAGGTGGTCAAAAACTACTTTACCGAGGATGCGATGCGGACCGAAACCGGGGATTCCATCATGCTCATGAATTTCGATGCCATGACCATGTACAATCTGAACCCGATGGAGAAAACCTATACGGTCACGGACCTGAAGGCGCGCCCTCAGGGGCAGGAAATGGACGAAACGATGAAGGGGATGACCGACGGCATGAAGGTGACCCCCACGGACGAGACCCGGGAGATCGCCGGTTTCCTGTGCCGTAAGTACCAGGTGAAGATGCCGATGGGTGAAGGGGTCTACTGGGTGACCCGGGACATCAAAGAATATAAGACCCTGCGGAAGATGGGAAAAAAAATGGGAGAGATGATGGACAAGAGCCCGGTGCTTCGCCAGATGAACATGGCCGCTCTGATGGATCAGCTCGACGGGTTTCCGGTGCGAACCGAGATGAATTTCATGGGCATGACCACGGTGACGACCCTGAAACAGATCGAGGAAAAACCCCTGAAACCGGAGCTGTTTAAGGTGCCCCAAGGATATAAGAAAGTGATAATGGGCGGGTCCATGTAAGGCCCGGCCGCGAACCTCTCTATTCAGGAGAAAAGGCGGATAGGGTTTTTTCTGAAAGCACATTCCTCCATTGGTTTGCCGGGGAGGAATAGAAAAAGATTTCGACGGAGACAGCAGATGGGACTGAGTAAATGGAAAACAGCGGCGACCCTGGCGGCGATGCTGGTTTTTTCGGGTGCGGCCGTTGTTTGGGCGGATATCTACTGGGAATGCGAACAGGTGGTCAGGGGAGAAGGCCGACGCGACAAGAAAAAGACCATCCGCAACTATTACACCCCGGATCGAACCCGGGTGGATATCGGCGAAAACGTCATGATCGCCGATTTCAAGACCATGACCGGCTATGTCCTGAACACCCGGGATAAGATGTTCCTGGAGATGAAAATGGACTCGGTGGGCAAAATCCCCGAAGGGCTCAAAGAGGAGATAGATGCCCGGCCCACCGAGGAGACCAGAGAGATCGCCGGTTATACCTGCCGGAAATACCGGGTCACCCTCATGGGCCGGGAATACGAACAGTGGCTCTCCAAAGAGGTGGAAGGGTACCGGGAACTGAAGGACATCAACGACCGCTTGACCCGGGTGATTCGGGACAATCCCCTGTTTCAGATGGGGATCGTCGGGCGAATGCACAAGCTCGACGGTTTTCCGGTCCGGACGGTGATGGAACTGGAAGGAGGGCTTACAAAAACCATCACCCTCACCAAGGTGGTGCGAAAACCGATTCAACAAAAGGTGTTCCAGGTGCCCAAAGGGTACAAACCGCCCTATTGATGCCTTCCGCCGGATCATTCATCCGGCAGAGAGAACGCCTTTGTTTCGTTTTTATCCTGTTTTGAACCCGCACAGTTCACTTCGGCCGCATCATGTACGAGGATAAAGAACTTCAGGAATATCGGGATCTTCTTCCCCAGCCGGATCATTTTGAAGAGGGATTCGACTGGAAGACCATCATCGGGGGCATTTTTATCGGCTTTCTGATGATGCCGGGAAGCATGTACCTGCAATTGGTCATCGGCTCCGGCATCGGCCCGGCGGCCCGGTGGGTGACCATTATCCTCTTTGCCGAAATCGCCAAACGCTCCTATACCGAACTCAAACAGCAGGAGATCTTTCTTCTCTACTACATGGCCGGGGCGGCCCTGGCCTCTCCCTTTCAGGGCCTGCTCTGGAACCAGTATCTGGTGCAGTCGGATGCGGCCAAAATGCTGGGGGTGACCGAATTCATCCCCCGGTGGGTGGCCCCGCCCCCGGAGTCGGTCTCCCTGGTGGAGCGGACCTTTTTTCACCGGGACTGGCTTGTCCCGATCCTGCTTCTGGTCGGCTCTCAGATTATTCAGCGCATCGATCATTTCGGACTGGGATACGCCCTGTATCGAATCACCTCCGATGTGGAAAAGCTTCCCTTTCCCATGGCGCCGGTGGGCGCCCTGGGAACCATGGCATTGGCCGAATCCACCGAGGACAAACAAAAGAGCTGGAAATGGCGGGTTTTTTCCATCGGCGGGGTCATCGGGCTGGCCTTCGGATCGGTGTATGTGCTGCTGCCGCAGCTGTCGAGTCTGCTTTTCACCGAGTCGATTCGGCTGATTCCCATCCCCTGGATCGAACTGACCCAGTACACCGAAGATATCCTGCCGGCGGTGGCCACCGGCATTCAGCTTGATCTGGGTCTGCTCTTTCTGGGAATGGTGCTTCCCTTTTGGGCGGTCATCGGCGGGTTTGTGGGGCTGGTTATCACCATCTTCGCCAATCCGGTGCTGTATCGCCACGGCATTCTCAACCGCTGGCATCCGGGGATGGAGACGGTGGATACCGTCTTTGCCAATAATTTCGATTTTTACATGAGCTTCGGTCTTGGATTGGGTCTGGCCATCGCCCTGGTGGGGATCTGGCATGTGGTGCGCTCTTTTCAGAAAAAAGCGGAAAACACCGGCCGGGGGAGCCTGCAGGATCTGTTCAATCCGCCCCCGGGCCGGGGGGATTTCAATTTCTGGATCTCCATCGGTATCTATGTTTTTTCCATCTTCGCCTATATCGGCATCTGCTTGCTTCTGGTCCCCAATTTTCCCTGGATCTTCTTTATCGGATACGGGTTTGTGTATACCCCCCTGGTCTCTTACATCACGGCGCGAATGGAGGGCATCGCGGGCCAGTTCATTACCCTTCCCATGGTCCGGGAGGCCAGCTTTATCGCCGGGGCCCGGTTTTTCGGATACCAGGGCATCGAGATCTGGTATGCCCCCATCCCGATTCACAATTACGGCGAAGCCACGGTGCAGTTCCGGCAGATCGAGCTTACCGGCACCAGCATTCGGGGGGTGATCAAGGCGGAAATCGTGGTTTTTCCGGTGGTGATGATATCGAGCCTTCTGTTTTCTCAGTTTATCTGGCGGCTGGCGCCGATTCCCTCTGCCAATTATCCCTATGCCCAGGAGCTCTGGCATCTCCAGGCCCTCAATTCCTTCCTCATGCAGACCTCCACCCTTGAGGGCAATTCCATGTTTTTTCAGGCATTGAAGGTAAATTATATGACCGCCGGGGCCGGATTCGGAATCATCATTTACGGGATTCTGGTTCTGCTGGGCCTGCCGGTGATGCTGGTTTACGGGGTGGTGCGCGGTCTGGGGCAGACCACGCCCCACGGAATGATCCTGGAAGTGGCAGGCGCCTTGCTGGGTCGGTTTTTCTTTATGAAGCGCTACGGAACCATGTGGCGCCAATATGCGCCGGTGCTTCTGGCCGGTTTTTCCTGCGGCATGGGCCTCATGGGCATGTTCGCCATGGCCTTCACCCTGATCATGAAATCCCTGGGCCGTCTGGCCTATTGATTTCAGAGGGGAAAGCGCCGAACGCCGGCAAAAGGGCCTTCTTTCCGCCGCTTTGATATTTCACCGTTTTATGGTTATACTATTCCTGTCCATTTAAAATCGGGCTTTCGGGTCGGTCGTCGAATGTCCGAAAACCATATTCGGCCAGAAAAGCAGAGGCAGCCATGAGAAAAACCACTATCGGGTGCATCATCGCCGCATTTCTTCTTCTATCCGGCGCCGCATTCGCGGCCACCGTTCCGCATTCACTGGGGGGATTCGTTCTGGGAGATAAGATCGAAAAACTCAAGGATCAGCTTCGAGAAGGCACGGTGATGCCGATTCGCCATATGGAGTGTCTCAAGGAGGTGGAAGCCAAAGAAATCGAAGGATTTAAAAGCGGCCTGATCTATTACGGTACGTGTACATCCGAAAAACGGGTTATTCGAATCAAACTCAAATATCAGGATCCGTCCAAGAAATTTTTTCAAAAACTTCTGAATAAATACAAGGAGCGTTTCGGAGAACCCGATGAATGGCGGGGAGATCCATTTCATGTGCGGTTGGCATGGAAGTGGTATTTCACCGATAAGGATAACAATCACATCGGGTTGATTCTTCAGCATAATATGCATAAGGAAGGGGAAAAGATCGGCAACTCCGTTAAATTGACCCATTCCGATCTTCTGGAGGCGGAATATGAATGCTGTGAACGCCGTCGGGAAGAGACCCATGAGGATGTCGGCGATCGCCGAGGCATTCAAAAGCGGCCCCTCGACTGGGATCAGCTGTTGCCGAAATAAGGCGGATCTGATGACCGTTTTTCCACCTTACATTGGTTAAGGGGTGCCTGATCTCAAGCCCAAAAATAGGGCCAAATCCCTGAAGCGGGTGGCCTGGAACGGTATCTCTTTTTCTATTCCCGAGCCTTGGGAACCGGCGAAAATCGGAAAAAACTACCTGTTGTTCGAATCCGATGCGGCGCCGATTCTGGAAGTCAAATGGAACCGCATCCAGGGGCGGTTTTCAACGGAGCGGCAGCTTCGTCGCCTGGCCGATCGCCACCAGAAGAAACTATCCGAATCTTTAGAGGAAATTCCGGTACCGGAATCCTGGACATGGGCGCTGAAGCAGCGGAAGGATCGATCGCCTGAAGATGAAACCGTCGCCTTCTCCTGGCAGGGGGAAAATATCGGCGGAAAAGGGGTGTTGCTGTATGCCTCAGCCTCCCGGACCGCCGCGCTCATTCAACTGTATCAAAAAAAGATTTCCGACCACCAATCGGTATTCGCCGACCTGCTTTCTTCTTTCCGGGATCATTTCGCCGATCCCCTGATTCCCTGGGCCTTGTTCGACATAAAAGCGCAGATTCCGGGTGTCTACCAACTGGCCGATTATCGGTTCGCCCCCGGCGAATTCCGCATGAATTTCTCCGGCAAACCCAAAACACGCACTCTCACCCTGCATCGCTGGGGCCCGGCGTCGGTGCTTCTGCGCAAAGGCGGTCTGAGTCGATTCGCCGCCGACCGATTTCAGGTGCCTGAGGAAGAGATGCAGTCGATCCGGAGCGGACCGTATGAAGCCATGGAATGGATTCGGAAGTCCAGGGGGTGGTTCAGCGAGATTCCATTTTTAAGAAAAGAACCACATATCGCCATGGGGCGGATCTGGCATGTTCAGGAAAAAAATCGGTTGCTGGCGGTGCGGTTGGAAGGGAA
>JBKHDE010000065.1:0-21373 GCA_046541495.1 Desulfococcaceae bacterium
TCCACCGGTTTCAAAAACATCATCGATTCCCATACCCATTGTCGTTCTCCTTTCTTCAGATTTGAATGAAGTGGTTCTAACAAAATTCTAACCCGGATTTAACATAACCCTAACCGTTTACCCAGAATTTGTCAATCCCCGAGAGCGATAGTTAATCTGGATATATCAATGGATAAAGCATGTACAATATCTATAGGCGGGAATCAGTAAGCACTCTGCAAAATTCTTTTCTCAGGAGAATATCACCGGCCGAGGTTTGTCCACGAATTAAGAAAAGAATCGGAATAAGCTGTTAAAAGCCTATTGGAACCCGGCACTATTTGTATTCTAAACAAGTCGGGATCAGAAAAGAGCCTCTGAAATTGAAGGGCGGGCAGCAACCTGCATGACCGGGCACGGAAATGGGGGGTGTACCATTGTTTCGGCCAAGCCTGAATGACGGACTGCCACCCCGGGATGATTTTTCGGTCCGGAAATCTGTTTCAGCGAAAGCGAATTCTTGCCGGGGTGGCCGACACAGTGATCATGGCCGGAAATGGAATGAAGGGGAGTCTTCGTCCTCGGTTTTCCGGCGAAACAATGTTCTGCGAAATCCTTCAAATCCCTGACCGGATTTCGCAGAGGTGGTTTTGGTGGTCACTTCGGTTCATCAGATTGGACCCGGTCGCCAGAACCGACAGGTATTTTTCCAGCATTCCGGTGTATTCATCCACAATCGGCATGGATTTGGATTTGACCTCTTCCGGCATTTGAAAATCGTCCAGCATTTCTTTGAAAAGTTCTGATTGAGCGGTGATCATCTCTTGAGCCGCCTCTTTCCAGGCGTGGTCGTCCGGATTGAACGCCTGTGCATCCGTCCAGCTCCGGTCGGACCACTCCTTGATCATCTTCGAGATTTTCAGCTGAAACACCACCCATTTCTTCATACGATTCCACTCAATGTTCAGAAAACATTAGGATCATGTTGTTTTTGGATGAAAACGGAGGTTTCATAAAAGGTGTATCGGTCTACTGGTTCGCCTTCGATATCCACTACTCCTTTTTGGAAAAATCGAGATTGGGTCTGGGCATCATTTGCAATGCCAGGCCGAAGGCATACCAGAAGGCGGTGTGCCAGGTGGGGAGCTTCAGTTTGCCTCTGAGAACCTGATATAGCCCGATGCTCACCGCCGACATGAAAGCGAAGCCGAGCAGATTCATTCGGCCGCCGGTTTCCTTCATCATTTGGGAACTCAGCGCACCCATGGGCCGAACCATTTTGCGGGGCAGAAAATCGAACTCCTCCTCCGTTTTTCCAAATGTAAAAAATCCCTTGGATTCCGCATACTCCTGAATGGAATCGGGGTCGAGATCCTCTCCGAGGCACAGAATGCTCGCGCTCACCGGGTTGATTTCCACATGCTCCACCCGTTTGGTTCGGGAAAGCCCGTTATAGACTTCTGAAAAATAAGATTCATCCCCTCTTTTTGATGGGATTTTGATTCGCAATCGGCCCGGGGTCTGATGAACGATTTTGGCTTTCGGTGTTTCCATGGGTTAGTTTCCTTTCTTTTTCGCGCTGTCTGTGGCGGGTGTCGCATCTCCGGTCATTGGATTTGCCGGGGAACCTGTGGGGGTTTCCTTGGTTTTCGCCCCGGGCGATCCTTGTTCGGCGGCATTCGCGGTCGCTTTTGCCTGTTTTTTTTCGGCCTGCGGTTTTTCAGCGGTCGGGTCCGATTCTTTTGATTCTGTTGTTTCGCGCACACGGGCGTTTTTCGGTTGGGATTCGTTTTTCCCGCCCCTCTTTTCCGGAGCGGATGGGGCCGATGCGGCGCCGGCTTCGGTTTTCCCGGACCGGGTCGATTTCGAGGCGGCATTTTGTTTAGCGGCGGGCTTTTTCGATCCGGTTCGGGTTTTGGGACTTGCAGTTTTCTTTCCCGCCGGTTTCGAAGCCTGCTTCTTTTCGGTCGCCGGCACTGCGGCGGCTTCACTCAGTTCAGCCTGTACCTCCGCCGATAAATCCTCAAAATCCTCCTTGGTTTCTGCGGAGAGTTCTTTGATCCTCTCCCACGCAATCAACCCCCCTTTCAGGGTGGTTTTGGCCAGCGGCCGGGAAAACCGGGCCAGGCCCGAGATAACCAACGGCGCCAACAAAACAGCCGCCGCCCCGATCACGACGTTTCCCCCGGTTTGAATCACATCTTCGATTTTCATAGCGGGTCCCTTTCTTTTTCATTTTTTTGTGGTTCAGGAAAGTGTTCAAAGAAAATTAAACCCTCCCACCGGAATCTGTCAAATGGATTTCCCCAAAAGAAGGGTTTGCACCCCTACCGGACCTTCCGCGAATCATCCATTTTCATGCCGTTCACGATTTTTAATACAGAATTAATGAATTTCTAACATTTTCCTAACATGGCTTTCTTAAGATTGAAAAAACAGGGAGGAAATTTTTTAATTCGAACCAAGGTTTTCCCGTCGAATTTTCTTATGAAAAGGACGGAAAACCGGAAAGGAGACAGGACAATGAAACAACCCCTGAAAATCATTATCGCTTTGTTCGCAATCGTCATTCTCGGCGCCGGCCTCGCAAATGCGGCGGATCAGATCCGGATCGTCGGTTCCAGCACCGTTTACCCCTTCAGCAGCTATGTTGCGGAGGAATTCGGCAAGACCACCCGGTTTCAGACCCCGGTGGTGGAGTCCACCGGTTCGGGCGGCGGACACAAACTCTTCGGCGCCGGTGTGGGACCGGATACGCCGGAACTGACCAACTCTTCCCGCAAGATGAAAACCAGCGAGTTCAAGCGAGCCCGGGAAAACGGCGTCGAAAAGATCACCGAAGCCGTGATCGGTTACGACGGCATCGCCATCGCCCAGAACACCGACAATGATCCCATCGATTTCACCCTCGAGGAGATCACCCTGGCCGTTGCCCGGGAGGTGCCGGACCCGAAGGGAAGCGGAAAACTGGTGAAGAATCCCTACAAGTACTGGAACGACATCGCCGATCGCCTGCCGAAACAAGAAATCAAAATCTACGGGCCGCCCACCACTTCCGGCACCCGGGACGCTTTCGAAGAGCTCGCCATGGAGGTGGTCACCAAAAAGATGGAAGAATACAATGGAAAATATTCTAAAATCCGCCAGGACGGCGCCTGGATCGACGCCGGCGAAAACGACAATCTGATCGTCCAGAAACTCTCCAAAGACAAAAACGCTTTCGGCATCTTCGGCTTCAGCTTTCTGGATGAAAACCGCGATAAAATCCAGGGCGCACGGATCTCCGGGGTAAAACCGATGCCGGATACGATCTCATCGGGTGAATACCCCTTGTCCAGAAGCCTCTTCTTTTACATCAAGAACGGCCATGTGGGCGAAGTGCCGGGGTTGATGGAGTTCGTCTCCCTGTTCATGAGCGAAAAAATGATCGGCCCCGACGGCGCCCTGAAAAACATCGGGCTGGTGCCCCTTCCCGAGGATCTTCGAAAGGCCTCTCAGGACCGGGTCATGAACCTCGTTCCGATCGAAATGAACGGCGACAAGCTGACCACCCTTCAGGAATATGCCAAAAACAAAAAGGGCTGATGGTGCTCGTTGAAATTTCTTCCCGTACCGCTTTAATTTGAAAGTAAGGTTCGGCAGGCCCGGTTTTCGAGGGCCTGCCGATCATTTTCGTGCGGCACCGATCAAGCCCGGGTCGGGGATGAATCCGCCCGGTTGACAATAAGAAGCCCCTTGAAGGGACTCGATTCGATTCTTTACACAGCGATTTCGGGGCCAGGTGGAAGTCGACGCTCGTGCCGCAAAAATCCATTCCCAAGAAGAACATCTATTCATGCCCATACAAGATATCAATCCAACTCTTATCTTTCTGGTGACCGCCGTGCTCGTGGTTCTGGTGGGCCGGGTCGGCTACCGCATGACCCGAAACCGAACCGCCGACATTGCAGACGGGGGTGTAGAGCTGCGGTCCACGCCGGACTATTACGGCTGGTATGCCCTGGTTTGGATGTTTTTGCCCCTCCTGGTGATCACGATCCTGGTTGCGGCCCTTGAACTGACCGGCGCCATTCGTGTACCGGGGCTGTGGATCGCCGCCGCCTGGATCGCCCTGCCGGCCCTGATTCTGGCGCCGGTGGTCCGATCCGTTCATGCCGACCTCAACGCAAGAATCCTGGTGGAACGGGTCATTTACGGGGTTCTGCTCTCGGCCGCCCTGGTGTCGATCTTCACCACCATCGGCATTATGCTGTCGGTGCTGTTCGAATCGATCCAATTTTTTCAGCATCCCGGCGTATCCGTCACCGAATTTCTCTTCGGAACCGAATGGTCGCCCGGCGGCGCTTTTCTGGAATCAGCGGGCCGCGGCACCGAGCAGGGCGCCGACGCCGCCTTCGGGGCGGTTCCCCTGTTCGCCGGAACCCTGATCATCACCGGCATCGCCATGCTGATCGCCGTGCCGGTCGGGGTGCTCTCGGCGGTATATCTTTCCGAATACGCATCCAAGTATGTGCGCCGAATCGGAAAGCCGCTCATCGAAATTCTGGCCGGGATCCCGACGGTGGTCTACGGGTTTTTCGCCGCGATCACAGTGGCGCCGCTCATCGTCAAGGCCGCACAATGGGCCGGTCTGGAAGCCAGCTATCAGAACGCCCTGGCCCCCGGGCTGATCATGGGGGTGATGATCATCCCGTTCATGTCTTCCCTCTGCGACGATGTCATGAGTTCGGTGCCCCAGAATATTCGACGGGCCTCCTATGCCATGGGGGCGACCAGTTCCGAAACCATCAAGCAGGTGGTGCTGCCGGCGGCTTTCCCCGGCATCATCTCCGCCTTTTTGCTGGCGATATCGGTGGCGATCGGTGAAACCATGATCGTGGTCATGGCGGCCGGGCTCACCGCCAACCTCACGGCCAATCCGCTGGCGGAGATGACCACCGTCACCGTCCATATCGTCGACAACCTGACCGGGGACCAGGCCTACGACAATCCCCAAACCCTTTCCGCATTCGGACTCGGACTCACGCTGCTGTTCATGACCCTGATTCTTAATGTGATCTCGACAATCATCATCCGGAAATTCCGTATGCAATATGAAGGAGACTGACGGCGATGCAGGATAAAGCCGATAAAAAAGCCGATCGCCGGAAAGATGCGCATGAGGCCCGTTCTCGTGAAGAAACCCCATCCGACACGGATTCCCGGGAAGCCCGCAAAGAGCATGAGTTGAATCATCTCAACAAGCGGCGCCGCGCGGAAAAGCGATTCAAAGCCTACACCCTCTCCGCCGTCTTCCTCGCCGCCGGTTTTCTGGTCCTTTTTCTGGTGGATCTGATCATCAAGGGCTATCCGGCATTGCAACAGGCCGAGATTCGCACCGACATCACCTATTCACCGGAAACCATTCACGACATCGACCAGGCCTTTCCGGAACCGGTGCGGGACCTGGTCAGCCGGGCCGCCAAACGGCGCATCACTCGGGAAGCCAAAGTGGCGGAAATCCGGCTCCCGGTCCATTACAGCGAAAATACTGCAAAACACCCCGAATCCGCCATTCAATCGGTGCAAATCACAAAAGCGGATATGCCGCCCTGGAAGCAGGATTTCGAACCTGCGGAGATTCCCGGGAAAAAGCTCATACAACTGGTCGGGGAGCGGGGATTTCAACAGATTCGGCGAAATATGGAAGCGGACCCGTCCCTGGCCGGAACCGTCCGAAAGGAATGGCTGGCCGGATCGGACTTTTTGCAGGCATTCATGAGCGGGCCCACCGATCTGCAGGGCTCCCTGGCCGAGACCGCCGTCCTGCTGGAGAGTGCGGATTTTATTCACATGAGGTTCGACGCCGAAAAGTACGGCGCCGAAGGCAAGACCGTTCAGGAGTGGGTCCTGGCGGACAGTCATGTGGACCAGTACCTCAAAGGATACGACTACATGAAGCCTTCGACCTATGAAAACCCGGAAAACGCCCCTCTTTCTCCGGAAAAGGCGGCGCGAATCGACCGTCTGCACCAGGAGGGCAGGATCGCCCTTCATTTCAATGATTATTTCTTTCTCAACGGCGACTCCAAAATTCCGGAAGTGGCGGGCATGAGAGCGGCTGTTATCGGATCGGTCTATGTGGTCGGCCTGGTGTTTCTGATCTGTCTGCCCATCGGGATGCTCACCTCCATCTACCTGGAGGAATTCGCTCCCGACAATCTGCTGACCCAGACCATCGAGGTCAACATCAACAATCTGGCGGCGATTCCATCCATCCTGTTCGGTGTGCTGGGGCTGGCCGCCTTTATCAATGTATTCCGGATGCCCCGGTCTTCGGTGCTGGTGGGCGCGGCCACCCTGGCCCTGATGACCCTGCCCATCATCATCATCGCCACCCGTGCCGCCCTGCGGGCGGTGCCCGACTCGATCCGCCGGGCCGGGTTCGCCATGGGCGCCACGCGGTGGCAGGTGGTGCTTCACCATGTGTTGCCGGTATCCATCTCGGGAATCATGACCGGCAGCATCATCGGCATCGCCAAGGCTATCGGGGAAACCGCACCCCTGATTATCGTGGGCCTGGTCTCATTCGTTCCGGATGCCCCGGTCACGCCCACCGACTCGACCAGCGTCATGCCGGCCCAGATCTTCTCCTGGTGGTCCATGTCCCTGCGCGCTTTTCAGGAGCGGGCGGCCCTGGGTATTCTCGTGCTGCTGACCGTCCTCTTTATCTTGAACGGTCTGGCGGTTTTCATTCGCGCCAAATCGGAGCGCAGTTGGTAAATAGAAGGAGCCAATTCATTTATGTCCCAATCGAACCGGAAACAGCAGGAAAAGAACTCGGCCACCTCCCAGTTCGGATCTCAGGTACAGGACCGGCCCAGGCCCGACGACATCGAAGACGATTCGCCGATTCTCAGGTTCCAGGATTTTTCCATCTTTTACGATGATTTCGGAGCCATCAAAAATCTGACGGTGAATATTCCCCGGGGGGAGGTCACCGCCATCATCGGACCCAGCGGATGCGGTAAAAGCACCCTGCTCAACGCCGTCAACCGAATGACCGACCTGATCCCGGGATGCAGAATTCAAGGCAGAATGGAGTTGAACAAAGAAGACGTATTCGGCGCCGGTATGGACGTGATCTGGCTGCGGCGCCGGGTCGGCATGGTCTTTCAGAAGCCGAACCCCTTCCCCAAAAGCATCTACGACAACGTGGCCTACGGCCCCAAACTCCACGGAAAGCGGAACGGGGATGCGCTCGATGAAATCGTCGAACGGAGTCTGAAAGAGGCGGCCTTATGGGAAGAGGTCAAAGACAGACTCCAGGCCAACGCCATGAGCCTTTCCGGGGGCCAGCAGCAGCGGCTGTGCATCGCCCGGGCCCTGGCCATCAAACCGCATATGGTGCTTCTGGATGAGCCGACATCGGCCCTGGACCCCAAATCCACCTCCCACATCGAAACCCTCCTCGGGCAAATCCGCGGTCAATATACGGTCATCATCGTCACCCACAACATGCAGCAGGCGGCGAGAGTCTCCGACTACACCCTGTTTCTCTTCGAAGGGGAAATGATCGAGTTCAACCGCACCGCCGACCTCTTTGTGAATCCGGATAAGAAGCAGACGGAGGAGTATATTACCGGGCGATTCGGGTAATTTTCAAGTTCTGGCCTCCCCCCAAACCCATCCTCAATTCCGTCTCTTGTGTTCATCACTCTCCGCTATTGTCTGAACCGCAGATAATCCGGATATGACAGATGAACAGGATACGCCCCATCTGCGTGATCATTTTCATCAAGATTATCTGCGGTTCAGACAGCGAAAAATGGGAGATGGGCGCAAAAATCGCCATCAAGTCTGAACCCGGATGCGTCTGATGCTTCTGATGGACTATGAGAAAGGCGAACAGGGGCAAAGT
Source organism: Desulfococcaceae bacterium (assembly GCA_046541495.1). Taxonomy (GTDB): domain Bacteria; phylum Desulfobacterota; class Desulfobacteria; order Desulfobacterales; family Desulfococcaceae; genus JAABSQ01. The sequence goes on from JBKHDE010000065.1 coordinate 7,880, forward strand.
CACGGCAGAATCATGTCCATCAAATAAATCAGAAGAATCACCGTTCAAGAAATTTCATTTCCGCTTTACATTCTTTCCCACCAAGAATACGATTTAAAGACGAAGATATGCGATGGTTATTGCTTTTCCCCTGAAAACCATTCAAGAGGAAAATAATGCGACAAATAGAAATCGATCCGAAGGTATGCAACGGGAAACCGGTAATAAAAGGTACAAGAATTCCGGTATCCATCATCCTGGAGTGTCTTGCGGAGGGTGACACTTGGCAAAGCCTGATGGCGGGTTATCCGGAACTGACTGAAAAAGATATCCGGGCGGCGCTGCTCTATGCCGTGAATTTCATCGAGAGTACAGAAATGAAGGAAGAGGCAACCGCACCACCGATCTTATCAAATTGAGCAAATAATATCGATTTTAAAGGGTATCCAAAAAAGGATTCACTATTGTTAGTTTTTCTTCAATTTTTTGGAAATGTTGCAAATCTTCGGAATATAGCACAGTACACTCGTTTTCCAATGCCGAAGCGATAATCATGCTATCCCAATAAGAGAAACGATACCTTTCTATCAAATACATCGCTTTGTCGATTGTACAGAATTCGATTGGCACCAGTTCGAACTGACCTCTGAAATCATCAATGGCCACTCTAATTGAGGGGATATCACACCCGAATTTGCTATATAATGTATTTGCAAATTCTCCAATTACTTGAGTGCTGATCACGAAGATATTTTCTAAATTCGAAATCAGATCTGCTGCAATCGCCTGTTTTGCCAGTTCGTCCTGAGAATAAAGGTAAATTAGGATATTGGTGTCCAAAAAGAATTTATCTTTTGTGGATCTCATTTCTGTCAAATTGGAATCCTTTTGTGTTTAGTCGAATCGCATTGAAAGAGTCAAATCGGCGTTTACTCTCTCGCACCGGAATGATGATGACATCCACCTCTCTTTCGCCAAAATCTTCCGGTATTTGAATAATGATCTGATTATTTCTGACCTGTTCTCTTTTTTTTATCATTTCCATGAATCACCTCAATGGAACACTCCATGTTCTTCCTGAAGCTGAAATCAGGAAGTTATGTGAGTCTAATTAATTTCAGATGTTTAAATTATACGGATATCAGATGAATTTTGCAAAAGGAAACTGATCAACGGACGAATATTATCTGAACCCGGATGCGTCTGATGCTCCTGATGGACTATGACAACGGCGAACAGGGACGAAATCACGGCAGAATCATGACCATCAAAAAAATCAGACGAATCACAGCCCAAGAATTTTCTTTCCCGCCGATGCGGATTATGGGCGTCCGCTGGGATTATTCCGCATCATCCGACCCGTAAGTAAAGGTGTCCGCAGAAAAACCGTTGCACAGATGCGCATAAAGCGCAGCCATCCGTCGGAAAGTGTTTTCCCAGGAAAAATTTTCTAGAATCCGATGCCGTCGCCGCTGCCGGTCGGTTTCGGTCTCCGCCAGTTTTCGGGCCTGTTGAACCGCTCGGGCCAATGCGTCGGGACGCTCATTCTCGGCCATAATCAACGGAGATTCTCGATACAGGGTCTCTTCCATGCCGCCGCCCCGGACCCCGATCACCCGGGTGCCGCAGGCCTGGGCTTCCAGAGAAACCAGTCCGAACGTCTCCCGGGTACCGGCATGGACGAACAGATCGGCTGCGGAATACCATCGAGCCAGTTCGTCCCGGCTGCTTCGGTAAGGTATCCATGAAATATCCTTCCGCTCCCGTGCAGCCCGGACCACCTCCTCCCGAAGCTCGCCATCTCCGACCAGCGCAAGGTGATACCTGTCATTATCGCCTGAAATAAGGTCCATCATGGCGAAGAGGTGATCCAGATTTTTCATGCCGGCCAGTCGTCCGGCGTATAGCAGCAAAAAAGTATCCTCGGAAAGGCCGAGTTCCTGGAAAACGGCTTTTCGGGAATCCCGGGGGTAAAATTTTTCCGTGTTCACCCCGAGGGGAATTCGAACCACCGGCTTCACCCCCATTCCCTGAAGAATTTTTTGAAACTCCCGGGTCGCCGTGACGGTGGCATCCATTCGGCGATAAAGGTGGATCAGATACCGATTGATCATACCGTCCAAGACCCCGGCGAGAAGGGCCGAACAGGGTCCAAGTTTGTCGCTCAACCGCCGGGGAAAATCGGAGTGATAATAGGCCACCACCGGAATGGACATCTGCCGGGCGGCTCCGATGGCGATCCAGGAGGAAAGATAGGCGCTGTCCACCTCAAGGATGTCCGGCCGCACGGATTCGACAATATCGTAAATCCGTTTTCGATTCATCAAAAGACGGTAATCGACGGAGCCGGGAATATGAGGGGACCGAACCCGATAGATACGGGTATTATGTTCCACATCGACCCGGTTCTCCTGCCAGGGGACGATCGTCACATGGCGAATCTCGGATCGTTCTGCGAAACACCGCATTTTGTTGCTGATGTACCGCTTAACCCCGCCGCTTGTGGGGCTGTAGGACTGGACGACATCACAGATTTTCATGCACCGCCTCACTCTCGGCTCTGCGGGCCCGTTCGAATCAGAGAGACGGACCGGGCCTCGCCGCCGTTCACCGCCCGCTTTTCAAACCCCGGCAGACAAATATCCAAAATGGGCGGGTCTTTCCGCCATTGTGCATCCCAGTACAGGGCGGATTCCGCTTCTTCGGGGAAAAGGCGAATCCGGAGGGTGCCGAAAGCGGTATGGACCGGCCCGAAAACAATTTCTTCACCTGAATCGAGCCATTTCTCCGGAATTCCCTGAAGCAGAACCAATCGATCTTCCTCCTCCCGAACAAACATATTCCGCAGCATCATCACCCATTCGGCAGCGGCCCAGATATGCTGCCCGTCTCCCTGACACCCGCCCAGGGTATGGGGATGGATCGCTTCCGGCCATTGTCCCGTCGGTGAAGCCAGTTCCACTACCCGCTCGATGATGGGCAGGTACCGATCATCCCCGGCCCGAAGGAGGACCTGGGCACAGTGAAGCGAAAGATACATATTATAGCCGGAATGAAATATATCCTGAAAAAATCCGTTTTGAACAAAACAATGCTCCAGAAGGAATTCGAGAGTGCCGCAAAGCCGGTGATCATCCGGGGCCCATAGCCGCAGCGGATATCCGGCCACCACCGAACCGATCGCCCCGGAATCCATCCGACGCTCCGGCGCCGCGGGAACTCCGTCATGGCGGCGCAACGCCCGTGTTTTCTCCAAACTTCGGTCGATGCAGGCCATGAGATCGTCGGCCTCCTTTCGGAACAATGATCCGTTTGTTTCATCTCCTTCGCGATCCAGCAGCGCCGCTCCGGCGTAAAGCCCGGCAACAGACCAAAAATCATCCCAATAATAATAATCGTTGTGACCCAGATGTTCGGCGCTGAACCCGGCCGGCAGGAGCCCGGCATGCGGCGCCTCTAGATCAGAGGACAGACGCTTGCGCTGAATCCATTTCCCGGCCCGGACCACCGCCTGCTTCCATTCGGGTTTGAGAGGCCGACCGGTTACATCCGTAAACAGCCGCATGATCCACATCACCTGTCCGTTGGAATCCCATTCTCCTTTCTGAGAATGGAAATAGCCGTCCATGCCCTGCCGCCCGGGGAATCGATCGATGAGCCGTTCGGCCCGGTCCATCATCCCGGTGCAGATCATGGCCTGAAGAATATAGACCGCATCCCTGAACCAGAACCGCTTGTAGTAAAACGGCCCGGGGTAGACATCCAGGGGGGAATGGAGAATAATGGAACGAAGGGCCACATCGTAGAGGAATTGAATCTTCGCATCCGGAATGGAAAGCCGACAGAGTCCGGCCAAGGCGTCGGACCACGGAACCGGCCCGCCCGCGGGAAAGAGTTCCGGAATTTCCGAATCCCGGGACAGATCGATATCCACCGTAAGTGAAAGCGGATGATTCGGCTTTAAATCGTATAACGCTGCGGCCGATGCCATCCCCACCCGGCATTGGACCGCCGGTTTATCTTCTCCGTCCATCAGATTTCGGTGCACGTCCCCTTCATGAAAAGCGGAAACGCAATGGCGCTCCATGGGCGGGTCCAAGGTGATGCACCGGTTCCGGTTGACGCACCAGGTCCGGTGATCGTCCGAAACCGATATGTCATGGATAAAGCTGATGCCTTCCGGATTGCAGGGCCGGAGTGCCGCTACGAAAACGGCGGGGCGATCCGAAACGGCCTGATAGGATAACCGGCACAGGACCTTCTTCTCCTCCACCACCACCTGGGCTGCCGTTTTCAGCCTCAGTCCGTTTTGCAACACCCGGGTCTCCACCACCCACCGATCCTGAGCGTACATCACCTGCTGACCCGCCTCATCGACCCGGCACGGAAGGAGTTCAGCGCCGTCCTCACCCACTATCCAGCCGTCCAGAGACCATCCATCAAAAAACGGCGTCACCATTCCCCGCGGATCGACAATGGGGAAGCTATCGCAATCCGGAAGTCCGACAGCCGTCCAGTTCCGATGGCTGAGATTCACATTGGTGAGGGTGTAGGATCGGGGAACGAAAGCCGCATCCATCGGGTCAAACTGCCGCTGCACCCAAAACGGCCAGATCCAGTCCAGATTGGTTTGAATGGTGCGGGCATTGAGAAGCCCCCGGGCATGGAGCACCAGACTGGCCCGAAGCAGTTCCACCGGGGCCGCAACTTCCGAAGGCTGGGCGAATTTGTTCAGCTGGGAGAGCAGAAGCACCGGATCCAGAAGACCATGGCTTCGGGCGATACGCCGAATGATAAACCTCCAAGGAAACCAGTTGAATCGCATACTCGCTCCTTCAATTGCGGGTGAGGCAACCTTTTTTCAACACAGAAACGGGTTTTTCCGAAACCATAACCACAGGCTTCCCGCAGGCAATCATGGTTTCGGTACTTTTTGTTTCATTCCATTTTCTTAAGCCACCTGAGAAACCCCGCTTTCAAGCATCTCCTGAGCCTCCACCGATAATAAGGCATGGGGCAGGGCCTCCAGTCGCTTCAATCCGATCTCTTCACCGGTAATCCGGCAGTATCCGAAGGTACCGTCTTCGATCCGACGAAGCGCCATCTCGTTCTGGTTTATCAGGTTCCGGTAATGTTCACAATTTCGCAGTTTCCGGTCTCTGAAAACGCTGTCATCCGAACGGTCGAACAGATCCGCCTCCCGAAAATCCTGGTCACGAATCTCCTGCATGGTTTCTTTCAGTTTTCGGGTCAACCGAGCTTGGCGTCTCAGAAGCTTTTCTCGAAAATAATTGAGCTGCTGAGGATTCATGTAGGTTTCACTTTCAGCCGGCCGGTAATTGAATTTGAACAATGCCATGGATGGAATCTCCTTTTCCAATAGATGACGATCGCTCGAAGTCCCGATGCCTTGGTTGTGTGCATGGGACATCAGCTGAAGCCACCCTAACACCCGGATATTAAAAAACCGTAAGGACTGGGTTAGAAAAAGATTAATTCGTGACGTAAATTCAGGTGGCTCAAGCGATGAGACCGTCCGGAGAAAAAAGCAACCGGAAATCAAAGGAGGGCAAGAAAACAGCGAACCCGCCGACACGAAATGCTGTCGGCGGGTTCACAAATGTCGAATCATCGATCCCGAAGGCCGGGGGCGGGCCGGAAGGGCTATATCAGCGCGGCCAACAGGGCCTGTCCGCTGCGTTCCAGCGCTTTTTCCACCATCCAATGAAGCACTTTTCTGAAGACCGCTTCCGTGGAGACCTTCTGCTCGAAGGCGGTCCGCACCGGGGAGGTTTTTTGTTCGGTCCGCTCGAAGTAGCCGTTCGCCTCCAGGGCGTCCAGAATTCGCGATGGAATCGCCGTATCCGGATCATAGTAGACAATCACACTTCCGGTGAGGGGGGTCACCTTGACGGTATCGATCCCGTCCATTGCCTCGATCAGCTCGGCCGCCTTTCGTCCGCGTTTCGGATCACCCTTCAGGCCGGGAATCTTCACACGCAATCTTCCGGGTACATTGTGAATATAGGGTTTCATCGGTGTCTGCCTCTGCTCGCATCCCTCAGTTTACAGTCTGTGAATATTCGATTCAATCCTTTCCAAAGGGGCCTGTTTTCAGTCCCTTTCATTGAGGCGTAACCTAATGGCAAAATGTTAGGAAAATATTAAAATTATATGAAAATTATGTTTAATGTTGAGGTCTAACCGATTTTTTCGGAAAAATTGGCACAAAAGATCCGGATAGTCGAAATCTAACCGTTTTCTCAAGAAATCCTAACAATTAAACGGTATACATCTCCCGCTTTTTTTTATCGGGGGAGGCGGTTTCAATTCCGTTTTCCGCCCCAAAAACACTCACCCGTTTATCAGAAAAAGGAGATGGACATGCCGGACAAGATCAGAAAATTTTTTGTATTTTTGGTGATTCTATGAATTCGATAAGGGGCCGGAGACGGCGGCCGCCTTCTTCGACATGGCCGATTTTCCCATTCTTTCGGCCAATACCGATGCGACGGCCGACCCGTACCTGAACGGACGGGCTATTCCCTATGAGGTCCGGGAGATCGACGGCACAAAAATAGGTATCGTGGGCCTCACCCTGCCGGATACCGCGGTCATCTCCAGTCCGGGAGAGGATGTGGTCTTTGAGGATGCGGCGGCCACGGCCCGAGACATGGTGGAGATCCTGGAGGCCGACGGGATCAACAAAATCATCTTTCTGACCCATCTCGGGTATGAACGGGACCTGGACCTGGCCCAGTCGGTGGAAGGAATCGATCTCATCGTCGGGGGCCACTCCCACAGCCTGCTCGGCGACTTCACGGATCTGGGCCTGAGCCCCGATGGCGACTACCCGACCCACACCTTCGGCCCCACCGGAGAGGATGTCTATATCGTCCATTCCTGGGAATGGGCCAAAACCCTGGGCGTGGTGGATGTGCAATTCAATGAAGCGGGCATCATCACCGAGGCGACCGGAAACGCGGTGCTCCTGGTGGGGGATGAATTCGAGCAAAAGAACGCGGCCGGCGATAAAGTCGTCGTGGACGCCGACACCAAAGCCGCCATTCTGGCGGCCATAGAAGCCGACCCGAACATTGAGGTGGTCGCCGAAGACGCCGCCGCCTTGGCCATGCTGGAACCCTATAAGGACGGCGTGGACGAGGTCAATAATGAAGTAATCGGCACCGCCGCAGAAGACCTGCTGCACATTCGGGAGCCGGGTGTCCATACCAGCGGGGCGCCGCTGCCGAACGGCAGCCGGATCGCCCCCATCGTCGCCGAGGCCATGGTCTGGAAGGCGAATTCGGTGGGGCTCGATGTGGATCTCTCCCTTCAGAACGCAGGCGGGGTTCGGATCGACGTCCCGGCCGGTCCCATTACCGTGGGCACCGCCTATACCCTGCTTCCCTTCGGCAACACCCTCTATGTGCTGGACCTGACCGGGGCCGAGTTGATGACCGCACTGGAAACCGGTCTGACCCGAAAGAGCGGCGCCTTCCCCTATGTGGGGTCCGCCCGCTACACAGCCGATCCGACCCGGCCGGAAGGAGAGCGGCTGGTATCCCTGGAGATTCGAAATGATGCCGGCGAGTGGGTTCCGGTGAACCCGGACTGGGTCTACCGAGTGGCCACCAACGCCTATCTGGCCGGCGGCGGTGACGGGTATTCGGTCCTGGAGAACGCAGACGGGTACCGGTACGACACCGGGTTCGTGGATGCGGAAACCTTTATGGACTATGTCCGACATGTTGGTACCCTGAACGCGCCCGAGGATACCGGGGTCACCTATTCGCCGGCGGAGGCGGTCACCCTCAAGATCATCGAAACCACCGATGTCCACGGCTCCCTCTTCCCCTATGATTTCATCGAAGCCCAAGAGATCGAAAACTCCCTGGCCCAGGTTTACACTTACGTGAAACAGGAGCGGTCCCAAGCGGACCAGAGCGTCATCCTGCTGGACAACGGCGACATCCTTCAGGGTCAGCCGATCACCAACTACTACAATTATGAACGATCCACCCTCGACGACCATATCGTGGCCGATGTCATGAACTATATGGGGTATGATGCCGCCTCCGTGGGCAACCACGACATCGAACCGGGCCGCCCGGTTTACGATGCGGTCATGGAACAGTTCGAGTTCCCCTGGCTGGCGGCCAATGCGGTCTATCGCAGCACCGGAGAGCCCTATTTCGAACCCTATACCGTGATCGAGCGGGACGGCGTCAAGGCAGCGGTGCTGGGCCTGATCACCCCGGGCATTCCCAACTGGCTGCCCGAATCGGTCTGGCCCCACCTGGAATTCAAAGACATGATCGAGACCGCCCGGGACTGGGTCCCGATCATTCAGGCGGAGGAAAATCCGGACCTTCTGATCGGTCTCTTTCATTCCGGGTTTGACTATACCTACGGCGGAACCGACGAAAACACCCCCGAAAACGAGAACGCCTCCCAGCTGGTGGCCCGAGAGATCCCCGGGTTCGACATCATCTTCATCGGGCACGACCACATGGACCGAAACGAAACCGTGACCAACACCGAGACCGGCCGGCCGGTCCTGATTCTGGGCGCCAAAAGCGCGGCCCGATCGGTGGCTGTGGCCACCGTCACCCTGACCCCGAACGGGGACGGCACCCATACGAAAGTCATTGTCGGCGACACCGTCGATGCCACCCGGTTTGCGGCCGATCCCCAGCTGACCGCCGCCTTCACCCCCCAGATCGACGCGGTCAAGGATTATGTGGACGAAGAGATCGGCACCTTTACCGAGGCCACCTCCTCCCGGGACGCCATGTTCGGGGATTCCTCCTTCAACGATCTGATCCATGAACTCCAGTTCGAGGTCACCGAAGAAGTCTTCGGCGAACGGGCCGACGTCTCCTTTGCGGCCCCGCTTCAGTTCGATAAGACCATCGAGGCCGGCCCGGTCTATATTCGGGACATGTACAAGCTCTACAAGTATGAAAACCAGCTCTACCTGATGGAGCTGACCGGAGCAGAGATCGACGGTCACCTCGAATTCTCCTATGCCCGGTGGACCAACCGGATGACCGGGCCGGAGGACCATTTGCTCAATTTCACCGACCTCGACGAGGCCACCGGCAATTACGATCTGGCGGCGCGCTACTACAACTACGATTCGGCGGCCGGCATCGTCTACACCGTGGATGTGAGCCGGCCCGAATTCGACCGGGTGACCATCCTCGGAATGGACGCCGATCTGGACGGCCAGGTGGACGAAGGGGCGGTCTTCGATCCGAATGCGGTCTATCTGGCGGCGGTCAACTCCTACCGCGGCGGCGGAGGCGGCGGCCATCTCACCGATGAAAACGGGGCCGCCATTCCCAAAGAGGCGCTCGACGACCGGAAGATCGACTTCACCGACCGGGATCTGCGCTTCTATCTGATCGAGCAGATTCGGGAGGCGGGCACGGTCACCCCCCGGACCATCGGCAACTGGAAGTTTATCCCCGAGGACTGGGCCGCCCAGGGTGCGGAGCGAGACCGGCCGATTCTGTTTGGATCGGACAGCGGGGCTCATTGATTTTTTGCTCTTCATCGCCCGACGAAACAGCCCGTCGGGCGATGAGCGCTATCCACAAGAATGCCGGTCCGTGCCTGGTGGCCAAGGGAAAGGTCCGGGTACTCGCCTATTCGGAAAAGACGGTGGTCACCGGCGAAGGTATGATCTTCAAGATCCCGGCGGTGATGAAGCTGATGAAGCTGATTCGCACCCTGTACCGGTCCAAGGCGCCCTTCAATAAACGGAATGTGCTGATTCGGGACGGCTTCAAATACCTCTACTGCGGCAACAAGGAGGGGAAACTGACGCTTGGATGAGCGCCCGCATGTCCTCCCCTCCGGACCCACGGCGCCGATATGGCCGATGCGGAAGGTATCCAGGGCCGTCACCTTGCCCGGATAGATGACAAATCCCTGTTCCTTGAGGGAATCGTAGAACTTCTTGAACGCATAATCGGGGTGTGTCGGATTCACAAATGCGGTGATGATCGAGGACTGGTACCGGCCCGGCAGCAGAGGGCGAAACCGAAGCCGGCGCATCCCCTCCACCAGTGTCCGATGGTTCTCCAAGTACCGACCATACCGCACGACCACGCCTCCTTCTTCCTCCAGTTCATCCAGGGCCCGTGCAAAGGCCCGCACGGTATGGGTGGGCGAGGTGAACCGCCATTTGCCGTTCTTCTCTTCCATGGTTTTCCACTGATCGTAGAGATCCAGGCTGAGAAATCGGCCATCGGAAAAAGAACTCGATTTTAAAGTTCTGCCGTTGGACAGTTTCAAGAGGAAAAACAATGCGACACATAGAAATCAATCCAAAAGTGTGCAATGGAAAACCGGTAATTAAAGGTACAAGAATCCCGGTATCCATCATCCTGGAGTGCCTTGCGGAGGGTGACACCTGGCAAACTCTGATGGCGGGTTATCCCGAATTAACTGAAGAAGATATTCGGAGTGCTCTGCTCTACGCCATGAACTTCAACGAACATTAGTACCGCAGATACCCAAGATATCCCCCCATCTGCGTCATCATTTCCATCAAGATTATCTGCGGTTCAGACAACGAAAAATGGGAGGTAGGCGCAAAAATAGCCATCAAGTCTGAACCCGGATGCGTCTGATGATTCTGATGGACTATGATAAAGGTTCACAGAAATGTTGGAAACCGAGCGCTTTGCCCGGGTCAAACGCATCAAGCCGCATCGCCCCCCCTGGCCGAGGTCGTTATGCTCACCGGGCATACCACTGTGGAATCGGAAATCGAAGGAATGAAGTCGACCACGCACACAGCCGGCCGACATACACAAAAAAACCCGGCCTGACATCTGTCAGGGCCGGGTTTTTTGTTTCAATGTTGACAGGGGCTTAGACACCGTAGAAGAAATAAAGCACCGCAAGCTCCACGACAAGAAACAGAACCGTCATGCCGGCCCCGGCCCTGGCGTAATCCACCGTGCGATAACTGCCCGGCCGCATGATCAGGGCATTGACCTGGTGGGTGGGCAGCACAAAGGTATTGGAAGCCGACAGCCCGACAACCAGGGCTGCCATCCGCGGATCACCCCCGGCCATCAGGGCCATGTTCATGCACAGGGGCACCAGCAGCACTGTTGCCCCGACATTGGAAATGACCAGGGTGAAAAACGAGGTCATCAGGCCGATTACCGCCAGAAGCACAATGGGTGCGGGCTCACCGATCACACCGAGCACACTCTCGGCGATATAGGCGGCCGTGCCGGTCTGCTCAAAGGCCATGCCCAGAGGAATCAGGCCCGCCAGCAGAAACACGGTCATCCAGTCCACGGCCGTGTAGGCCTCATCCACTTTTAAGACCCCGGTAATAATCATGCCCAGGGCCCCGGACATCAGGGCCACCGAAAGCTGCATTTCCAAAAAAATCACCTGCAGCAGGGCCACCCCGAGCCAGAACAGGGCCAGCTTGGCTTTTTCCGGCCGAAGGATCTCTCCTTCAAGGGGGGTGGAAAAGGTCAAGGATCTGGGCTGGGGGTGATTTTTCAGAATGTGAAAGCGATCCCAGGGGCCAAACAGCAAAAGCGTATCGCCCATGTTGAGCCTCATATGGGCCAAACCGGAATAGTAAATCCGGTTGCCCTTGAAAAGGGCCAGAGGGGTAACCCCGTAGAGGGTTTTGAAATCCGCTTCGCTCATGGTCTGGCCGATGAGCTCGGATCTGGGTGAAACAATGGTTTCAGCCATACCCGCACTGGTTCTGGAAAGGGCTTCGGCGAAAGAATCCAGCGAGTCCTTTACTTCCCAGCCCATCTCGTCGGCCATTTTAATGACGTTCTTGCGCCGGCCTACAACCGCCAGATCATCTCCGGGCCGGAGTTCCTCGGAACTTCTGGGCACGAAATTCTTGTCTTTTTTTGCGGCGTGCCACACGGCCACGGCCGTGACCAGGTACCGGCTCTGCATGCCGAGATCGGCCAGGGTGCCTGTGGTTTTGGCATCTTCCGGAATACGGATCTCATAAATGGTTTCAAAGGCACGGTAAGCCTGCATCAGGGCGTTGGTGACCCCTTCGTCGCTTTCGCCCTTGCTGGCCGGCAGGATAAACCGACCAAAAACGATGAAATAGAGGATGACGGAGACTAGCAGACAGATACCAATGGGGGTCTGGGTAAACAGGCCAAAGGGCTCCAGCCTTTCTCCGCCGATGGTCATCAGGTCGTTCAGCAAAATGGTGGGGCTGGCCCCCACCAGGGTCAGAGTGCCGCCGACAATGGCACAAAATCCCATCGGCATCAGAATGCGGGAAACCGGAATGCCGATGCGCTTTGCAATCCGCTGGGCTGCCGGCAGAAACAGGGCGGCAGCCCCGATGTTCTGCATCAGGGCCGAAATCAGTCCAACCGTTCCGCCGATAAATGTAATAATGCGGCTTTCGCTTTTGCCGGCGATCTTTATGATCGGGCCGGCCACCTGATTCATTACCCCGGTCTTGTCCAGGCCGGCGCCCATGATGATCACGGCAATAATGGATACCACCGCGTTACTGCTCAGCCCCACAAAGGCATCTCCGGGAGAGATCAGGCCGAGAAGCGGCAGCAGGACCATCATAAGAATACCAACCACATCCACCCGGACCCATTCAAAAACAAAAAGGACAATCACAAATACCAAAACAATCATCGTCAGCAGCATTTCGGGCGTCATTGAAAACCGATCCTTTCTTTATCTGGTTGAGCCGGTAGGCGGGCTATTCCCTTTTGTTCTCGTGCCGAAAGATGAAACAAAGCACGGCTGCAAACAGGACCAGCACCACTCCTCTGATAAAATGAAACTCCATGGTTACTCCTTTGCGTTCCTCTGGGTTGTGTACCGTTTTTCCGCGTCGGACGGGTGATTTCAGGCCATGGTGTAGACACAAATCTTTCCGGGACTGCACGGGATCTGGTCCGCCGCCTGCTGATCCGAGGGCTCCGACACCACAAATTCGACATTGCCGTACTCCTTTGCCACCTGCTCGGCTACGGCATCGGACTGTCCGTAGCGGATCACGTGTTCAAAGGGAATCCCTTTTTCTTCAGCCGCCCCGGCAAAAATTTCCGCATTTTCCCGGGCGTGTTGCTCAAACTCGCTGACCCGCGCGGGGACGGGATCCTGGTCCAATATGGACTCCGGAAACGGCGCCGGGCTTACTGCCACGAGCCGGAAAGACATCCGCTCGGCCATCTCCAGGGCGTAATCGATGAGACGATCGGAGAACCGCTCCTCATTTCCCACCACAAGCAGGACGTGTGAAAGGATTCGGGAAACCAGGGTGTCAATATTGACCGGTTTTTCCAGATAATCAAAAGCCCCCAGACGCCTTGCCTCCCGTTCGTCTTTCTCCGAACCCTGGCCGGTGAGCATGATGACCTGAACATGGGGATGCTCCTTTTTGACCCGGCGCAGCACATCCATTCCGTCCACGCCGGGCATGCGCAGGTCCAGCACCATCACATCCGGAGGCTGTTTTCTGAGCTGCTC
>JBKHDE010000066.1:0-21136 GCA_046541495.1 Desulfococcaceae bacterium
TCCTGTTCTATTCCATGCGCCGGTTCTACTGCATGCTTTGAACTTTTGACATGAACTTCTCACCCATTCGCTGGTCTGTTCGGATGGTCTGCATGTTGCTGTTGTATTCTTCAACTTCGAGTCCGGACTCATTAATCGCCTCGACCATCTTTTCATTTGCGGCAGCCTGCATTTCCTGCCTTTCGTCGGGGTCCTCCGTCTGTTGCAGGGAGCGCTGAAAGTTTTCATGGATCGCGAGGATATCCGTGTAGGCCTCAGCGGTCTTTTCCAGGGTCTCCTCGTCGATCTGCGGCTGAGAGCCGATCTCGCCCTGCTGGCCCTGCTGGCCCTGTTGGCCCTGCTGATAACCCTGCTGGCCCTGCTGGCCCTGCTGATAATCCTGCTGGCCCTGCTGGCCCTGCTGATAATCCTGCTGGCCCATTGCAGGGAAAGCCATAAAGCAAACCAAAGACATCGCCGCAGCCATGGATATAAGTTGGTGTTTTGTGAACATTCGTGTTCTCCTTTCTGTTTCTTGAATATAAGAAGTAGATTACAAAGACGGGCCTTTCGGTTTAAACGGCCCGCACACTTGCCCTGACTTAAACGCATATCCCGTGCCATAAGATACATTGGAAAATATATATCTTTTTATGTTACTGAAATTATTTGATATATTAGCAATACGCAATTTGGAGACGGGGTTTGGCAAGCCCGTATTTATTGTGTCTAAACGACACATGTGCTAATTTGTCTGTGTCATACGGAGGAATTATGAAACGCTTCAGCCTTTTTCCGGCATCCGTCAGTTTTCGGGTGGCCCTGATCGTTTATGTGGCGGCGCCCCTGATCACCGCTCTGGGGATTTTCGGATATCTGTCGCTCAGCTCCATCGAAAAACAGGTGGAAAAACAAATGCAGAAAGACCTGGAACTTCTTGCCCGGGCCGTGCAGCTTCCCTTGAGCTATGCCCTTGAAAAAGACCGGATGGGCAGCATGCGCCAAGCCCTCGAGTCCGTTTTCACCATCGGCAGGGTCTACAGCGCCTATGTCTATGATAAAAACGGCGAGGAACTCTTCACCCTGGGGCTGGCCGACCCGGAACCCGAACGGGACCGGCTGACCGAGCCGGCCGCGGACGGCGAAAGCAGGGGGGAATACGGTCGGATCGCGGACCGGCGGGTCTATTCTTATTTCGCGCCCCTCACGGATACCGGCGGGCGCATCAACGGGTTGCTGCACCTCACCCGGAAAGAAAGCGAATTCAGCGAACATCTCCAGGCGCTATGGATCAAAGGCGCTTGAGTCTGGGCGCGCTGCTGATGATTCTTTCCACCGTGGTCCTGTACGGCCATCATCGCGCCCTGGGGATGCACCTGGGGCGATTGACGACAAGCATGAAACGCATCGCCCGGGGAGATCGCCGCCACCGGTTCAATCATCGGGGACCGCGGGAGATTGTCCAACTCGGGGCGACCTTCAACCACATGCTCAACAGCATTGAAGAGGCCGAACAGACCCTGATGGAACAGCGTCGAAACCAGGACAAGCTGGAAAAAGCGCTCCGTCAGGCGGAAAAACTGGCCTCCCTCGGCCGGCTTGCCGCGGGGACCGCCCACGAATTGGGCACGCCGTTGAGCGTCATCAACGGCAGGGCCCAGCGCGCCCTTCGCAGAGAAGACCTTCCGGAGGGTCAGCGGCAGGCGCTTGCGGCCATTCGGGAAGAAGTGAGCCGGATGGAGCGCATCATCAAGCAACTGCTCGATTTCAGCCGCAGCAGTCCCCTTCGCTGTTCCCTGTGCGACCCGGCCCTTCTGGCGGAATCGGCCGTTTCCACCGTTGAAGAGGACGCCAGGGAGAGGGGGACCCGCATTCGGCTCGAGGGTCCTGGAAACCTTCCGCCCATCGCGCTGGACCCCTTGAGAATCCAGCAGGCCCTGATCAATCTGCTGCGAAACGCCGTGCAGTGCCGGCCTTCCGGCACCGTTCGCTGTTCCTGGGAACCGGCCTGGCAGGGGGTCGTTTTCTGCGTGGACGACGACGGCCCCGGCGTGCCGAAAGATATCCGGTCGAAAATCATCGAACCGTTTTTCACCACCAAATCCGTGGGGGAAGGCACCGGCTTGGGGTTGGCTGTGGCGCACACGGTCGCGGAAGAACACGACGGCGCCATCGAGGTGGGGGACAGCGATATGGGAGGCGCCTCTTTTCGGCTCCATGTCCATCACCAGGCGATGGACGAACCGTCATTGGATGAAAGGATGAAACATGACCGGAGATGACAGGCTCAACAACGGATTGATCTGCATCGTCGAAGACGACAAAGCCCTCGGAACCCTGCTGCTCGAAGAAGTGCAGGACGCCGGACTGAAGGCGTACTGGGCCCCCACGGCCGAGAAAGCCGCCCGGGCAATGGAACAAAAATGGCCCGACCTGATCGTGAGCGATCTGAAGCTGCCGGGGATGGACGGCCTGACCTTTCTCAAAAGCGTTCTCCACAAGGTTCCCGATTCTCCTCCGGGGTTTATCATCTTCACGGCCTTCGGAACCATTCCAAAGGCTGTGGAAGCCCTGAAGGCGGGCGCCGACGACTTCCTGACCAAACCTCTGGATCTGGAGCATTTCATGCTGTCGGTAAAGCGCGTCCTGGAACGGAAGCGGCTCAGGGAGATGGTCGACCGGATGCGGGGACTGCTGTCTTCGGAAAGTTTCCACGGCATGTTCGGCAAAAGCATGTCCATGCGCCTGCTTTTCGATCAGATTCGACAGGTGGCCAGGGCTCAGGGACCGGTTCTGATTCTCGGGGAAAGCGGATCGGGCAAAGAGCTGGTAGCCCGGGCGGTCCACCAGGAAAGCGCCCGGGCCAATGGGCCGTTCTTGCCCGTCAATTGCGCGGGAATACCGGAAAACCTGATGGAAAGCGAGTTTTTCGGCCATGCGGCGGGGGCCTTCACCGGCGCCGGCCAGAGCCGCCGGGGGCTGTTTGCCGAGGCCGCGGGCGGCTCCCTGCTGCTGGACGAGGTTTCGGAAATGCCGCTTTTCCTCCAGGCCAAACTCCTGCGCGTCCTCCAGGATGGAAAACTCAGGCGGGTGGGGGAAAACACGGAACAGGAGGTGGACGTGCGGGTGCTGGCGGCAACCCACCGGGATATCGAGGCGGAAATCCGCCAGGACCATTTCCGGGAAGACCTGTTCTTCCGCCTGGAGACGTTCACCCTTCGAGTGCCGCCGCTCCGGGACCGGGGCGAGGACGTCGAGTTTCTCGCCGCCCGGTTTCTGCAGCAGTTTGCCCTGGCGCTCGACAAAAACGTCAAAGGGTTTTCCAGCAATGCGCTGGAGATGATCGTCCGGTACCCCTTTCCGGGCAATGTCCGCGAACTCAGCAACGCGGTGGAGCGGGCCGTGACGTTTGCCGGGGGCGGCTGGATCCGCGAGGAACATCTGCCGGCCAGAATCCGACAACATGCGGGGGAGGCCCAAACGTCCACAACCGATATTCAGGGCCTGACAAGGCCCGAGGAAAATCTCCAACCCCTGGCCGAAATGGAACGGCGATACATTCGCCATGTGCTGGCGGCATCGGGAGGAAACAAACGCCGGGCCGCGGCCATCCTGGGCATCGGCCGAAGGACCCTCTACCGGAAACTCGAAGGGCAAGTGGAAAACCGGGAAACGGACGAACCTTGATCGAATAGAAAAAGAACGGCCAAAAACAAGGCATTCATCAAAACCGACCGCCGCTTCCTCGGAAGGGGAGCTGCTTGATTTCCTGTCGGCGCTACCCCTGTACAGAGGTCATCAATTCGGTATCCGCGTGGGTATAGGCCGGTGCGCAACAGCAGAGAATCTTGAGCGGCGCCGTCCCGTTGTTTTGAATCTGATGCGGTGTGCCGGGGGGGATGAGAATGCTGTCGCCGGGGCCTACCTCAAACTGCTCCATCTCCAGTACCATGCGGCCGGTGCCGCTGAGAATGTGGTAAATCTCTTCGGATTTGACGTGCCGATGGAGTTCGGTAATAAAATCCGGCGGAATGGTCGCCTCGGCAAGGCTCTGTTTTTTGTTTCCTTGAAGATCCGGGTGGATGAGTTCCCGAATGATGGACCCGTCCTTGGTGGTGTAGGGGTCCACAGCGTCGTATTCGATCTTTATTCCTTTCATAATCACCTCTATGGGTTGTCTGGCGAAGGCCGCCGGTTATGATCCGATGCGGCTTTTCCTTTTCTTGAATTCCGGAATATGATAGCGATAAACCATTCGCGCCGCAACCCGATTCAAAATGCGTGAACACCCACAACCATCACCAGTGCATAGGGAAATGCCCATGAAGACGCATTCAGCGGCCCCGCCCACCCGGGTATCCGTCCACGGCGGTCACAGCCGTGCTTACTGCAATCATGCCGAAGACGACCTGGAGGAAATTCTCAAGCAATACATCCGCAAGGGATTTGAATGGGTGGGCATCACGGAACATATGCCGCCGGTCAATGACCGCTTCCGGTATCCGGATGAAATCGAGGCCGGGCTGACCGCCCAAACCATGTACGACCGGTTTGGACAGTACATGGATGAATGCCGGCGACTTCAGAAAAAATACGCCTTCGACATCACCCTCTATGCGGCGTTTGAGACGGAGACCTATTCGGGGTCGCTGGCTTTTGTTCAGGATCTTCGGGAAATCTATCGACCCGACTACCTCCTCGGATCGGTCCATCATGTGGATGACATCCCCTTCGACATGGACCCGGCTCAGTATTACCGGGCGGCCGAGCAGGCGGGCGGACTGGATGCGCTCTATTGCCGCTACTTCGACCTTCAATATGAAATGGTCGAGGCCCTCTCGCCGGCGGTGGTGGCCCATTTCGACCTGATCCGCATCTTCGATCCGGATTACCGCACCCGTCTGGAAAAAGCGGCGATTCTGGAACGGATCGAGCGGAATCTGACCCTGATCCGAGAGCGGGATCTGATCCTCGATTTCAATGTCCGGTCCCTCATGAAAGGCGCGGTTGAACCCTACATCTCCCGTTCGATTCTGCAGCTGGCACTGGAGATGTCGATCCCGGTGGTTCCGGGAGACGACTCCCACAGCGTGGGAACCGTCGGCCTGAATCTGGACCGGGGGATCGCCATGCTGGCGGAAATGGGGTTTGACACCCGATGGCGAAGACCGGCGTGAGCACCGACAGAAGGGGTTCGGACGGTTTTGTGGACAGAAGATACCAAGAAAGGGGGCGGCCCATGAATTTCTTGAGCATTGTCATCGTACTCCTGGTGATCATCCTGGGCTGGGAGGTGTTCTGGTACTGGATGGGGGTGAAGCCCCTCTTCCCCTGGCAGCTCAAGGGGAATCTGGAGCGTATGAAACAAGAAGCCGTCATCCTCGATGTCCGGACCGAACCCGAATACAATCTGTTTCATATCGACGGCGTCGCCCATCGCCCGGAGTTGGTGACCGATCCGGACGCTTTCCGGTCCGCCGATCCCGAAAAATCGGTGGTGGTCATCTGCATGACCGGCCATCGATCCCCCGTCGTCGCCTACCGACTCAAGAAACGGGGGATCGACACCGTCTACAACCTCACCTGGGGCATGCTGGGCTGGAAGCTGGTCGGAGGCAAGACGAAATAGAGGCACGAAGGAAGAAAAATGAAGTGGACACCGAAGGCCGAAGCGGCCGTAAAAAAAGTACCCTTTTTCGTGAGGAAACGGGTCCGTGGGCGGGTGGAAAAAGAGGCCCGGGCGGAGGGAAAACCGATCGTCTCATTAGCCGAGGTCAAGGCGACCCAGGCACGGTATCTCAACAATATGGAAAAAGAGATCAAAGGCTACCGCATCGAGGCCTGTTTCGGGAGCGGCGGATGCCCCCATCGGGCCGTGGACAGCGAGGAACTGTTTCTGAATCTGGAAGCCCTGCTTCAACAGGAAGACCTGCTCGGCCTTTTGAAATCGCGTGTGGCGGGGCCGCTCAAATTCCATCATGAATTCTCGGTAACCCTGGCCGACTGCCCCAACGCCTGCTCCCGGCCTCAGATCAAGGATGTGGGGATCATCGGCGCCGCCGTGCCGGCGATCACCGACGAACCCTGCACCCTCTGCGAATCCTGCGTAGCGGCCTGCAAAGAAAAGGCGATATCGCTGGACCCCGCCGCCGAAAAACCGGTTCTGAATCGAGATGCCTGCGTCGACTGCGGTCAGTGCGCGACCGAGTGCCCTTCCGGCACTCTGGCGACCGGCCGCACCGGATGGCGGGTGCTCCTCGGCGGCAAACTCGGCAGACACCCCCGGCTTGCGCGGGAACTTCCCGGCATCTTCGAGGCCGACGAAGTCCTGGCGATCGTCAAGGCCTGCATCGATTTTTACCGGGAACGAAGCCGTCATGGCGAACGGTTTGCAGCCTTGCTTACCGAAGCCGATTTCGACAATTTTGCCGAACGGTTCGGGAAGGTCGACACCTCATAGTTTCAAACAAAACGACACATCCGTTCTGGTTTACAAACCCGCCATTCCGCCCTATGTTTAAAAGAGAACTTACGATAACTGATTGACCAGACATGATGCAGCAGGAGGAGACAGTATGAATTCGGCAGACAAGAAACAGATCAACACCATGATCAAGGCCCTCGACACCTTCACCCAAGCGGAAAAAGGATTGTCCAAAGAAGAGTGGAACGCTTTGCAGAGATGGCTGATTCGGGAAAGTTCGGATCTGCCGGCTATTGAATCAGTCAATGAACTCAAGGAGGCCCTTCAGAAATATTTGTCTTGAGATCCCGCCCATCCGATTTGACCATGATAAAACGCTTTCTCCAGGCATGTTCCAGGGCTTTTTTCTTCAAGACCCTTTTGCCGGGTATGGTATGGGTTCTGCTTCTGTGGCCTCCGTCGGCTTCCGCCGAAAAGGGAATGCCCACCATTCTCATTCTCAACTCCTACCACCAGGGATATGTCTGGTCCGACAACGAAATCGCCGGCATCCGCACCCGATTGCAGGAGGCTTATCCGGAGCTGGAGCCTCCGATTGAGCATATGGATGCCAAGCGGTTTCCGGGTCCGGACCAGATTCGGCGATTCACCAACCGTTCCACCCTGCCCGCCACCATCGACATTCGACAGAAAATCGATCCCGACTGCGGCATGGTCATGGCCGACCCCACCCACATCCACCAGGTGATCATGAACCTGATCACCAATGCCTACCATGCCATGGAAAACGGCGGGCTGTTGACCATTCGCCTGAATGAAGCCGAATTCACCCCGGACCGTCCCGATTCGAAACAAGCGGCCGGCCCCTATGTTCGGTTGTCTGTAGAAGACACCGGCATCGGGATGGACCCCGCCACCCGGGAAAAGATCTTCGACCCCTATTTTTCCACCAAAGAAAAGGACAAGGGCACCGGGCTCGGCTTATCGGTAGTGCATGGTATCATAAAGAACTATAGGGGCCATATCTCCGTCCACAGCGCGCCCGACCGAGGCAGCGTTTTTGAGGTTTGGATTCCCCGGGCGGCGGCGATCCCAGGAGGAAAGCGCGAGGTAAATACCGCGCCCCTGCCCAAGGGGACGGAGCATATCCTGCTGGTGGACGATGAAGCCACCATCGCCCGAATGGAAAAACAGATGCTGGAGCGGCTCGGGTATGAGGTTACGATTCGAACCGGCAGCATCGAAGCCCTGGCGGCGTTTCAGGCCGACCCCGAAAAATTCGATCTGGTGATCACCGATATGACCATGCCCGGCATGACGGGGGATCGGCTGGCCGTGGAGATGATGAACCGCCGTCCGAACCTGCCGGTCATCCTGTGCACCGGGTTCAGCGAACAGATATCCCCGGAAAAAGCCGCATCCCTGGGCATCGGCGGGTTTATCATGAAACCGGTGGTGCAATCGGAACTGGCGGCCCTGATTCGAAACGTACTGGATAAAAACGGATGTCTGTGTTCAACCGGTTCGAAGCGGTGATTCCCCAAACCCCGGGCAACCGGTCATTTTTCCGTGCTTGCGGCTGCCCGGATACTGGCGGCAGATCTCGGGCTTGACCTCATGAATCCCGCAGATCCATCGTTCTTTTTTCGGCAATTCCCGAAGCCAGGGGCAGAGGTCTGAAAACCGGTCCGTACCCGGCTCCGACCAGATCCCGAAAGCGGTGATGCTGCCGTTTCGCCGATAGACCTTCACCCGCTCCAGAATATCGGTGCGACCCAGCCGTTTCCATACCTCATAATCTTCAAATGAGAGCTCCCGGCGGTAATCGAGCTTTCGGCAACAGCGCCCGCATTGGCGGCAGGCAAAGGTCTCCATTCCGGTTTCCAGCCAGACCCCTGTTTTTCGGGCTCCGTTGCCGTTTTTACCGCCGGAGAACGCGGCGGTATCGAACACACGACCGCACAGATTCGCCAGCGATTCCGAAGACGGCCGGGCATGTTCGATTTCCCGGCAGAGCCGCTCTCTCAGATCAAGGATGCTCACATACCGCATGGACCGGGACCGGGAGGAGGACATCCATAGACCCTCCCTGCGATGGTCATCGACCACCAGCGTGTCCCGGCCGAAGACATCGGCACACAGGTTCATAAACAGCCCTTTCTGGGGGCGGTACTGGCGAAGATCGGTTAGAATCGCCGACAGGGCTTCTTCCCGGGTCAGAAAGATCCGTTCCTTTTCGGACATGATGCGCCTCTCTCCGGAAGGGGTGAGAGATGAAAAGGATCAGCGCGGACGCTTCCCTTTCTGATGCATATCCGTACAGATCGAAAAAACCGATGCTTTCCAGCGAGGCGCCGTCAGATCGGATATGATATCGTTGGCTCGCCGGATCGAGGGGTGAAGAGAGGCCGAGGCAAAGCGCGTGGATTATCCGCAAGGCGAGCTGAAGGATACTATAAACGGGTCGGAGAAAAATAGCAAGAATGTTCAGAAATGAAGGCCGCCCGGTGAAAATCCGGGCGGCCATTTTCAAGCGGGATCACGGATGTCCTCTTTAACAGGAGGGAAAAACGGGCGGAGAGAGGGTTTTCAGAGAGTTTCCATTACCCGATTCATATTCCGGTCGAGGGTCATTTTCATCTGGTCCCGCCCGGTTTTGCAGGAACGGGTCCACTGGTCATACAGGCGCATCGTCTCTTCGGGAAACCAGATCACCTGTTCGTAGAAAACCCGGGTCATTTTCTCAGCAAATTCATGCATCGCCACCATGGAACTGAAGAAATCGTCAAAGGCATCTTTTTGAGCCGTGAGTAGCTGTCTGCTGATCTGCGTTGAATACATGGGGATCACTTTCTTCTTTGAGGTTGAAATCCGCTCTTGTTTTCCAAGCGTGCCCTCAGAATAGGAGAAGGGACCGGTATTGTCAAGCTTTTTTGTTGCAGTGCAATATTTGAAGGGAAAAGATTGGAAATATTATAATAGAAATTATACCAAATATTTCCGTGCGGTTTCGAAGATTGAAGGAGGTTCATTTAAAGATTTACGGCTATATTTTTGTGCAATGCATCAACCGCATAGCGGTCCGGCGAGGCCACCCCCGCGCCGAACCGCTTGGGAATTTTAATTTAAAAGCTCAATGTTCTTATCGATTCTATCGGGGTCCACCACCGGATCACTGTGTGCCAGCAAAAATTCGGCGATGCGGGTGTAATACCGACTCAGGATTTTTCGAGAACGAAACAATCCCATGTGGCCCGCCTCGCAAATGATCTTCAGCTTCTTTTCCTCGGGCACCTTAGAAATCATATCCAGATGGCCGGTGGCCTGACCGGCCGGCGCGATATCATCCTTGGTGCCGCCCAGCGCCCATACCGGAACCGATTCGGGAAAATCGGCGATATCGACCTGCCGATCTCCGATGCGAAGCCCGCCGCGAATCAGATCGTTTCGGACGAAGACCCGTTTATAGGTGTCCCGAATAAACCCGGCGGGAAAGTGGTGCACATAGTTGTACCATTGATAAAATGCCTGCTGGCGCTTGGCCGAGGCCTCATCGCCTTCCTTGAGGTCCGTCAGCAGCTTTTTAAAATTACGCACATGCTGATCCATCCCCATCAGGTAAAATCCCAGCAGGTGCATGCGACCGTCATAGACCTTGCGGCCCGCACCGGGGCGGTCATCGGGAACGGTAAATCCGAAGGCGTCCACCAGAAAATCGATAAAGGGCTCACCCACCGCACGGGAAAACTCGGTGAAGAACCCGGTTTCCGCCTCGGTATGCATCGGGGAGCCGGCCGAGCCGAAGGATTTGGCCAACTCCGGATTGAGAATCAAGGTGCTGATCAGAAGCGGACCCGGTTGACATACCGCAATGGCATGGGCGGGAAAACCGGTCCGGTTTTTCAGATGAAGCAGGACCTCCCGATACTGGGCCACCTGCCCCGGAAAACCTTCGAAATGGCGCCGATCCCCCACCGCCAGAGGCACCGCTTCGGCGCATTTTTGTTCCACCACCGCCACCCGGGTCAGGCCCTGATCTCTCAGAAACAGGGCCACCCGCTCGGCGATGTTGGAATGGTGGCCGGCCCGAGGCGCGAACACCACCGTGTAATTCTGAATGGCATGGTCCTTTTTGCGCGTAATATCCACCACTCTCATGCTGGGCAGATCGAGTATCACGTGCGCGGTGTCGTATTCTTCCGTCCAATCCTGATCCGGCGGATCTTCGGTCAGAAATTTGATGAATTCCAGTTCTCCGCAGCGTTCTCGATGAAAGAGCCGAAGGGGGTCCAGAAGGGTTCGGGTGGACGTCTTCAAGACATCCTCGCTGCACTCCTGAGCAACTTCTCTCAATTTATCCAAATCCGCCGTCGGCACCGGCAGGGGCAGGCGCGTGAACGGCAGAAACACGTTCATCGCCAGCGCGTTGAACTGCCGGGTCATGTCCAGAGCGGTAGAAAAAGAATCCATTCCGGTTTCAGTCATTTGCACCCCGGTCCGAAGGGAAAACTTGAGGGCCTCCAGATTGCCGAGAACTCCGGGAAAAAGACTAAGAAATGAGGATGGCATCGTAAAATTCCTTTCTGAATGAACATTCGCATTCGATAGAGTACACCCAGGCGGGACCATCCGCGCCCCGCGTATGGGTGAAATGGGTCTTAATGCAGCAAGCGGCGTGCCAATCCCCGAATATATTTCAAAATTCTTTTTCCAACAGGGCCGCAAAAATTAGATGAAACTCCTGTAACCGGCACGAATTTCAAGATAATAATCGTTTTTAGATAAACATTAAAATATACCGGGAGGTGGGACAAATGTATGAAAGGAAAAATTCAAGGAAGAGGGAGCGGTCTAAAAAAAATTTCAGACAACAACTGTTTTAATGAATGGGTACCGGAACATCGGAGGCTGATTGAGGCGGCATTGGTTCCGCTGGAATTTAAAAGATAAAACTTTGAGCCTGTCCGGCACCACCGGTAAAAAACAGAAAAAAGGTCAAAATGACCCATGGATGGGTCATACAGGGCAATCCTATCGGACTTCACATATGGAAGCGGGTCAGGCTTTGATATACACGCCTTTGGATTTGTTCTTCACCTGATTACGTTTTTTCAAGCGATAAATAATATTATAAATTTTTCTTCGGTCATAGCCGGTTTCTTCGACCAGGGTTTCGATATCCACGCCGTTTCTGGCGCGAAGTATGCGCTGTAAAATGGTTTCGGTCGCCGACAGCGTCTGGGTGTCTTCCGGTTCTTCGTATGGGGAGGGTTTCGGGGCAACCGGTTCGGGAGAAACCGTTTCGGGTTCTTTTGACCCGGTCTTCTTTTCCAATGGGGTCACCGGGGTCTCTTCTTCCGGTTTATCCTTCTTCTCTTCTTCATCTGTTTGCTGAGACTGCACAAAATCATCCAACTGCCCCGCAACCGTTTCGACTCCTTTGGCAAAGGCTTTGAGGCCGTCGCTTAAAGATTTTACAAAGATTTCAAACTCTTTCATGGTTTTCCTTTCATCCTGGCGGCCTGTAAAAAGCCGGGGTTCATAAAAAAAATTCAGTACTCATATCAGCTTTTACTATAAGATAAGAATACCATAATTGCAACGGGTGAAGCGTAAATATTTAATTTTTTGATTGAAAAACCTTTGATGCACCTCTGACATCTTCTAGTCGATTCATTCATCATGCACAGCACGCCAGATCCGATTTGCTGAATAATGGACTCTCAAGCCGAAAATACCCCTTTCACCTGATTTTTCCCGTCGTGAAAATCCACTATTTTTGGGTTGCTTTTTCGCCTGAAAAATGGCTGAAACATGGTCGGCCTGTTTTCTTGATTCCGGTCCGAACAGAAATCGAATTTAAAATTCAGGAGTCGATCCTCACATGTGGAAAAAGAATCTGACCGCGATTGTTATCCTTCTATTGTTCCTGTCTACGCATTCAGCCGCCGTATTCGGACAAGGAATATCGGGTTTCACTTTAGGGACCCGGGCCGCTTTCAATACCGATCGGATGGATGAGACCTTTCAACAATACGATCTTTTCGGCACCCTCCCCTTGCCCTGGGCATATGAATGGGAGTCGGGGTGGCGCATCGAATCCCTGGCGGATCTGACCCTGAGCGTCCTGAACGGTGAAGGAGAAACCGGGGGAACGATCGCCGTCGGCCCCGACCTCTTTCTCCTGTGCCCCAAGCGGTGGATCGCCTTGAACATGGGCGGGGGATTCGGCTTTTATGACGACCATAAATATGGAGAGTATGATTTGGGCGGACCCCTCTTTTTTCACTTCCAGACCGGTGCGACCGTTTTTGTGCATCCTTCTCTATCGGTCGGATACCGGTTTCACCACAAATCCAACGGCAATATCTTTGACAAGAACTCGAGTTTGAACATGCACCAGTTTGAACTGAGATTCTGGTTCTGATGCTTTCTCTCAGTCTCTCCGGCGGTTTGAATCTGCTTGATCGGAATTTTCAGGAGAAGCTCCGGCGGCTGATTCAAACCGCGGCGGAGATTTCACGGTACATGCTCCACGCCCCCGAACAAGCACATACACTCCGCTCCCCACAATAAGCATCATGCCCGGCAAAACCCCGGCTCCGGGAACATCCTCCCAGAAAAGATACCCCATCAGCGCCCCCAGAGGCACGGCAATGTACTCGAAAGGGGCGATGATCGAGGGCCGGGTCAGCCGGTAGGCCTGGGAGAGAAAATAGAACCCGTAAGCCCCGATGAATCCCAGCACGACCATCAACAAAAAATCGAATCCCGATGGAAATTTCCAGGCTCGGAACATGAATCGCAGGCTGCCGTGGTCTCCGCCGTCGAAGCTGCCGTCTCCTACGGCGAGTCCGATCAGAAAGGTAAAGGCCAGATAGAGCACGGTGGGATAAAAGGCCATGGACACACCGTTTTCAGTACCGCCCATGCGTCGGGTGATCACCGCCACCGCCGCATAGCAGAGCGCCGCAAACAGCACCAGAAAGGCGGCGGGATCGAACACCCCGGCGCCGGGCCGAAGCATGACCGCCACCCCCACGAACCCGAGCGCCACCGCCAGCCATCCGTCGAGGGCCACCCGCTCGCTCAGAAACCGCACCGAAAGAATCGTAATGAAAATGGGGCCGGTATAGAAGAGGGTCACCGTTTCTCCCAGGGGCAAAACCGCCAAGGCAAGGAAAAAGCTGGTGAAGGTTGCCAGCATCATCACCGAGCGCACCAGATGGGACCAAGGCTTGCGGGTTCTGAGGGCGTCCAGCCCGCCCTGAAAACGGGCCAGCAGCAGCAGCGGGCCGACCGCCACGAGGCTTCGCACGAACACGATCTCGTGGACCGGGTAGTCCCCGCTGATCCACTTGATGATCACGTTCTGAAAGGCGAAAATGGTGATCCCGGCCAGCTGAAAGTAGATTCCTTTCAGGGAGCCGTCGGTTTGGGCGTTTACCACTGTCATCGGGCTTGAAACCTTATCCGTTTGCGGCTATATCCGCCGGGTATGAAGTATGTTCATGAAAAGCGATGGGAAATTCAAAACGCCGCCCGTTTGGAATGGGTGCGGGTGCGGGTTCCGGAACCCCGGGGGATTCTGTTTGTTCCGCCCCTGATCGGGGGGGATTATGTCCAGCAGGTCCGCCATTTTCGGCGTCTGGTCCGCCGGGGATATGACCTGGTCTCCTTCAATTACGCCGGTCACGGGGGGTCCACCGACAAATTCTCCCTGGAGGGGACGATTCGGGACACCCGCCTCATCCTCGACCGGGCGGTTCGAATCGGCCGCCGGGAAAACCTGCCGATCTTCGGCATCGGGGCCTGCTACCCGGCCATTCCCCTGCTCTTCTGGGCCGGCAGCCCGGAAGGGAGGTTTCAAAAGATCGTCCTCATCAACGCCATTCTGGGGCTCAGCCCCCGGGCCGTGCTCCGGTCTTTTCTGGACTATTACGGCGATCTTCGGCGAACCCGAAGGAAGGTCCCCCGGCTGATGGAGGCCCTCCGTCAGTATGTCGACTTCATTTTTCCGGGCGTGGCCAAAAGCCGGCGCGGGTTCGGGGCGCTGGAGCGGCGGCGGACCCGGTTGTTCAAGACCCTGTATGACGCCTTTGCGCTGGATCCGCTGAAACACATTCGCCTGACCCGAACCCCGGTCCTCTGCCTTTACAGCACCGAAGATCCGGTTTTGAAAATCTTCGACGGTATGTTCGAAAACGCCTATGAGGCGGAGGTCCGGCGGGTCTGCCCGCTGGCCCGATTCCGAATGCTGAGCACCGACCACTTTCTGTCTCATCCGCGGGCCAGAACCGAGGTGTTTGAAGATCTCATTCGGTTTCTATAGCCGGGATTTCGCCCAGCGAATATTCCACCGCCGCCCGGGCATGGATTTCGGTGGTGTCGAAGACCGGCACCCGCACATCCGATTGGTTCACCAGCAGACCGATTTCGGTGCATCCGAGGATGATCCCCTGCGCCCCGCCTTCGATCAGGTCGTTCATGATTTCGACAAACCGGGCCTTGGAGGCCGGATCGATGGTACCCACCACCAGCTCCTCGAAGATCACCCGATGGATAATCTCCCGGCCCGCTGTCGAGGGAATCCGCACATCCAGACCGTGCCGCTCGATGAGCCGCCCCTTGTAAAATTCTTCCTCCATGGTGAAGCGGGTGCCCAGGAGACCGATCTTTTGAATGTCCATCAGTTTGATCCGGTCGGCGGTGGCGTCTGCGATGTGCAGCAGCGGCACCCCGATTCCCCTTCGAACATCCTCGGCCATTCGGTGCATGGTGTTGGTGCAGATGAGGATGAAATCGGCGCCGCCGCGCTCCACCCGGCGGGCCGCATCCACCATCAGGTCTGTGGCCGCCTTCCACCGGCCTTTCCGCTGCATGGCTTCGATCTCCGCAAAATCCACGGAATACATGACGCTTTTGGCCGAGTGCAGCCCGCCCCGTTTTTCCCGCACCAGTTCATTGATGATGCGGTAGTAGTGGATGGACGACTCCCAGCTCATGCCGCCGATCAGCCCGATCGTTTTCACGCCCGCCTCCTTTCAAAATTTGCAAAGTTTTGATTGAGACTCATATCGTTTACCAGTGGGAAAAGCAACCGCTGGATTACCGCCCGCGAACTGCTTATATTGGAATGTCGGTGAAGGCATGCGCTGAATCTAAAGCGCGGATGAGAATTTACCTAAGTCTTCCCTCAAAAATACAGAAGAACCTGTATTTTTTCCTGGGCTCTGATTTGGTAAAAACAGTCGTTAATTGAGAAGAAAGCCTATTCAGTGGAGAAAATGCAGTAATTTTATTGCGCAACCCAAAAGGAGGACCCATGGCTGCAAATGACAATGTACGGTTTAAATTTTTTCTTCCGGATGCCCGAGTCTTGAGTGCGGATGAAGTAGCGGCCCTGCCGGCCGAGAAAAAGGCGGCCGCCAACGCCGCCGGCAAAGAAGGACTCTGGATCGAGATTTACTGCCCGGATGCCTCCTGCATAGATGATCAAGGGCACATCTCCATTCCGTCCACCGGCACGGCATCCGAAAAAGATAAGGGCACATGGCTGAAGCTGTTTTGTCCGGAAGGCCAGTGCGAGGTTACCCAGAGTTCCGGACTTCCGTAAAAAACCGCTCGCTGCTCGGCGCGGAAGTCTATTCCGGCGCTGACGACAGACAGGTTGTCCCTACAGGATATCGATTCCTGTAGGGACATTATTTTCACCGAAAACCATTCCCGCTTCCAAGCAAGAAGGTTCAGGCCAACCGACTCTCCCGAATCTCTTTCATCACCTTCTCTTTGGCGTAGGGCGGAATGTCCAGCCCTTTCTCCAGCTTGTCCAAGAGGCGCTGTTCGCGCTCGTCGATATCCTTGACATACCCCTGAAGGGTCTTGTCGGAATGGGCGGTTTTGGCGGCCAGGTGAAAGACCGATTCCCGCTGTTCCGGGGAGAGCATCTGCCTGGCCGAGGTGATGATCAGATCGACCTCCTGATCTGAAAAGGCGCCCGCTCCTTTATGCTTCCTGAAGAATTTTGAGCGACATGTCTTCGACCATATCCTTGACCCGATCCTTGTAGGCCAGCATATGCTCGGAATGGATATGATCCCGTAGCGCCTCGAGACTCTGCCATTTTTCAATGACGGTGACCAAATTTTCATCCAGGCTCTGGGGCACAAAATCGGCGTCGATGTCCACGGCGGGGAAATACTCGATGCACCCTTTTTCTTCTCTGACATTGGGGACGTTGGCTTTAAAAATTTTCAGGAACTCCAACCGTTTTCCCGGTTGTATTCGAATGGATGCGATGACGTTGATCATAGGCGGTTTCCTCCTTCCGGATATGAAGTGACAGGTTGTGTGTCGGCGGGGGCGCTCCGGTGAGCACCTGTCGTCATCTATATCCCATGGATCTTAAAAATCAATTAAAATCAGACCGATTCCGGTTCCAAATCCGAGAAAGGCATCCATTTTTGACCTGAATCAATGAAAATTCGGCAGGGGCGTACTATTCTGAGGTCATGATCAATCCAAAAAGAAAGGAAATTTTTTATGTCTCACGCCATTCAAGTCAATCTGTTCGGTTCCTTGCGAAACCCATCCGCGGATCTGAACGACGCCGAAAAGACCTATGATCTGAAAACCGCCACACCGCTGATGGAGTTTCTGTCGCGTCTCGGGATACCGGCCGATCGCATTCAGTTGGTGATGGTGAATCACCGGGCCGCCGATAAAAAGACCACGCTTCAGCCGGGGGATCGAGTGGCGCTGTTTCCCAAGGAATACCCGATTTTCGTGGATTGGAATTCCTACCGGTTTTGAAAACCGGTGAAATCGGGTTCATTTTCATCCCTTTTGGTGCTTGAAATCCTTCCTTTTTCGGGATGTGTTGACAAATCTCTGTGCTGTTTTTATTTTGAATTGTTGTAGTGAATATTGCGAAACTCAAACCCACACAGGAGGATGTTATGGCGCAACCGAAAAACGCCATGGAAATTTTCCAGTTGCTTGATAAATCCAATTGCCGGGAGTGTGGTGAAAAAACCTGCCTCGCTTTTGCGGGGGCGGTCTTCAAGGGTCACAAAAAGATCGACCAATGCCCGAAACTGGATCAGGAGGTGATCGATCGTTATTCCGACACCCCCGGAGATGTTCCGGATATAGACCGCAACCGGGACGAATATCTGGAAAAACTGAAAGAAGAGGTCGCTCGAACCGACCTGGCCAAGGCGGCAGAACGCGCCGGCGGTCGATTTACAGGCAATAAGCTGACGCTGAAAATCCTCGGCAAGGATTTCAGCGTGGATCAAAACGGCAAACTCTCCGCCGATATTCATATCAATCCGTGGGTGGCCATGCCGTTTCTCAGCTATGTTCTGTACACCAAGGGAACCCCGGTCACCGGGAACTGGGTCTCTTTTCGGGAGCTGAAAGACGGAAAGGAGCGATACCCGCTGTTTCAGAAGCGGTGCGAAGAAGCCATGAAACGGATCGCGGATATTTATCCGGAGCTTTTCGATGACATGGTCCATATCTTCGACGGAAAACAGGTGGCGGAACAGTTTGCATCCGACATATCGGTGGTGATGTGGCCCCTGCCCAAGGTGCCGATCATGATCTGCTACTGGTCCCCGGAAGACGGGCTCGATTCGAGCCTGAATGTGTTTTTCGACGAAACCGCCGATGACAACCTCGACATCGGCTCCCTCTTTTCCTTGGGCGCCGGACTGGCGCAAATGTTCGAAAAGCTGGCCCAGCGGCACGGCTACTTCGAAGAGGCTGCGGCCCGGTAACTCGCCCCGAATCTTTTCCCCGGCGCCCAAGACGCACTGACCGGCTCGACGGAACAGAAACCGGGGGAGATTTCTTTACTCTCTCAATTATCCGGAGGCGCCCAGCGGCGGCGCCCCTTTGACTCCGCCCAAACCGGCCCTATGTTATGCGATGCCGCCGCGCATCCGGGACGACGCCATACTGTGCGGAAAATACTTGTCAATCAACACCATTCCTGAAATAAATAAACTTGAAACCATAAGCGAGAGAACCATGAAAATCGTTTCCATAGCTGTCAGCAAAAAGAAGGGCACCCGAAAAACCACTGTGGATGAAGCGGTATTGGTGGAAGACCACGGTCTGGAAGCAGACGCTCATGCAGGCAAATGGCACCGGCAGGTCAGTTTTCTGGCTTCCGAATCCATTCAGGGAGCCCGGGATAAAGGGCTCGAGGTCGACTTCGGGGATTTTGCGGAAAATATCGCCACCGAGGGGATCGACTGGCTCTCCATCCCGCTGGGAACCCGATTGCAATTGGGCGACACCGTTCGGGTGGAGGTCACCCAGATCGGAAAAGAGTGCCACAAGAAGTGCGCCATCTATTACAAAGCCGGAGACTGCATCATGCCCCGGGAAGGCATCTTCGCCCGGGTGCTTCAGGGCGGGGCCATTCGAAAGGACGATCCGATTCGAATACTGGAAGCATAACCGCCGCAAGGGGAACATTCTATCCTCCGGCTCTGGTTTGATCCCCTACAGACTCATTCGAGTCTGCAGGGACGAAACAGACAACCTCAATGGACACGAGAAAGGGAAAAGATGAACATGCATCGGTATGGGGTGTGGATTCCGTGTGCGCTGCTGCTGATTTTGATTTCCGCGGTGAATGTGTCGGCCCAGGCTCAGGATGAAGTCTGTACCGCCTGTGACGGCGACTGGTCCCCATGGTCCACCGTCAGCGGATTGGACGGCCTCGATTTTCGAACCTGCCGCGGGGGCTATGACGATAATGCCGAAGCCTACAACTGGTATGTGGAATGGCGGAACCGGTACGGGCAAGACATCTATTTCGATTACGCGGTCACCCGAACCGATGCGGCCCCCGATTTCCGCGACGGCGGCATCGGGATCATCAGCGGCGGATACGGCTGCTCCTGGGGGCTCGCCGCCCGGGACGACATCTTTATCTGGGTGGACTGCGTCCGCATAGGAGACGATGCGGGACCCCGCTATCGATGCGGCACCCTCTGCGACTGTATCGGTTCCGAACCGCTCTCCGACCCGGATACCGGTTCCGTTGAATTCCAGGGGGAGTTGTCCTTCCAGTTCAGGGACGGCTCGGCCGTAATCGGCGCGGAAAGGATCGCCAACACCCGAAACAGCGGTACGCGTCCGCTGAGGCTCAATTTCTGGGCCACGGAAACGCCTTATACCGGCGGCACCATTCGCGGATACCGCCTGGCCGCTTTTCCGATCGGTGAAATCGACCCCGGCCGGGCCGTGTTCGGTTTCGAAAACCGGGCCGACTATTCCCAACCCCCCGAAGGCGCCTATTACCTGACCCTCACCCTGACCGAGGTGGTCAATGGAGCGGATATCATCGTCGATTACGCCAATTTCGATGAAACCAAATCCTTCACCGGCGAAGAAGATGATGATTCCGGCAGCGGGTGCTTCATTCGAACCCTGTGTATGGACCCCAAAAACCGGTCCGTGATCCCGGAATACAAGACCGGAACACCGTAAATAAGGACATTTGCCCGGCTGAATACGGTCTATTCCTTATATTCGACACGCCGTTTTGCCGCCACAATAGGTCATATTTGAAAATGCGTGGTCCCTGTCGGTCCACGCTCAAGATAAAAAGGAGGCGCAATGGCGACATCAATCTCTATTCGAGCAATCCTGGTTTTCGGGTGTCTTCTGCTGATGCCCGGATTCGGCCATGCGGATGAAATGACCTATGATCTGCCGAAACTCACTTTCGAACGTACCCTCACCCTCAAGGACGGGCAGCCGGTGCAGCAGGCCTATCCCTGTGACGACCTGACGATCCGGTATTGGGTGAAAAATACCGGATCATCCGCAATAGAGGATGCACAAATTATGGAAGAACTGCCCCAAGGGGTTCGCACCGCTCAGGGGGAAGGCTCTATTTCTCTCGAAATCGGCCGGATTCCGGCAGGTGAAACCGCGGTCCAAACAGTGCCGGTAAAGATTGAAGAGGTGACGGTGTTCGAAAACGACGCCATGGTCAATACCCCGTCCTTGCGGGTTCGCTCCGATCCGGCTCGGGTTGAGATCCTGCGGCCCGAACTGGAACTGAACCTCACCCGGCAGACTCAAGATAACATGACACGGACCGAGACCTATGAAATTTCGGTTGAAAATACGAGTTCCGACCCGGCCCGGGAAGCCGTGGTTCAATTGGATATGCCCGAAGCGGCGAGCAACCTGACGGTAGCCGGCGGTCGGTATGAGCTGAACGACAACCGCATTCCCATCGGCCGAATCGGGGCCGGACAAGAAAAAACCTTTTCCATCGAATTCACCCGAACGGATGCGGAGCCGATTTCGGCGACCGTATCGGCCGATGCCTATTGTGCGGATAGGGTGGTCAGCCGGCTGGAAACCGAGGCCGTCAAGATCCCCGCCCTTCGGATTCAGACCATCGATAAGACCGATCCGGTGCCGGTGGGCGACAGCACTACCTATGAGATTTCAGTAAAAAACCAGGGTTCGGCGGAAGAGCTGAACATTCAGCTCACGGGAACCATTCCCGAAGAAATGGAATTTGTGAGCGGACAGGGAAAAACCGACGTGGAAAACACCGGCAATCAGGTCCGATTCGGCAAACTCGAGACCCTTCCCCCGGGAGAAATGGCTTCCTGGCAGGTGGTGGTCCGGGCCAACGAAACCGGCCGGGTTCAATTCGAACTGGAACTGACCAGCGAGGCCAATCCCACCTCT
>JBKHDE010000067.1:0-20879 GCA_046541495.1 Desulfococcaceae bacterium
TTTTGCTGCCGCCGCTGGGGGAGGCGTACTGGGTGGTGCCGGTGTCGGCGTTTTCGATCTGAATGGCGTCCGGATTCACCCCCAGCTCCTCTGCCGCCACAAAGGCCATGACGCTTTTGGTGCCGGTGCCGATATCGCTGGCGCCCATGTTGAGGTTGAGGCTGCCGTCGGAGAAAAGCTTCAGAATGACCGTGGAGGGAGGCCTGCCGCCGCCTACAAACCAGCTGGAGCAGGCCATGCCCACGCCCCGGCGGATATGGCCGGAATCGTCCGGTTTCCGGGATCGGGGTTTGAAATTCTTTTTCCAGCCATATGCGTCCGATCCCTTGTTGAGGCAATCGGGCAGGCCGTTGGTGGTGAAGGGCGGGTTGCCTTCACGGGCCTGGCTGTGGTCCGGAATATTCTTAAGCCGCAGTTCCACCGGGTCCATCTCGAGGGCTTCTGCCAGATCGTCCATCATCTGTTCCAGGGCCCAGTTGCCTTGGGGATGGCCGGGCGCCCGAAAGGGCCGAGCCAGACCGGCGTTGATGTAAACATCGGTGGCTTCGGTATGGACATTGGGGCAGGTGTAGAGATCGCGAATCAGCCAATCGAGAAGCGAAATCCCCCCGGCCGGATAGGCACCGCCGGTGGCGGTGCAGGAAAATTCGAGGGCCGTGAGGGTGCCGTCTTTTTTTACGCCTGCTTTGAGGGTCATGTTCGCGGGGGGTCGGTTGCCCATCACCAGGAAGGTCTCCTCCCGAGTCAGAAAGAGCTTGACCGGGCGGGCGGTCTGTTTGGCCAGAAGGGCGGCGATGATGTTATACTTGCTGGCTTCGAGTTTGCTGCCGAACCCGCCGCCCATGTAATGGCCGATGACCCGCACCCGGGACAGCGGCATCTTGAGGACTTCGGCTACCTTGGACTGGACCGCATAGACGCCCTGGGTCGACTCCCAGATGGTGAGCCGGTCGCCCTCCCAGTTGGCCACACACCCGTGGCGCTCGATCGGGGTGTGGAGTTCGCAGGCGGTGCGGTAGGTTTTCTCCAGCACCACGTCGGCCTCCTGGAATCCTTTTTCCACGTCTCCTCTGGAATGGGTTTCGGTTTTCCGTTCGTTTCCGTCGGAATGGACCTTCGGGGCTTTGGGCCCCAGCGCCTTCCGTTCATCCGAAACAAAGTCGAGGACTTCGTATTCCACCTCGATGGCATGGGCCGCATCCCACGCCTGAAAGGGGGTTTCCGCGGCCACCGCGGCAACGGTTTCGCCCTCGTACAGGCAGTGGGGATCGAAGAGCTTGGGTTTGAAATTCTCGGAATAGGGCCATTCGATATCGGCGACGGGGCTGTTGTTGCTGATCACGGCATGCACCCCGTCCATTTTTTCGGCTTTGCTCGTGTCGACGGATTGGACCCGTGCATGGGCATGGGGGCAGCGCAGGATCGCCCCGTAGAGCATATTGGGCAGGCGAATGTCCGACGGGTATTCGGCGGTGCCGCTCACCCGTTCATAGGCATCCACCCGGGGGTCTTTGTTGCCGATGATCCGGGTCTTGTCCCAGGGGGCGGGTTGTTGCCCCTCCTCGGGCGGATCGGGCACCGGGGTGTCTTCCACATAATACAGGTCGTCCTGTTTTCGGCTCATGCATCACCTTCCTTTTTCAGTTCAGCGGCGCGATCGGCGGCCTTGAAGATATGGGCATAGGCTCCGCAGCGGCAGAGATTGCCGCTGACGCTTTGACGGATCTCTTCAATGGAGGGTTCGGGAACGGCGCGAAGCAGTCCTTCCACCGCCATGATCTGGCCGGGCGTGCAATAGCCGCACTGAAATGCGTCTTCTTCGGCAAAGGCCTGTTGAACCGGGCCGAGTTCTTCGCCCTTCATCAGGCCTTCGATGGTGGTTATTTCCAACCCTTCGGCTTCCAGGGCCAGGGTCATGCAGGCATACCGGGGGATGTCGTTCATGAGTACCGTGCATGAACCGCACTCGCCCCGGCCGCAGCCCTCCTTGGCGCCGGTGTAACCGAGTTCTTCCCGCAGCACATGCAACAGGGTCCACCGCGGCTCCACCAGAAGGTGATGACGCTGCCCGTTGATGTGAAGGGTGACCGGGGTTTTGACACCGGCATCCCGGACCCCTTCTTCGGGTTTATGGGTGGCGGCGAACAATTTGGAGGAGGCGGCGACGCCCACCGCGCCGGCCCCCATGGTGGTGATGAACCCCCGCCGGGTGAAGCCTTTGTCGCGTTCACCTTGACAGGCGCATTTCCTCTCCTTGCGGTGTTTATTCATGGAATCCTCCTGGGAAGTGATTGGATTGGAAAATCAGGTCAACTTTTAGCGGATTTAGAGTATAGCGGCAATACAGGCTTTTATGTATATTGCGCCGTGAGCGATCGCGAGGACATGTGCAAAGCCATGCACAAAAAATGACCGGCGAACCCGATCGGTTCACCGGCCAGAGGAGAAAATGAAAACTTTGGGGAGCTATTCTTGTCGAGGATGAAAAGTCAGCACGGTATTAAAAAGCATCGTCTCATTGGCCGGGGAGGGTCCGTCCGCACCCTCGACTTCAAATTCGGTAACCGTGATTTGAAACCTGGCCCGGACCAGCAGGCGCGGTTCGCCGTCTCGATTGATGATCGGCTCCATTTCCGCCGTGGCGGTAAGCGGCAGCGTATTGCCCCGAAGGGTGAAATCGCCGGTAACCGAGGCCGGCGACAGGCGTCCGTAGGCGATGGGTTGTCCGTCTCCCCCTGCTGATCGAATCACGAACCTGGACACGGGGTATTCTTTCGTGTGGAGAAAGACGCTGCCCTGCAAGGCTTTGTCCAGATCCGGCACGCCCATGGTCACCGTCTTCGGGTCCATTTCTATATGGCCGGCCATGCCGTCGGATAGGCGATTATCGGGGAATGCGAGTTCGCCGGAGCCCTTGGTAACTTCCCCGCGATAATGGTCCAAGGGCGGCGCAAATCGAAACTGAACCATTGGCGGGGAATTCGAAGCGGACGCCTCTGAATCAGGCGCCTTCAGGACCCATTGAAGTGGGACTTCGGCATTTACCGGAACCGCCATGTCTGCCTGAGCCGGCGCCGGGGGAAGCGGATAGCCCAGGGCGGCCCATTCGGCTTCGGGAACCGATTCCGCCACCGGGTCGAATCCGTCGCCGGATTCGGCATCCGTGATCTGGTTTTGAACCATTTCTTCCATGCGAGCCGCGGCTTCACTGAAGAGCCGCTTCCGGTCTTTCCAGGGGCCGACCAGCGGGGCGTCTTCGGTCTTATACACAGGCTCCTTGCAGTCGAACATCGAATAGAGCGCCAAGGAAAGAAACAGAGTGCCGTCCTCAGCCCGCCAGGGATAGAAATCCATGTAAAACCCGCGATCCGCACGACCCAGCTTCGCCTCTTTCCGAGTGCGGAAGTTTGAAAACCCCTTCTCGATGGCCCGGCGGGCTTCCCGCTGAAACGCGGCGTTGTCGTGATCTTCAGGCAGGGCGCCGGTCACCGGGGACACTTTGATCGGCGCCCAGATCCGGCTTCGGCCGTATTTCCAAACCGGGATATTTTTCCGCAACAGAGCGGCCTCTCCCTGGGGAATGAATCGGGAGGTGCGAATGAAATTGCGAATCCGGTCCAGGGTGGTGGTGCGGCCTTGATAGACGGAGCGGCCCCGGTGGTTCTGGTAAACGATCAATGGGGTGACGGCGATTTCTTGTGGAGAACCTTTCCTCGAATCCAATACCGCCACCGAAACCCCCATCTCCTCCGCCAGTTCGCGAATCCGGGGAAGGATTGCCTCTTGAAAACGGCGGTCCACCGGGGAATAGTCCGGTTGAACAAAAACCAAAAGCTGTTCGGGAGTGGGAGCCGCTCTGGCATTTCCCTCTGGTATGCCGGGGAAAAAAATAAGAAGCGAAAGGATGCATTTGATTAAATCAGACGGGTGGATCATTTTCTTCTCCGATCGTTTCCGGTTGAAGAATTCCCCGGGTCATTCAGATACTTTTCGGTTTACCAAAAGGTATTCGCCATTCAATATAAAGACCCGGAATCCGAGTGTCAAACTCAGGGCGGATTTTTCGCTTTGCCAAGAAATTAAAATTATTGTATATTCAAGAAACGTCGTCATACTTTCATTCAAGGTGGACAATTGAGGAAGGCTTTGCCCCTATCGGCCCCTGATTTCAGCCGAAGGGGAGAGGGGAAGATGCCGGTGCGACGGGAGTTCCTGATAATCATCCGCGGGAGGTATAAGGGTTCATGAACAGCGGCAAGGTATCTTATGAAGAATTGGAACAAAAGGTCAAGCTTCTGGAGGAAAGGATCTCCGCCCTGATTCGCCATGACCCGGTAACCGGTCTTCACAATAAAAAAGCGTTTCTCGAACGGCTCGAAGAGGGATTGATCCACGCAGCCCGGTACGGCAACACCAAAAGCATTCTCCTGGTTCGACTGGATCGGTTTGATGAGGTGCGACAACGGTTCGGCGAGGGCATCGCGGAGATGTTCATCAAGCGAATCGCCCGAAAACTGCGGAACCTCTTTCGAGAATCCGATTACCTGGCCCGCCTGAGCGGGTCGGAATTCGGCGTGATTTTGGGCAATCCCCACAAAGCGACTCCGAAGGCGGTCCGCCGAAAAATCCATGAAACCCTGACCCCGCCTTTTGAAATGGGCGGCGCCCGAATCGAATTCGTATCCGTCAGCGTCGGCATCGGGGTTTTTCCGAAAGACGGCGAGGACATCGATACCCTGCTTCGGCAGGCCGCCGAAGCTGACGAGGTCTCAGAAAAATGATTCTTTTTTTGATGAATACGGTCTAGAATTTCTCTTCCATGCCGGTGTATACTCGCGTTTTCCGTTCCGTTCCTCTTTTGTGGACAGTCATTCTGATCCAGAGCCTTCTTCTGGTCACCGGAGGATGGCTGTTTCACCAACAGTCCCGGCGGCATTCCCTGTATTCGGTTCACCGGGATCTGCGTCTGGCCCGACAGGCCTATCATCACCGCATAGATGCCGTTCGACTGTCCATGGAAACCGCAGCGACGGCCGAGGGTTTTCGAACCGCAGTGGCGCGGGCCGACACTTCCGTTCTCATTCCTCGTCTGGAGGGGATTGCCCGAATCGCAAACCTCGGTTTCGCCGGCGTGGTGACCCCCGACGGTCGGGTGATGTGCCGCATTCATTCGGAAAATAAGAATGGCCGATATCCATCCGGACGAAATCCGACTGCGGAATTGGCCTTATCCAGAGAAGAAACCGTGGCCGGCACCGTGGTGCTGGATCGGGGAATCCTTGAGGCGGAAAACCCCGCCCTGGCCCAACAGGCACGGATACCGGTCCTGTTTTCGGAAAAAGGGTCTATTCCGATGGCCGTGGAGACCGCTGGCATCGGCATCTCCGCCGCCGTCCCGGTCATAACCGAGGGCGAGCCGGCAGGCGCGGTCTACGGCGGCGTGCTCCTGAACCGGGATGAGCAATTGCCGGCTCAAATCGCGAAGGCGCTTTTTGAAACGGATCTTCAGGATTCAGATTCTTCGGGCACAGTCGCCGTTTACTTTCGGAATCTCCTGGTGGCCGCCTCGCCCATAGAAGAAGGAGGTCCAACCCTCGG
Source organism: Desulfococcaceae bacterium (assembly GCA_046541495.1). Taxonomy (GTDB): domain Bacteria; phylum Desulfobacterota; class Desulfobacteria; order Desulfobacterales; family Desulfococcaceae; genus JAABSQ01. The sequence goes on from JBKHDE010000067.1 coordinate 5,599, forward strand.
TTTTCAGATGGACCTGAACATCGCCCGCAGGGTTCTGGTTGCGGGTGAAACATTGGCCGGAACCGGTACCACGGGAAATGAAGGAATGATCAGCGCTGTTCACCCGCTCACAGACATTTTCGACCAGCGGGTGGGAATGTTGTCTGTCGGGCGAAGAACCGGCCGGTAAGCTTGCGGCCGGCATTTTCTTTACAACCCTGCTGATTATTGGTAATTGATCACTTCAGAACCGCTCATTCGAAAATATGACCATGATCACCGCTTCGGCCACCCCAGGATATTTTTTCGGCCCGGCAAGAACTCGCTGTCGCTCAAACAGCTTCCCGGCCCGAAAAAATATCCTGGGGCGGCCTTCGCTATACCGAAAGGACTCCCGATATGCAAGGAACCGGCACCGCCGCTTACGGCACCTGGAAATCGCCCGTCACCAGTGATCTGATCGTATCCGAAACCATCGGACTCGGACAGATCGTTTTGGACGGAGAAGATGTCTATTGGCAGGAGATGCGCCCCTCGGAAGGCGGGCGGTATGTGGTGGTCCGTCAAAGGCCGGACGGAACGGTCGAGGATGTCAATCCTCCGCCGTTCAACGCCCGCACCCGAGTCCATGAATACGGCGGGGGCGGTTACACGGTGTATCGCGGTATCCTTTTCTTTTCCAATTATACCGACCAGCGCCTCTATCGAATCGATTCGGGGCGGGAACCCCGGCCCGTAACGCCGGAACTTCCTCTTCGGTATGCCGATCTGTCGGTAGACGGAACCCGAAACCGAGTGCTCTGCGTCTGCGAAGACCATACCGAACCCGGCCCGCCGAGAAACACCGTTGCAGCCGTGGATCCGGAAACCGGCGAGGTGGTCCATCTGGTCGCCGGCAATGATTTCTATGCCTCCCCCCGGCTCAGCCCGGACGGGTCCCGCCTGGCCTGGCTGACCTGGAATCATCCCAACATGCCCTGGGACGGAACCGAGCTGTGGGCGGCGTCGGTGGATGAAACCGGCCGGCTCGGTGATCCCGAGCGGGTGGCGGGCGGGCCGGCCGAATCCATTTTTCAACCCGAATGGGGTCCGGACGGAACCCTCTATTTCATTTCCGATCGTTCCGGCTGGTGGAACATTCACCGCAGGGTCAACGGCGAAACGACCCCCGTGCTGAAGATGGCAGCCGATTTCGGTCTGCCCCAATGGGTATTCGGATTGTCGACCTACCAGCCGATCTCATCCGACCGCCTGATCGGTTCCTTCACCCAGGAGGGGATCTGGCGGCTGGCCCGGATCGACGCGGTTACGGGTGAAATGGAAAACTTACGCATCCCTTACACCGATGTCGATTATATTCGGGTAGCGGGGGATCGGGTTTTCTTTCTCGGGGCCTCTCACGTCGAGCCCCGATCAGTGGTGCGGCTGGATCTGATGAAGCATCGCATCCGAGTTCTAAAGCGCGCGTTTGAAAACACCATCGATCCCGGGTACCTTTCGGCGCCGGAACCGGTGGCCTTTCCCACCACCGGGGATCAGATTGCACACGGCTTTTTTTACCGGCCGAAAAATAAGGCGTTCGAGCCGCCGGAAGGGGAAAAACCGCCGCTTTTGGTCTTCAGCCACGGCGGACCCACGGCCGCAAGCTCGGCCGCCTTCAACCTGATGATTCAGTACTGGACCAGCCGGGGCATTGCGGTGCTGGACGTCAACTACGGCGGCAGCACCGGCTACGGCCGGGAGTACCGGGAGCGGCTTCGGGGAAACTGGGGCGTCGTGGACGTGGACGACTGCACCAACGGGGCCCGGTTTCTGGTGAACCGGGGGGATGTGGACGGGGACCGGCTGGCCATTCGGGGCGGCAGCGCCGGCGGCTACACCACCTTGGCGGTGCTCACTTTTCGGGATCTTTTCAAGGCCGGGGCCAGCTATTTCGGGGTCAGTGATCCCGAGGCCCTGGCCAAGGAAACCCATAAATTCGAATCCAGGTACCTGGACGGGCTGATCGGCCCCTATCCCGAGCGGCGGGACCTCTATATCGAGCGGGCCCCCATTCATTCGGCCCACCGGCTGTCGTGCCCGGTGATTTTTCTGCAGGGGCTGGAGGATGAAATCGTCCCGGCCAATCAGGCCGAAAAGATGGTGGAAATCCTGAAAGAGAAAGGGATTCCGGTGGCCTATCTACCCTTCGAAGGGGAACAGCACGGATTTCGCCGATCCGAAAACATCAAACGCGCTTTGGATGCCGAATTCTTTTTTTACGCCCGAATTTTCGGCTACACCCCGGCCGATCCCATCGAACCGGTTCCCATCGCCAATCTTTAATCCCGCACGCGGAGGCGCCTCATGTCCGATGATCTTAAAAACCGAATCCGCAGGTCCCTTGCCAATCTGACCACCCTGGAAATCATCACCGCCGTGGGCCATGTTCAATACGGTGCAAAAGAAGGCGGGGACGGGGACCGGGGGTGTCCCGATTTGGATTACGACCGCGACCCCAAAGTGATGCTCTCAAAGATCGATCTGCTTCAAGGGGATATTAAAACCATTTTCAATGAAGAGTTCGTGACCGGGAATTACCAGGGGCTTCGGGAATTTCACCAATCCCGGGAAAAAGAAGGGCATGAGATCATCCGGAAAAACATGGAAGCCCTGGAGCGGCTCTGGAATCTGATCAACGCCCACGGCGAGGAATAGGAAATGGCCGATCTTTCCGAGCGCTTCCGCACCATCGCCCAGGACCTCACCCATATCGAGGTCAATACCATCCTGAAGGCGACCATGACCGGTCGCAAAATGCCCAAGCCCCGCCATGCCCTCATCGAAATCGCCCATCGGTACTGCACCAAGCTGGCGGAACTGGGATTTCCGATGCCGGCGGAAGAAAAGCGGCCGGGCAGTTTCGAATACTTCGATCGGATTCGAGAGCGGGCCCATGAAGCGGTCCAGGACCTTCAGCATCGGGCCAAGGAGCGGTCCTTAAGCGAATCGGAGCAGGTGGATCTGGTGTTGGCCTTTCGAATCAAGACCATGTCCGACCAGATCAAGGGAATATTCAACAACCTGAAGCACCGGGGCGAAAAAGACTGGGACAACCCCTATTCTCATCGCGAGGTGGAGGAGCAGTTTCCTCCGCTCCATCTGGAGCCGGACGAGGTGGTGTCGATCCGCAAGATCTGGGAAATGGGGCTGGAGGAGATCGCCATGCAAACCATTATTCAGCTCGACGGGGATGTGTTGACCCGTATTCAGCCCCGTTTCGCCGATGAAAAGAACAGCATCCTTCACCATATTCACAATGAAAGCGTCAACTTATCCCTCGATTTCTGGGGAGAGCTGATTGGCATCGTCAAGGAATTCTTCAAGGGCCTGTTTTCTTCGCCTCTGACCAAGCGGTAGGTCCGTGAAGTTCGTAGACGGAATCCGCATGGTGCGTCAACTCCTGGTCGAGGGCGGAATCGAGGTCCGCACCTTGGCGTCCGAAAGCCCCGATTCCGGCCACGGGAGCCCATCCCGGGTCCTGATTCGCACCTTAATCCAGGCCGACGCGGATATCATGACCTATATTCGTCCCTCGGTGTTGAAACGCCCGAAAGTCTATCAACGACACCTGCGGGATCTTCAGGTTCACGTGGATACCCTTCGGCGGGTGCGGCGGAATGTCGGGTATGCGGTGCTCGGATCCCGGGGGGCCGGCGGACTATTGTTGGGCGCGTCCGCCTGGGACGGCTGGTCGGGTCTGTGGCGGGAGCATCTGTTGTGGACTGCGGGCGGGGTGGTGTTCGGTTCCATTCTGATATTCGGAAAATTTATTGCGCTTCGGCTGTTTCGTCTTTACTTTAGGAGAAAATTAGGGATTTGATTGATTCATCCTTGTCTGAAGTTTAATTCGATAACCCAAATATTCGCCGAACCGAAGATAACCCCATGACCGAAACCGCCACTGAATCCACAACCGCATCCACATCATCGGCCCGGACCCGAATCCTGGCCATTTCCTTGTCTTTTCTGGTCAGTCTGGCATTGATGGCGATCAAGTTCTTTGTTTACCATATCACCGGGTCTTCGGCCATTCTATCGGATGCGCTGGAATCGATCATCAATGTGGTGGCCAGCGCCTTCGCGCTGGGGAGCATCATTATGGCGGCCAAGCCGCCGGATGAAAGCCATCCTTACGGCCACGGCAAAATCGAATTTTTTTCGGCCGGTTTCGAGGGGGCCCTGATCGTGCTGGCGGCCATCGGCATTTTCATGGTGGGGATCGAAAACCTGCTCTTCCCCAAACCCTTGCCTCGGCTGGATACCGGTCTGTTGATTCTGTTCGGGGCCGGGATAGTGAATCTGCTGCTGGGGATCATCCTGATCCGGGTGGGCCGCCGAACCCGGTCCCTGGCCCTGCAGGCGGACGGCCGTCATGTGTTCACCGATGTCTATACCACCGCCGGGGTGTTGGCGGGTCTCTTCCTGGTACGGTTTACCGACTGGTACTGGATGGACGGGCTGATCGCCTGTCTGGTGGGGCTCAATATTATCTTTTCGGGGGTGGGGCTGATTCGGGAATCCTTCGCCGGTTTGATGGATGCCTCCGATCCCCGACTCTTGGATGAAATCACTCGCCTGGTGGCCGAAAACCGCCGGCCGGCCTGGATCGACATTCATCAACTGCGGGCCTGGCGATCCGGAAGCGATATCCATATCGACCTTCACCTGATTCTGCATCGGGAAACCACCCTGGAAAACGCCCATCGGGAGGGGAAGGTGCTGGAAGCTCTTTTTGACGGCCATTTCGAGGGCGCCGCCAGAACCCTGATCCATCTGGACCCTTGCGTGGACGAAGAGTGCCCGGTCTGCGGCGAAGTCTGCAATCTGCGCCACCGGGAATTTCAGACCCGTCTCGAATGGAATCGAACCAACCTGACCTCCCAGGGCGGGGCCGGGGAACGGTTCACCATGATGACCGCCGGAACGGAATCCTCCGATGAAAACACCGGCTGAGACGGAATTCGGGCAAAAGTATTCGGGAAAATTTTAATGAGGTGTATCCATATGCCAAACCTTGAATTTCAATGCAAAACCTGCGGACACCGGTTTGAACGGCTGGTGCTTCGGGGCGAAGAAAAGAATCGGTTTCCATGCCCCGAGTGCGGGGAAAAGGATCAGGCCAAAGTCAAACCGGTGCCGGGCGCCGAAAGCCTTTTTGAGGGAATCGCCAACTTCAGCAGCCTGGCCGGTGATACCAATTGACAACGGTAATCCGCGGCCGGTTCGGCCGCATTGATCATGCCTGCAAATGAGCGGGAAATATCTGCGAATCCTTTTCTCTGATTTCAAGGGATCGGCCCGGTTCGCCTTTCGGGGGATTTCCATGGCCGCCTTACTGTCCCTGACGGCTTGTGCCGCATCCTCCTCTGCCGGGCTGTCGTCTTCCGGAAAAGAGTGCGTCATCCTGCTTCACGGATTGGGCCGGTCCCGATGGTCCATGTGGCGGATGGAGCGGTTTTTGGCCGATCACGGCTATCGGACCGTGAATGTCGACTATCCGTCAACCGACGCCACCATTCGAGACCTGGTTGAAACCCATGTGGCGCCGGCCGTGGATCGGTGCCGACAAGATTTTCCCGGCCGAATTCATTTTGTCACCCACTCCATGGGCGGCATTCTGGTCCGGCAGTATCTTCAGGATCACGGACTGCCGCCCGGCAGCCGGATGGTGATGCTCAGCCCGCCGAACCACGGCAGCGAACTGGCCGACCGACTCAAAGAATTTTGGGGGTACCGGTGGATCATGGGGCCGGCGGGACAGGAATTGGGGACCGGACCCGAAAGCGTGCCCAATTCCCTGGAACCGACGGGGGTCGAGATCGGGGTCATTACGGGCGACAAATCCGACAACCCCATCGCCTATTTTACTTTTGAAGGCCCCAATGACGGCCGGGTGTCGGTGGAGAGCGCCAAACTTTCCGAGATGAAGGATTTCCGGGTCGTTCATGCCTCTCATGCCTTTATCATGATGAACACCACCGTGATCGAAGAAACCCTGTGTTTTTTGAAGAACGGGCGATTCCGCCACCCGTGAACCATTTTCATTCGTCCTCATTTCGGAGATCAGAAAGGAGGCGCCATGCCCTTTGAACGAATACCCGGTGTGGTCGGCAAGGTCTATGTGCCTGAAAAACAGCCGGCTCACCTGAAAAAACATCCCTGTCACAATTGTTACGCTTGTCAGAAGTGCGGCGATGACCGATGTCAGATATGCCGAAACGATTCCGGCCGGACCCGGGATCCTTTGTCCGGCATCGGGGGAAAAAAGACCCGGTGCTGTCTGAAATGACACCTTCCGGGCCGTTTGCCCGGCGCTGAAAGAAGACGAGCGGCTGATCCTTCCGGCGGTCCAAAGGGAAGATTTCCGTCCGGCTTGAACCGGGCTTAATGAATGATATGTCCCGATATTTTGGTTGATTTTTTGCGAAGAATCAGGTTTATAGTGAATGGGATCGGAAAAAAAGCTTTTAATGAAATCCCATTATTTGATATGGATGAGAATCGTCAGCGAGGAAGGGTGGTGAAAAATTCATATAATTAAATCTTCAGGATAGCTATCTAAGCTGTTTGAATGGTTATCCGCCGCACACCGGACGGAACGGCCTGTCTCGGCCGACCGATTCGTTCCGAATGCGGTTACCGGTGGTTCCTAATTATTTAAAGGAGGGAGTAAACGATGAAATCTATTGGGTTGCGTGTATTTGTATTGACGGTATTCCTGTTATCGACTTTCGCCGGGGTGTCTTTGGCCGGGGTACGCGCCGGAGCGTTCACCATCAGCCCTATGGGCGGCGGGTACGGTTTCGATGATGAACAGGACCTCTTGGACCTGGGCAAGACCTTTACCCTGGGCCTGGGGTATAACTTCACCGACAGTCTGGCCGCTGAACTCGGCCTGACCTATATCCACACCGATGCCGACGGCACCTTCAGTGATGAGGATGTCTATGTCCATCAGCCGCGCATCGACCTTTTGTACCACATCATGCCCGATAAAATGCTGGTTCCCTATATCGCCGCGGGTGTCGGCGGCATGTTTTTCAATGACGACAATGTTGATCCCCCCCAGGAGCTGGATGACATGGTTCAGGCCAATGCCGGCGGCGGTTTGAAGCTGTTCGTGACCGACAACGTGGCCCTGCGGGCCGACGGCCGGTATTATTACGGGTTCGAAGATTCCCAGAGCGAATATGCCGTGACCATCGGGATGGTCTTCCAGCTCGGCGGAGAACAAGCCCCTGAACCCTGCATCGATAGCGACAACGACGGGGTCTGCGACGATGAAGATCAGTGCCCGGATACTCCCGCCGGGGTGCGGGTCGACAGCGTGGGCTGTCAGATCAAGAGCGAACCCTATGCCGAAATGGAAAAGAGCGGAGAAACCGGCCAGGCCGTGGGAGAGAGCGATGTGGTGGTGGTTGAAGACGCCATCGAAATGATGGAGGTGGTGGTCTATTTCGATTTCGATGAATCCAATATAAAACCGCTCTTTTTCGAACGACTGGCGGATCTGGCCGCCTTTATGGATGAAAATCCGGAGATCGTGGCGGTGGTCGAAGGCCACACCGACAGCGTGGGTACCGATTCCTACAACATGGACCTTTCCAAACGACGGGCCGAAGCGGTCAAGAATTACGTGGTCAACAATCACGGCATCGACGGGGACCGGTTCGACCTCAAATGGTTTGGCGAAGAACGCCCGGTGGCGCCCAATGACAGCCCCTCCAACCGCCAGCTCAATCGTCGCGCCATCACCATCACCGTGATGGAATAGTTCATCGCTCAAAGCGTCCTCCAACCGAGGAAGACGAAGCGGATCAACACCGATTGCCGGTATGTCCGGCAGGGATCCATGCTTGAAAATGAAGGGGCGGGCCGAGGGTTCGCCCTTTTGCCGTTAAGGAGATATGACACAGCCTCTGATTCTGGCCGAGGGCCTGACCCGAATCTATCCCATGGGGAACCATTCGGTCACCGGACTGGACCGGATCGACTTTCGAGTGGCCGAAGGGGAATTCCTGGTGCTCAAGGGGATCAGCGGTTCCGGTAAATCCACCCTGCTGTCCCTGCTGGCCGGGCTCGATTCCCCCACCGCCGGGGAACTGACCGTGTCCGGCATCGCGCTCCATTCCAAGGCAGCCGAGGATCTGACCCGGTACCGGCGGGAAGTGGTGGGGATGGTGTTCCAGTCCTTCAATCTGCTTCCCACCCTGACGGTGCTGGAAAACATCTCCCTGCCGGCCCTGATGGCCGGAAAGCCCGCGAACGCGGTGGAAAAGCGGGCGGCGGAGCTCCTCGACTGGCTGGATCTGGCTTCGAGAATGGGCCACCGTCCGGCCCAGCTGTCGGGCGGTGAAATGCAGCGGACCGCCATCGCCCGGGCCTTGATCAATGATCCGGCCATTGTTCTGGCGGACGAGCCTACCGGCAACCTCGACACCGGAAACGGGCAACGGGTTATTCACCTGCTGTCGGAACTCCATCGGGAGCGGGGCCGCACCCTGATCATCGCCACCCACAGCGATCTGGCCGATCCTTTCGCCACCCGCCGTCTGTATCTCAAAGACGGCCGGCTCGGCGACCCCTCTTCCGACCTCTCCCGCACCCCATGAGCCGACCCGCCTTTTTCTTTCGGCTGTTCGTCTGGTTCAGTCTTCGCCACATGGCCCGTCATCCCCGCCGGACTTTGGCGGTGCTGATCGGGGTGGCACTCGGTGCGGCGGTGTTCACCAGCGTTCGGCTTTCGGTTCATGCCTCCCTCGATTCCTTCACCCGCAGCATGGACCGGATCGCCGGTGCCGCCGACCGGGTGGTGGCCAAACCGGGCGGGCGGGTGGACGAATCGGTGCTCCCCCGGCTGCTGGCCCACCCGGCGGTGGAGAGCGCCTCGCCGTTTCTCTCCGCCTATGTGACCCTCAGGGATAATCCAGAGGCGGACCCGTTTCTGCTGGTCGGCTTCGATCCCATTCTGGACCGGCCGGTCCGCGACTGGGAAACCCGTGAAGGGGAGAACTCGGAGGCCGCGCCGTGGCTGGATCTCATCAAAACCCCTTTCACCCTGCTCATGGGAGAATCCCTGGCCGAGGATGCGGAAACCGCCGCCGGTGAAACCCTGGTCTTGCATCATGTGGGGAAACGGCAAGCTTTCCGGGTGCTCGGGGTGCTCGCCTCTCGGGGGCTGGCGCTGGCCGACGGCGGCCGCCTGGCCATCACCGATATCGCCTCCTTTCAGGAATTCACCGGAATTTTCGGCAGCGCCGACCGGATCGACCTGGTTTTTTCCCGGGATGTCTCGGAATCGGATGCGGAAGCGGTCAAGGCGCTCCTGGGCCCGGATTTGCAGATGGATTCACCGTCCCGTGAAAAAGAGAGCGGGCTGCGGATGATCCGATCCTATCAGCTGAATCTGTCGGTGCTCAGCTTCGCCTCCCTGTTCGTGGGGATGTTTCTGGTCTACAGCCTGGTGGCCCTCAATGCCGTCTCCCGGCGGCGGGAGCTGGCGATCCTGCGGTCGGTAGGCGCATCGGAAGAGACGGTGTTTCGGCTCTTTCTCTTCGAAGGGGTGCTGTTAGGGATTCTGGGGTGGGGGATCGCCGTACCGCTGAGCGCCGGTCTCATGCCCTACCTGCTGACCGGCGTCAGCGAAACCGTATCCACCCTGTTCGTTCAGGTGCCGGCGGGTCGGCTGCGGCTCAATCCGTGGGAGGTGGGTCTGTCTTTCGGGGTGACCCTGGCGGTGTCGACAGCGGCGGCCTGGCAGCCGGCCCGGGACGCCATGCGGGTGCCGCCGGTGGAGGCCATGGCGGTGGCCTACGGCGGCAAACCCAAACGGTCGGGCGGCGCTATGGCTCTGGCCGGGCTGGTCTGTGTGGCACTGGTGTGGCCCCTGTCGGTGATTCCCGGCCGTCCCGGGTTTCCGCTGCCCGGTTACGGCGCTACCTTTCTTCTGTTCGTCGGGTTTGCCCTGACGGCGCCCTGGGGCCTGGCCCGGCTGGGCCGAATCACCTCGGGCCTGCTTCGCCGGGTCGGCGGCATGCCCGCCTTTCTGGCGGCCCGGTATGTGCGGGACAGCGATCTTCGCACCGCCGTTTCCGTGGGGGCCCTGATCACGGCGGTGGCCCTGTATGCCGCCCTGGTGATTATGATTCACAGCTTTCGGGGAAGCGTGGATCTCTGGGCCCACCAGACGGTGAGCGGGGATCTCTTTGTTCGGCCCCGGAACGCGGCCCTCAACCACTACCGGGATCTGATGTCGCCCCGGGCGGTCGACCTGACCCGCCGTCCCGGACCCGGCATCGATTCGGCGCCCTACCGCCGAATCGAGCTTCGCCGCGGGTCGGTGCTCTACCTGCTGGAGGCGATGGATGCGGCCACATTCCTGAAGCACGGGCGGTTCAACTGGGTGGCGGGGAATCCCGAAACCGCCCGCACTAAACTGACCCGGGGAGAAGGGGTGGTGGTCTCCGAGGTTTTCAGCGCCCATACCGGCCTTACGGTGGGAGATCGGTATCAAGCCCGGACCGGATCTTTCGACATCGATCTGCCGATTCTCGGGGTGATTCGGGATTATCGCACGCGGGGCGGGGTGGTCTTCAGTTCCTTTGATGTTCTGAAGAATGCCGGATCACCGGAGTGGTCCGGGGCCCGGTTTTTCATTCGGGATCAAATCCCCGATGCGGCCTCGGCCACGGCCGATCTGCGCCGACGGTTCGTGGAATGCTGCGGGGCCGAACTGGAGATTACCGAGGGCCGGGATCTGCGCCGGGCCATTCTGGAGATTTTCGATGAAACCTTCGCCGTCACCACCGTGCTTTTATTGATCGCCCTGCTGGTGGCGGCCCTGGGGATCGCCACCACCTTGACGGTTCTGGTTCTGGAGCGGACCCGGGAACTCAATACGCTTCTGGCGGTGGGCGGGTCCAAGGGCCAGATTCGGGCCATGATCACCTGGGAGGCCCTGCTGATCGTTCTGGCCGGACAGATCGCGGGCCTGGCCTGCGGGTTTATCCTTTCCTGGCTGCTGGTCTATGTCATCAATTACCACTCCTTCGGCTGGACCTTTCTCTACCGGGTGGACTGGTCGGCACTTGCAATGTCGCTGCCGCTGATCATCCTCACCGCTCTGGTCGCGGCCGTTCCCGCCATCGGCCAGGCCTTTCGGGAGCCGCCGGCAAGTCTTTTGAGGGAACGATAGCCCATGGGAAACACGACCCGGACCATTCTCATCGGGATCATCGCCGCCGGGCTTCTGGCGGCCGGTGCAACCTGGCTCACGCAGCGGGACCGGTTGCCGGTGGTATACGGCCCGGAAGGATATCGGGCGGTGAGCGGCCCCTGCGACCTCGCTTTTCCGGACGACCACGGTCCTCATCCCGATTTCAAGACCGAGTGGTGGTATTACACCGGCAACCTGGCCGCTGAAAACGGCCGCCGGTTCGGGTATCAGCTCACCTTTTTTCGAAGCCGCATCATCCCTCCCGGCCAAGAAGCGGCATGGCCGCAACCGGCTTCGGCTTGGCGCACCGCTCAGATCTATCTGGCCCATGCCGCCGTCAGCGACCTGGACGGGGAAAATTACCTCCATGACGAACAGATGGCCCGGGGGGCTCTGGGAATGGCCGGTGCCGGTGTCAAGGAGAAGGCCGCCCGGGTTCGGCTTCGGGGCTGGTCCGCCGATCTGGCGCCGGACCGGCACCGGATTGTGGCCGATGCCGACGGGTTTGCTCTGAATTTTGATTTACTCCCGATCAAACCGCCGGTGGCCCATGGAAAAGGCGGATACAGCCGAAAGGGAATGGCTCCGGAAAGCGCCAGTTGCTATTATTCGTTGACCCGGCTTCGCACCCGGGGAAACCTTCAGGTCGGATCAGAGTCTTTTACCGTCACCGGGTTGAGCTGGATGGACCACGAATTCAGCTCCGCCCCCCTGGAGCCGAACCTGGCCGGATGGGACTGGTTCAGTCTTCAACTGGATGACGGCACCGAACTGATGGCCTATTTCCTTCGAACTGAAGACGGCGGTTTCAGCCCGGCCTCCAGCGCCACCTTTGTGGATGCGTCGGGAAACTCGATCCATATTCTCGAAGAGGACGTGAATCTGCAGGTGTTGGATACCTGGAAGAGCCCCCGGACCGGCGCCGTATATCCGGCCGGGTGGCGGCTGTCGGTGGCGCCGCTCTCAATTGATCTGACGGTAACCCCGAATCTGGCGGACCAGGAGATGCGTACCCCCGGCACCACCCGGGTCACCTATTGGGAGGGGAGCGTGTCGGTCTCCGGTGAACGGGGGGCGGGGACGGCCGCCCAGGCGCTCACCGGGGCCGGATATGTGGAACTGACCGGGTACGAAACCAAATTCGACGCCCCTATGTGACAAATCGACGGGGGCGGCATTCAAAATATTGACAGGGAAAGGGTTTTTCTCTATAGTCCGTGCCCAGACATGAACACGACCGTGACCGAATCGACATCAGGGCCGCCATTACAGACCGCAACCGCCCTCCCGATTGCAATTCCATGAAAACGACCCATCCGGAAAAAACCTCGGTGAGACTGAAGGGCGTCGGCAACAGCCTCTGCGTGATGCTGGACCCGATGACCCCCGCCGAGCACCTGCGCACGGAGCTGGAAAAGCTCTTTACCGGCCTCAAGGACGAGGTGGAAAACGCCAAGGTGACCATCGACGTGGGGGCCCCGGAAGGGTATGACGAACTGATCGACGAACTCGGCCGGTATCTCAAGGACGCCTTCAAGGTCGGTTCGGTCGAACGGGCCCGGCGGAAAAAACCGCGCAGCCGCCGAATCGCCGCCGAATCCAAGGTCGATCGGTTGCGCCGGCGCGACATGGAACGCTCCTGGCACGATTACCGGACCGACGTGCTGATGCTGACCGGCCGGGTCCGCTCCGGGCAGAAGGTGACCGCCCGCAAGCATCTGCTGATTCTGGGGGACGTGAATCCGGGGGCCGAGGTGATGGCCGGGGGCGACATTCTGATCATGGGCAGCCTTTTGGGAACCGCCATTGCCGGCCATCCCGAAGGCGACGGGAACATCATTCTGGCCCTCGATTTTCGGCCCACCCAGGTTCAGATCGGCAGTTACGTGGCGGCCGGTCTGCCCGCCTCGCCGGTGAAGGTGACCGAATTCGCCCATGTCGAGAACGGCAACATTGTTGTGGAAAATTACCTTGAGGCCAATCCCTTCGGTCGCTTACCGTGGCCCCAGGTGCGTTGACCCGCGGCGCCGTGACAATCGTCACGGCATGACTGCTTTAACATCTTTGAACGAGGTTGACATTGGACGGTAAAATCATCGTAGTCACTTCCGGCAAGGGAGGGGTCGGCAAGACCACCGCCACCGCCTCCATCGGAGCGGCCCTCGCGCTCGAGGGCAAGAAGGTTGCCGTGGTGGATATGGACATCGGTCTTCGGAACCTGGACGTGGTCATGGGGCTGGAAAACCGCATCGTGTTCAATATCGTGGATGCGGTCAAGGGGCGGTGCAAGCTGAAGCAGGCGGCCATCAAGGACCGGCGCATCGACAACCTGTTTCTGATCCCCGCCTCCCAGAGCGACAACAAGAACGTCCTCGATCCGGAAGAGATGGTCCGGTTCAGCAGCATGCTGCGCCGCCACTTCGACTATGTCTTCATGGACTGCCCCGCGGGGATCGAACGCGGGTTCGAAAATTCGGTGGCGGCCGCCGACGAGGCCCTGGTGATCTGCACCCCGGAGGTGGCGGCGGTGCGGGATGCCGACCGCGTTATCGGCCTGCTGTATGCCCGCTCCATCACCCCCAAGCTGGTGGTCAACCGGATCGTGCCGGCGCTGGTGGAAAAAGGGGATATGCTGAGCCATGTGGATATGGTGGACGTTCTGTCGGTGGAGTTGATCGGACTGGTGGAGATGGATGATCAGGTGGTGGTCTCAACGAACACCGGAGTGCCGCTGGTGATGCAGAAGACGTCCAAGGCCGGCGCGGCCTTTCGACGGATCGCCATGCGTCTGAACGGCCAGGTGGACCTGCCGATCCAGGTACCGGAAGCCTCGGGCGGGCTGTTCAAGAAATTCCGGTCCAAATTCGGTCTCAAAAAATAGGGAGGCCCCATGATCGCTAATTTTTTCAAGAATATATTTGGTAAAAAGAACGAGAGCAAAAATGTCGCCAAACAGCGGCTCAAGTTTGCGCTGATCTATGATCATCTGGAGGTGACCGAGGATATCCTCGAGGCCCTGCACAAAGACATGGTGGAGGTTATCTCCAAATACTTCGAGATCGATCAGGAGGCCTTTAAACTGGATATCCGTCGCTCGGACGAACTGTCCGCGCTGGTCGTCAACACCCCCATTCTGTCCGCCAAACGAAAACGGAAGCAGGCCCAACCCGACCCGACGTGAGGCCGGCGGCCTGCCCGATCTCTTCTTTCGGGTGAATTCAGGAATCAGCGCCTCGGCCACTCATTCCTGAATTTCCCCTGATTTCGTTCCCCGACACCCTTTTTCAGCGGATCAGGCCAGCCGGGCCATCTTGGGGCGGTCGGTCACCTGCTCGCCTTTTCGGCTGACCACCACGTCGGTCACCGGCACCTTCACCCCCGCTTTTTCCATTCCCTTTCGCACGATCGTCGGCAAACCGGAGCAGCAAGGCACCTCCATGTAGACGGTGGTGACGCTGTTGACGCCGGCGGTTTTGAAAATGTCGGCGAACCGGTCGATATATTCCTGGGCGTCGTCGAATTTGGGGCAGCCCATCATCACCACCTTGTCTTTGACCAGGTCCTCGTGCAGATTGGCATAGGCCACGGCGGAGCAGTCGGCCAGGACCAGCAGGTCCGCGTTCTTGAGAAACGGCGCGTGGGGCGGAATCAGCCGAATCTGAATCGGCCAGTGGGTCAGCTCGGACCGGGGCGGCGCGGCGGTGCCTTTCTCCGTCGGCTGAATCGCGTCCTTGGGTTTCTGGTCCGGGGCGAAGACATGGACCTGGGCAGAGGGACATCCCTTGTGCATGGCGGCGGGCGCACCCGCCTTTTCCAACTCGGCCAGTCGTTCCTCCACCGCCTCTTCGTCAAAATCCTCCGCTTCCCGCTCCACGATGCAGAGCGCGCCGGTGGGGCATTCCCCGATGCAGGCCCCGAGCCCGTCGCAGTATTTGTCCGCTACCACTTTGGCTTTGCCCTCCACGATCTCCAGGGCCCCTTCGGCGCACCCGGTGATGCACTGTCCGCAGCCGTCGCACAGGTCTTCGTCGATTTCGATGATTTT
>JBKHDE010000068.1:0-20549 GCA_046541495.1 Desulfococcaceae bacterium
GGAGAAAAACATGAAAATCGCCAGCACGATCGGCATATTTCTGGTGGCCTTGTGGCTCGGGACGGTGACCTTCGTCGAGGCCGCGGATGGTCAAGAATCGGAAGATCCCTTGACGGATATTCAAAAAACGGTCGAGGGAATTCAATCGATTTTCGGCGGCGGCGATGATTCGAAGGAGGTACCCGAAGACGCCCCTTTGAACACCCCCGCCGGCACTGAATCCGCCGGTACCGGCCGGACCGCCCGGGGATTGAAGGAAGCGCTTCTGATCGGTATAAAAGCGGCGGTAAACCGGGCCGGTGAGGAGGGCGGGTTTTATCAAAATCCGGATATTCGAATTATGCTCCCGGAAAAACTGCAGGCGGCGGATGCCGTGGTTCGGCAGTTGGGCGGTGACGAACTCGCCCAGGCGCTGGTGCTTAAAATGAACCGGGCCGCCGAAAAGGCGGCGCCCGAAGCCCGGGCCATTTTCGTGGATGCCGTCAAGTCGGTGACCATCACCGATGCTCAGGAAATCCTGACCGGCGGAGATACCGCGGCCACCCGGTATCTGGAAGAAACCACTTCGGAATCTTTAAAGAGCTCCTTTTATCCGATCATCAAAAGCACCATGGAAGAGATCGGCGCCGTCAAGGTTTACAACGATTATCTGGGCGAATTCAAATCCAACCCGTTCATGCAAATGGTCAACCTCGATCTCAGCCGGTATGTGACCGCGGAATCCATCGACGGCCTGTTCCTGCTGGTCGCGGAAGAAGAGCGCAAAATCCGGGAAAACCCGGCGGCCCGGGTGACCGATCTGCTGAAAAGCGTGTTCGGAAATGCAGGTGAATAGAAGGGTATTAAAAGACCCGAATGCACCGGAAAGCGCATTCGGGTCCTTGGGGATAGAAATATATTTTAATGAACTCGGCTGATGATGCCCATCATCTTCTTCTCTTTGGGTTCAAAGCGCTCCTCAAATCCTTCCTGAATGAAAACGCCTCGGGTGGTGTTTCGCCATTCCATGGGCTCTTTAAATTGAAGGATTTGGCCCAGTTGGCCGATCTCTTTCAATCGCTCGTAGATGTCGAGCCAGGCGCAGGGGATGTCTTTGTTGACCTCGCAGCTGGTGAGATTGGTGCCGCCGCAGGGGCCGTTGAACAGGCTCTTGGCGCATCGGGTCACCGGACAGATGCCGCCGGTGACGCCCAGCACGCAATTGCCGCAGGCGCGGCAGCGCTCTTCGAAAATCCCGATCTCTTTGTCCACCCCGATGAACATGGTATTGATGGCCGGGTAGACCGGAATGTCCGGGAACCGCTCCGCCAGATACTGGCAGCCGGCGCCGCAGGCCATGGACATCAGGGCGTCGTAGTTGTGGGCGATGCGATCCAGCTCCGCGATCAGGTCCATATTGCACTGGCGCTCCACGGTGTATCCCTCCACGCGAACCGACGCATCATCCTGTTTGAATGAGGCGTTCAGCTGGTCATTGAGGGTCTGCACCTCTTTTTGACCACCGGCGTAGCAGACCGAGACACACCCGCCGCAGCCCACGTTCAATACCTTCCGGTGATTTTTAAGCATATCTTTTATTTCTTGGAATGGTTTTCTTTTTCCTTTAACCATGGGATTTATCCTCCAAAACTGTTGGTGGCAGCTGTCTATCGTTCAATGACCAGGCCGTAGGCGTCTTCAGGAACTGTGACCGGATGGCATTCGCCGCAGGTCCTCGGCCCGGTGGTTTCGCCCTCCTTGTCATGCTGCCGGTGGCATCGAATACATTGGCGATGAAAAGCCTCCCGCGCATTCACCGAGGCATCTTCATGGTGACAGTACCTGCAGCGCATTTCATCACTTCCGTCGAGCTCGTCTTCCGTGGCCACGTTCTTTCCGTCTTCATACCGGTGATGGCAGGCCAGGCAATCCACGACCTCCATATGGTTGTCGTGGGGAAAAAAGGCGGCCGGACGTTCACCCTCGGCCGGCTCGATCTCGGTGGCGGGGGTAAGGGCGGGTCCGAAGCGAAACACGGACAAGGTCACGATCCAAACAATAACCGCAATGATCACCATTCTGTCCATTCGTAGAGTCCCCTATACGTGTTGTTTCATTTCAATGTTTTCGCTGTCGCGCTCGTCATATTCACGGAACACCCCCTGAGACCGGCAGATGTTTCGGGCCCAGGCGATCATACCCGGTATGCTGATTCCCACCGGGCAGTAGCAGCGGGTGCAAAGCACGCATTTTTTGTAGACCAGTTCCTTCATCTCCTCCAGTTCTTCACGGGACACCTTACCCTTTTTTCGGTACATTTTCCCCAGAGAATGGACCGCCTTATAGGAGGGCATATAGCTTGGATCTTTGTTGTGATTCACATATAAAAAACAGCTGTCCGCACACATGCCGCAGCTGACGCATACGGATAGGAACACCTCCATGTGCTTTTTCTGATCCAGTAATTTCCGGATCTCATCCTGGTCAACCCCATTGACTACAGCCATAAAACGCCTCCGTATATTAGGTATTTTCCACCCATTTTCTGGATCCCTTCCCGAACCCGAGCTCATATCGAATCAAGAAGCGGGACAGGATGAAAAAGGGCATATGAACCAGTTTGGTGAAGGGGATCGCGATCAGCATCAATTCACCGCAAATGATGTGGATGTACAGGACCGTTTTGTAATCGAACCAGTGATGAAAGGCCATGTACCCGGTCACGAACGGCGCCCCGGTCACGAACAGCGCAAGATAATCCCGCCAGGTCGAGACCGAACGGACTTTGGCCACGAAGATGCGGCGAAATAAGAAGAAAAATATAACAATAATAAACACCAAGGTCAAAGTGTCCACGGTGGTTTCAGACAAGGTCGGAAGGCTGATTCCGAAATAGTTGTCCAGCAGAATGGAGTGGCCGACGGTGACCACCGGCAGCAGGAAGAGCATGGTATGAAACACAATGGTGACGCTCGACATGACCGGGGCCCGGCCGAGAATGGTTCGCTTGAGCCGAAGTTTCCATTTCAGCAGGATATCGGCGGCCGAATCGATGCGAAGGTATTCGTCTTTCTCCCGAGCCGCCACCGTTCGGGCGAGATCTTTCGGCAGATTCGCTTCGGGTTTGGGTCGCGCCTCGGAAATGGAGAAAAATTGATAGACCCGGTAGGCGACACCCGCGATAAACACCACAAGAGATAGGGCCAGCATGGGCCCGATTAGAAAATCATACATAACTCCCCTCCACAAAAAGACCTCATCGTTTATAATGAAACCAACCCCTTGCCGGATCAATATACCCATCCGCAACCGCCGGACGCGAAGCAAGAGGAGACGGTTACCATATATCCGTTTTAATGGCAATATGTTTTGTTTGGGGTAAATGGGGTATCCGATCGTGGATGCGTCCCGGGTTGAATCTGAAAACCAATAATTCACCCTATTTATTTTTTATTGCCGAATGAATAATCTTAGGAGAGCCGAAAGGCGCTTAATCGTATCAATCGAAATATTTATGAAGCCTGTCATATTCTGACATATAAGGAGTATAAACCCATGATGTTTCAACCGCTCGATAAACGAATTGAACCGCTGGAACCGCCCCACAGCATGGGAGAGGTGGTCGAACTTATTTTGAACGACCTGTCCTTGAGAGACAAAGTGGTGATGGCCAATCTAACCCAATCGGAACTGCGTGCAGTGTATCCGGAACTGGCCCGGGCCATTCAGAACGAATTCGGTCTGCCCGGCAGGAATCGCCAACTCACCGCATCCATTCGGCGACTCTCCCGGGAAAACGGCCATATGGACGAAGAACCCGCCATGGCGATCCTTCGGGAAATCTGGAAACGCGTCAAAAAAACCCACATGCTTCGAGTCGTCAAATAATCATTTCAAAAAATGAATTTCGGCCCATTCGGCCCCGACCGAATGGGCCGTTCCACCCTTCAGAATCGCTTGCCGCGGCTTGAAAGTCCTTGATTTTTGTTGATATGTTATTATAAGTGTTTCGTTGTACCAAGGCGCTGCGAAATTCCAATCACGGGGGTAGAAATGGTCATTATCGGGGTCGATACCGGGGGCACCTTTACCGATTTTATTTATAAGGATGCGGAAAAATGGCGGGTCCATAAACGCCTGTCCACCCCGTCCGACCCGGCCGAAGCGGTGCTGGCGGGCATTCGGCACATCACCGGAAGTGAAGCGGTTCAGGTCATTCACGGCTCCACCGTCGCCACCAATGCCATTCTGGAGAAAAAGGGGTCCCGCACCGCGTTGATCACCAACCGCCGCTTTGAAGATGTCATCGAGATCGGCCGGCAAAACCGCACCCGGTTGTACGACCTGGCCTACCGAAAAAACCCCCCGCTGGTTCCTCGGGACCTGCGATTCGGCATTCCCTGCCGAATCGACCGGACCGGCGCGGTGTTGGAAGAGATGGATGAATCCGATATCGCCTCGGTGATCGACCGGGTTCAATCGGCCGGAGTGGAATCGGTGGCCGTCTCCTTTCTCTTCTCTTTTCAGAACCCCGAGCACGAACGGCGGGTCGGGACCTTTTTGCTCGAAAAGGACATTCCGCATTCCCTGTCTCATGAGATCCTGTCGGAATTCCGGGAGTTCGAACGGACCTCCACCACGATCATCAATGCCTATGTCTCTCCCAAGATGAAGCGGTATATCCGGAACATCACCGACAAAATCGGTTCGGAGCGGCTTCGAATCATGCAGTCCAACGGCGGCTCCATTTCGGCCGCCACCGCCATGGTCGAATCGGTGAGGACCATTCTGTCGGGGCCGGCGGGCGGCGCTGTGGGCGCCTTTGAACTGGGCAGACCGGCCGGGTATGATCACCTCATCACCTTCGACATGGGCGGCACCTCCACCGATGTCGCATTGATCGACGGGGATCTGCCGTTGACCCTGGAATCGAGTATCGACGATTATCCGGTCAAGGTGCCGATGATCGATATTCACACCGTCGGCGCCGGCGGCGGTTCCATCGCCATGATCGACCCCGGCGGTTCTCTGAAGGTCGGCCCCGAAAGTGCCGGCGCCGATCCCGGCCCCATCTGCTACGGCAAGGGAGACCGGATCACCGTCACCGATGCCAATCTCTTTCTGGGGCGGCTCATTCCCGACAATTTTCTCGGGGGAAACATGCGCCTCGACACCGGCCCATTGGCCGCCCCCTTCGACCGAATGTCCAAACAGCTCGGTCTCACACCCATCGAACTGGCCGAAGGAATCCTGTCGGTGGCCAACACCACCATGGAGCGGGCGATTCGGGTGATCTCGGTCGAACGGGGGTTCGATCCGCGCCGATTCACCCTCTTTTCCTTCGGCGGCGCCGGGGGAATGCATGCCGCCTTTCTGGCTCAGCTTCTGAACATACCCGAGATCCTGGTGCCCAAAAATCCGGGGATCCTTTCGGCCATCGGCATGCTGATGGCCGACATCATCAAGGACTATTCCCAGACAGTGATGATCGGCCCCGAGAAGCGCGGTGAAATTGAAAAGCGTTTTCTGCCGCTGGAGGAACGGGGTCGGTCCGAACTGATCCATGAAGGCGTGGATGCGGCCAATGTGATCCTCGAAACCCTTCTGGACATGCGCTATCAGGGGCAATCTTACGAGATTATCGTCCCCTTGGCCGACGATTATGTGCAATTGTTTCACGAGCTTCACGAAAAAACTTACGGATACAGCAATCGGGAAAAAGCGGTGGAGATCGTCAACCTTCGGCTGCGGGCCCGGGGGATGCCCGAAAAACCCCGATTCCCCAAATCCGATGAATGCGGTGAAACCCCGCCTGAGGAAGCTTTTCTGGCTGAAAAAGAGGTGGTTTTCGAGGGACGGCGATTTATCACCGCCATTATGGCCCGGGACCGGCTCAAATGCGGCAACATCATTCGAGGGCCGGCCGTTCTGGTCGAGTACACCGCCACCGTGGTGGTGCCCCCCTTTGCATCGGCCCGGGTGGATGAATACGAAAACATTATCATGACCGTTCAGTCCTGAAGGAGCGCCATGAAACCGAACCCGATCCTGCTGGAAGTTTTTAAGAACCGGTTTGCCTCCATTTCCGAAGAAATGGGGGTCACCCTCAATCGAACCGCGTTTTCCCCCAACATCAAGGAACGGCGGGATTTTTCCTGCGCCGTTTTTGACAAACAAGGGGGCATGATCGCCCAGGCGGCCCATATTCCGGTCCACCTCGGATCCATGCCCATGTCGGTTCAGGCCGCCGTTCATGATTTCGAATTCGCCGACGGAGACATGGTCATGCTCAACGACCCCTTCAAAGGCGGCACCCATCTTCCCGACATCACCATCGTGGCCCCGGTCTTTCTGGAAGGCGGGGATCGGCCTGAATTCTTCGTGGCCAACCGGGCCCACCATGCCGATGTCGGGGGTATGACCTCGGGTTCCATGCCGCTGTCCACTTCGATTTTTCAGGAAGGAGTGATTATTCCGCCGCTGAAGATTGTGGAAAAAGGAGCCATCGACCAGAAACTGATGCGATTTTTTCTCAACAACGTCCGGACCCCGGTGGAGCGGGAAGGGGATTTTGCGGCCCAGATCATGGCCAACATTACCGGGGTCCGGCGAATGCGGGAGCTGATCGGCAAATACGACCTGGAGACGGTGGGCTTTTACGCCCGAAGCCTCATCGACTACGCCGAACAGATCACCCGAACCACCATCGGCGCCATTCCGGACGGGGTTTATACATTTGAAGACGTTATGGATGATGACGGCCTGGGCCGGACCGACATTCACATTCGCGTGCGGATCGAGATTCAGGGAGACGAAGCGGTCCTCGATTTTTCCGAATCCGATCCCCAGGTCAAGGGCAGCATCAATGCGGTCCATGCCATCACCCTGTCGGCGGTGCTGTATGTGTTTCGGTCCCTGGCCGGCGCCGAGGTCCCCACCAATGCCGGATCGGTCAGACCCATCAAGGTCATCACTCGAAAAGGCACCATCGTGGACGCCCGGTTTCCGGCCGCCGTGGCCGGGGGAAACGTGGAAACCTCCCAGCGGGTGGTGGATGTGGTCCTGGGCGCGCTGTCTAAAACCCTGCCGGAGCGGATTCCGGCGGCGGGGCAGGGGACCATGAACAACATCACCATCGGCGGCATGGACGGCGACCGACCCTTTGCCTACTACGAGACCATCGCCGGCGGCATGGGGGCCTCCGGCCGGACCGACGGCGAATCCGCGGTTCATTCTCATATGACCAATACCCTCAACACCCCCATCGAAGCACTGGAATTCAGTTATCCCTTTCAAGTGACCGAATATTCGGTGCGGACCGGCTCCGGCGGAAAGGGCCGACATTCGGGCGGTGACGGGGTGGTTCGAGAGGTGCGGCTTTTGGCCGACGCCGAGGTGACGGTGCTCTCGGAGCGGCGAAAGAACCCGCCCTACGGACTGAACGGCGGTGAACCCGGCAAGTCCGGGCGGAACCTGGTGATTCGAAACGGCCGTGAGGAGGAACAGCCGGGAAAATTTTCCGTCAGCCTTCAAAAGGGGGATATCGTTCGAATGGAAACCCCGGGGGGCGGCGGTTTCGGCAAGAGGGAATAGGTTTGGGCGTGCTGTGCATCGGCAAAAACTCAAAGAAGAAAGGATGAAGGAATGACACTGAAAAGATGGTTGCTTGCGATCGGAATACTCTTTTTGCCGGTCTCCCCGGCGATCTCCGCCGAGGAGATCAAGATGGACCTGAACGCCATTTACGGCCCCTCCAGCTTTCATACCCAGGGGGCGATGAATTTCGCCGAACTGGCCGAACAGTATACGGACGGGTCGGTCAAGATTACCGTCCATCCGGGCGGCAGCCTCGGCTTCAAGGGACCGGAGCTGTTGAAGGTGGTCAAGGACGGCCAGGTGCCGATGTCCGACATCCTGATGGGGGTGGTCGCCGGCAGCGCCCATGTGTTCGGCATCAGTTCCCTGCCGCGCCTGGTGCTCGATTTCGACAGCGCCCGCAAGCTCTATGAAGAGAGCAAACCGCTCTATGAGGCCGCAGCTGAAAAATGGAACCAGAAGCTGCTCTACGCCGCGCCATGGCCGCCCAGCGGGCTGGTCACCCAGAAGCCGATTCAGACGGTGGAAGACCTCAAGGGGATTAAGACCCGAACCTACGATAAAAACGGCGCCGAATTTCTGAAGGCTCTGGGCGCGGCCCCTATTTCCCTGCCCTGGGGAGAGGTCTATTCTTCGCTTCGCACCGGCATGATCGATTCGGTGCTCACCTCCGCCGAGTCGGCCAACAACGGCAAATTCTGGGAGGTCCTGAGCCATTTCAAGAAAATCAATTATGCCTATCCGCTCAACATGGTGACCATCAACCTCGACTACTGGAACGCCCTGTCCAAGGAGCAGCAGGAAGCCCTTCTGAAAGCGGCCCGGGAGACCGAACAGGCCCAGTGGAAGGATTCCCATGAACGAAATGTCGCCTCCCTGAAAGCCATTCAGGAGGAAGGCATCGCGGTCTCGGACGAAGACCGGGAGCTGTCGATGCAAATGAACACCGCGGCCCGAAAGATCATCGACGAATTTTCGGCCAAGGCCGATGCGGATACTCAAAAAGTCATCGATCCGTTTCTGAAAAAATGATCCCCAAGCTGATCCGCTGGATCGATATGCTCGCCGCCGCAGGAGGATATGTCTCCGCCCTGTTCATGGTCTTGATCGTGGTTCTGATCACGGTGGAGATCTTCCTGCGAACGGTGTTCAATTTTTCCACCCTGGTCGCGGATGAATACAGCGCCTATTTCTTCGTGGCGGTGGTGATGCTGGGTCTGGCCCTGACCCTTCGGGACGAGGCCCACATCCGCATCACCCTGGTCCTTTCGCGGCTGAATCCGAATGGGCTCCGGCTTATAGACATCCTGGTCGCCCTCATCGCCGTGGCGCTGTGCAGCTTCGCGCTCTATCATTCCGCAATCATGGTCTATGACACCCATACCCTGGAGATGACCGCCGATTCCATTTCCGAAACCCCCATCTATCTGCCGCAGATCGTCATCCCCATCGGATTCCTGATGTTCGATCTTCAGCTCATCGCCGTCTTCCTGAGGAGGCTGATATCATCTCCGACCCGCTCATCCTGAG
The DNA here is from genome assembly GCA_046541495.1 of Desulfococcaceae bacterium. Classification (GTDB taxonomy): domain Bacteria; phylum Desulfobacterota; class Desulfobacteria; order Desulfobacterales; family Desulfococcaceae; genus JAABSQ01. Next base: position 9,106 of record JBKHDE010000068.1, read on the forward strand.
TCTCGTCCTGTTCGCCATCATGTTCCTTCTGCTCCTGTCGGGGCTCTGGATCGGCTTTTCGCTCCTGGCATCCGGGGTGATCGGAATGCTTCTGTACGACCTCAACCTGCCGCCGACCCTCTCCATCTGGGCCAAGATCGGGGGCCTGATCGCCAACTCGGTCTGGAACAGCCTCAACTCCTGGTCTCTCACGGCCCTGCCGCTGTTTATTTTCATGGGTGAGATCCTGTACCGGACCGCCATTTCCACCAAACTCCTCAACGGCCTGGCGCCGTGGCTGACCCGCATCCCGGGCCGCCTGCTTCACATCAATGTGTTGGCCTGCTCGCTCTTTGCGGCGGTTTCCGGCTCCAGCGCCGCTACGACCGCCACGGTAGGCAAAATCACCTTGGACGAACTCTCCCGCCGCGGGTATGACCGGTATCTCGCCCTCGGCTCCCTGGCCGGCGCCGGCACCCTCGGATTTCTGATTCCGCCCAGCCTGATCATGATCATCTACGGCATTCTGTCGGATACCTCCATCGGCAAGCTCTTTATCGGCGGCGTCATCCCCGGCCTCATGCTGGCGGGGCTCTATAGCGCCTTCATTATTTATCGGGCGGTGACCGATCCGACAGTCACTCCGGACGTCAAGGAACGGTTTACATTCCGGGAACGAATGGCTTCCGCCAAGGAACTGGCGCCGATCCTGATACTGATTCTGGCGGTCCTGGGCGGCATCTACCTGGGGTTCACCACCCCCACCGAAGCCGCGGCCATCGGGGTGGTGGGGTCATTCATTCTGGCCGTCGCCTTTCGAAACCTCACCTGGGGTAATTTCCAGGAAGCGGTGATCAGCGCCGTCAAGACCACCTCGATGATCTGTTTCATCATCATCGGAGCCGCCTTTCTTTCTCAGGTGGTCGGATTCGTGGGCATCGCCCGGGCCCTCAGCTCCTATATCGTCGGCCTCGACCTCTCTCCCTACGTTCTGATCCTGGTGGTGGGGCTGATGTATCTGTTTCTGGGGATGATCCTGGACGGTATCTCCATCGTGGTGATGACCCTTCCCATCGTCCTGCCTATCGTGGTCAAATCCGGATTCGACCCGCTCTGGTTCGGGATCTTTCTGGTTTTTATGGTGGAACTTTCCCAGATCACCCCGCCGGTGGGGTTCTCCATTTTCGTCATTCAAGGTATTTCCGACGAGAAGGTCGGGAACATCCTTCGGGCCACCTTTCCTTTCTTCCTCATGATGATCCTGATGGTGGTTCTGGTCACCGCCTTTCCGGAGATCGTCTTCTATCTGCCGCGGAAGATGGTGGAGTAGAAAAAGAAAATTTCTTCACCCCTCTTGCCATTTCACCCAACTTATGGGACAAGAAAAGTTTTACGGATACGAATGCTTTTGACGTCCGCCGCGACATAGATTCTGGAGGAATGACCGACCATGGATGAACGATACGATCCCAAAGCCATTGAACCCAAATGGCAGAAATACTGGGATGAATCCGGCCTGTTCAAGGTGACGGAGGACCCGGATACGCCCAAATACTATTTGCTGGAGATGTTTCCTTATCCCTCGGGAAAAATCCACATGGGCCATGTACGCAACTACACCATCGGCGACGTGGTGGGCCGGTACAAACGGATGCGCGGGTTCAATGTGCTCCACCCCATGGGCTGGGACGCCTTCGGCATGCCGGCGGAAAACGCCGCCATTCAGAACAACTCCCACCCGGCCCGGTGGACCTACGAGAACATCGACGCCATGCGGGCCCAGTTGAAGCAGATGGGGTTTTCCTATGACTGGGACCGGGAAATCGCCACCTGCCATCCCAAATACTACCATTGGGAGCAGTGGCTCTTTCTCCGGATGTATGAAAAGGAGATGGTCTATCGCAAGGAATCCTTCGTCAACTGGTGCGAAACCTGCCAGACGGTGCTGGCCAATGAACAGGTGGAGCAGGGGGCCTGCTGGCGGTGCGGCAAGACGGTGCGGCAGAAAAAGCTGGCCCAGTGGTTTTTCCGGATCACCGACTATGCCGACGACCTCCTGGAATACTGCGACAAACTCCCCGGGTGGCCTGAAAAGGTGACCACCATGCAGAAGAACTGGATCGGGAAGAGCTTCGGCGCCGAAATCCGGTTCCCCATCGAGAATTCCGAAACGCGGATCTCGGTCTTCACCACCCGTCAGGATACCGTTTTCGGGGCCACCTTCATGTGCCTGGCGCCGGAGCATCCGCTGGTCACCGAGCTTTCTCTGGGCACGGAACAGGAGTCTGCCGTGGCCGAATTCGTGGACCGGATGGCGCTTCTGGACCGCTCCGACCGGGCCATGGAGACCTACGAAAAAGAAGGGGTGTTCGTCGGGGCCTACTGCATCAACCCCATGAGCGGGCGGCGAATGCCCATCTACACAGCCAATTTCGCGCTGATGGAGTACGGCACCGGTGCGGTCATGTCGGTGCCGGCCCACGACCAGCGGGATTTCGACTTCGCCCGAAAATACGGCCTGGAAATCATCGTGGTGGTTCAACCCGAAGGGGAGCCCCTAAGCGGCGCTTCCATGGACGAGGCCTATACCGGCGAAGGGATCATGGTCAATTCCGGGCAATTCGACGGCATGTCCAATGAAGATGCCAAGGAGGCCGTCGCCGCCCATATGGACCAAGAAGGGATCGGCAAAAAGACGGTCAGCTACCGGCTTCGAGACTGGGGCATCTCCCGCCAGCGGTACTGGGGCGCGCCCATCCCCATGATCCACTGCGACCGGTGCGGGGTGGTGCCGGTTCCCGAATCGGATCTGCCCATCGAGCTGCCCGAGGAGGCCGACCTGCTGGAAGGCGGCAAGTCCCCGCTGCCGACCCTGGAATCCTTCATCCGGACCCCCTGCCCCCGGTGCGGCGGCTCGGAAGCCCGGCGGGAGACGGATACCATGGATACCTTCGTGGAGTCCTCCTGGTATTTCGACCGGTACTGCAGCCCGGATTGCGACACCGCCATGTTCGATCGAAAGGCGGTGGACTACTGGATGCCGGTGGACCAGTACATCGGCGGGGTGGAGCACGCCATCCTTCATCTGCTCTATTCCCGGTATTTCACCCGGGTGCTCCATGACCTGGGATTGATCGACTGCAAGGAGCCCTTTACCCGACTCCTGACCCAGGGAATGGTCTGCAAAGAGACCACCGCCTGTCCGGAGCACGGGTTTCTCTTCCCCGGGCAGGTGGACTGGTCCGAAGAAGCCGCCCGTTGTTCCATCTGCCGAAACGCCGTCACCGTGGGCCGGGTGGAAAAGATGTCCAAGTCCAAGCGGAACGTCATTGACCCGAATACCCTGCTGGAGGCTTACGGGGCCGACACCACCCGGCTGTTCTGCCTGTTTGCGGCTCCGCCGGAGCGGGACCTGGAGTGGAGCGAACAGGGGGTGGAAGGGGGCTATCGATTCCTGAACCGGGTCTGGCGGCTGGCCCGGGACTGGATGGAACCGACTCGGCCGGTCGCCGCTTATGCCGATTCACCGGATGAATTGGACGGGGATCTTCGGGATCTCTACCGAAAGATTCATGAAACCATTCGGCGGGTCACCGGCGACATCGAAGACCGGTTCCACTTCAACACCGCCATCAGTGCGGTGATGGAGCTGGTGAACGCCATGTACGGCATCGACCGGTCCAAGGCGGGCGAAGGGTCCACCGCCGGGGTGATGCGGCTGGGCCTGGAAACGGCGATTCTGCTGCTCTCCCCCATGGTACCCCATTTTTCCGAGGAGATCTGGTCCGCCCTGGGCCATAAAAAGAGCGTGCTTCTGGCGGCCTGGCCCGAGTACCGCAAGGAGGCCCTTCAAAAAGAGGAGATGACCATCGTGGTTCAGGTCAACGGCAAGCTGCGAAGCCGCTTCGATATTTCTGCGGATGCCGACGACGAAACCCTCAAGGAGACGGCCCTGGCGGACGAACGGGTGCAGAAGTTCATCGCCGATAAGACGATTCGTAAGGTGATCGTGGTCAAGAAAAAGCTGGTCAATATCGTTGTTTAAAAAGCGAGAGAATCTCCATTCCAAAACGATCGGCTTCAAACCGGAAGGCGGCGATGGGGCGATGAAAGCGGTGCAAAAGACCATTCGGATGTTCATGCTCCTGACGTTTATCGCCGCTGCCCTGGTATTGGCCGCCTGCGGGTACCGGTTTGTGCAAAGCGGCAATCTTCCCGAGGACACGCAAACGGTGTTTGTCTCCATCTTCAACAACCGAACCTTGGAGACCGGGATCGAGCATATCTTCACCAATGATCTGATTTTCGAATTTACCCGCCACGGCCAGGCGGTGGTCCGCCCGGAACGAGCCGATGCGGTTCTGGAAGGTGTGGTGGAATCGATGCGGATTGAAACGGTCTCCTACCGGGGGCGGCTCACAGCCCTGGAGCGACGGATCATCGCCACCCTCAGCCTTCGGTTGCGGGATCGGGACGGGGACCTCATCTGGTCCTTGCCGGCCATTTCCGAAGAGGAAACCTACGGGATTATGGAAGAAAAGGTGGCCACCGACTACAACAAGCGGCAGGCCATTCAGGCGCTTTCCAAGCGGCTGGCCGAGGACATCTACAGCCGAATGACCGATGAATTTTAAGGCGATTTCCAGAAACTGTCATCCCGCTCTGGACGATCTTTTCAGTTCGGAGTTCCGCCTTCAGACGGCGCTTGGAAATTCCGAGGACAAAAAACGGCGCTCGCCTGTGAAGGCGGAGCGCCGTTTTTTTTCAGGTTGCACCTGTGAATCGTCTTCGGTGATCTTTCGACGAAAACACGGATGAAGAACCCGCTCGGCACAGGAAATTCGAAGAGATCGGGAGAAACTCGGAAGATCAGGCCGAAAGGGAATTGACCTGTCTGGACAAGCGGGAAATCTTTCGGGCGGCGGTTCTCTTGTGAATAACCCCTTTTTTGGCGGCCTTGTCGATCACCGATTTTGCGTGGTTCATCTGGGCGGCCGCGGTATCGGTCGAGTTTTCCGTGACCGCCTGGCGCACCTCTTTGACCACATTTTTGACGCGGGTCCTCACCGCTTTGTTCCGCACCCGCCGAATCTCATTCTGCCGGGCTCGTTTCTTTGCTGATTTATGATTTGCCAAAATCGTGCTCCTTTCCATATTGTGTTAAATTTTTCATAGATTATTAAAAATCTTTCTCATATAAAACCCTTCATCATATGTCAAGATCTAAAACGCAAAAACGGATATGAAAACAATAGAGGCGACGGGCTCGGAAGTCAAACGATGCACCCGGGCGGCCGGAGTGGTGGGCGGCGCCACCCTCATGAGCCGACTCCTCGGATTTGCCCGGGACATGGTCATCGCCGGGTTCTTCGGCGCCGGCATGCGGTCCGATGCGTTTTTCGTCGCCTTCCGTATTCCCAACCTCATGCGCCGGCTGTTTGCGGAAGGCACCTTGAGCGTCGCCTTCATTCCGGTGTTCACGGAATACCTGACCGAAAAAGGAAAACCCGAAGCGATTCGCCTGGCCTGCGCCGCCCTTCGGTTCACCGCCGCACTTCTGGTGCTGGTGGTGATCCTGGGAATGTGGGCATCTCCGGTTCTGGTGCGGGTCTTCGCGCCGGGTTTTATCGATGACCCGATTCAGTTCGAGATGACGGTGGGGATGACCCGCCTCATGTTTCCCTATCTCTTTTTCATCTGTCTGACCGCCCTCTGCATGGGCGTTCTCAACAGCCTGGGCCACTTTGCCGGGCCGGCCCTGGCCCCGATCCTCCTGAATATCGCCATTATCTTCGCCGCTTTTTTCATTTCGCCGAACCTGGCGGAACCGATCACCGGCCTGGCCTGGGGGGTCTTGATCGGGGGGCTGCTTCAACTCGGATTTCAAGCCCCTTTTCTGATCCGACACGGGGTCCATCTTTTTCAAAAGGCGCGGTTTTTTCATCCCGCCCTGTCCCGGATCGGGAATACCCTGCTGCCGGCGGTGCTCGGCGCCGCGGTCTACCAGATCAACGTACTGGTCGGCACCCTGCTCGCATCCCTGCTGCCCCGGGGAAGCGTCTCCTATCTCTATTATGCGGACCGGCTGGTGCAGTTTCCCCTGGGCATTTTTGCCGTGGCCATGGCCACGGCGGTGCTGCCGAGCCTTTCCCGGCAGGCGGCCGCCGGGGATATGGCGGGCCTGCGGGACACCTTCGCCCATACCCTGCGGCTGGTTTTTTTCATCACCTTGCCGGCCATGGTCGGCCTGATCGTGCTGCGGGAGCCGATCATCGGTCTCCTGTTTCAACGGGGCGCCTTTGACGCCCGGGCGGTCCGGGCCACGGCCGATGCCCTGCTGTTTTACAGCCTGGGACTGCCCGCCTTTTCCGGGGTACGCATCGTCGCATCCGCTTTTTACGCCCTTCAGGATACCCGGACCCCTATGAAAACCGCCGTCGTCGCCATTGGTTTCAACCTGTTCCTGGGGGTGATGCTGATGGGGCCGATGGGTCATGGGGGACTGGCGTTGGCGACCTCTTCGGCCTCGATTTTGAATCTGGTTCTGCTGATTTTTTCCCTTCGATGGAAACTCGGTGCGCCTGAATGGGCGAAAATAGTGAATTCTGCTTGCAAATCCGTGATATGTTCGGTAATAATGGGAGGTACGGTTTGGGGGGTCGCCCACTGGACGATCCCCTGGGAAGGCGGCACATCAACCCGTCTTGTTTCAGGGCTGCTTCTGTGCATCACCACCGGATGCATTTTCTACAGCGGCATCGCCTTCCTGATGAAAAGCCCTGAAATGAAGATCGTTTTGGCGGCAGCCGGAAAGGGAGTGAGGAAATGATGAATTCAAAACACAATTTTGGCTTTTCCGTGGCGATTCTGGCGATGTTTTCACTTTTCCTGTTTATCCTCTTCGGGGACAACGGCCTGGCCGACCTGAAGCTGATGGAAAAGGGGCGCGACAGCCTGGTCCGGAAGAACGAACACCTGATTCGCAAAAATTTTTCGATCTATCGTTCCATTCAGCGCCTCAAAAATGATCCGGTGTATATTGAGAATGTGGCTCGGGAAGAATTGGGCGTGATCGGCCAAAAGGAGATTATCTTCAAACTGGCCCGGCTGAATGCGGGAGGACTGGAACAGTAATGATCGAAAATTTTGAAAAACGGATTCTGTGTATCGGTGCGGGCTATGTGGGCGGCCCCACCATGGCGGTGATCGCTCAGAAATGCCCGCAGTACAAGGTGACCGTGGTCGACATCAATCCCGACCGCATCGCCCGGTGGAATTCCGAAAACCTGCCCATCTATGAACCGGGGCTGGACGATGTGGTTCGGGAAGCCCGAGGCCGGAATCTCTTCTTCAGCACCGATATCGAAGGGGGGATTCGGGAATCGGACATCATTTTCGTGAGCGTCAACACCCCGACCAAAACCTTCGGGGCCGGCGCCGGGATGGCCGCCGATCTTCAATACTGGGAAAAGACCGCCCGACAGATTCGGGAATGCTCGGGTTCGCCCAAAATCATTGTGGAAAAGAGCACCCTGCCGGTCAAGACCGCCCAGGCCATGAAGCGGATTCTGCTTGCATCCGACAAGAAGAACCATTTCGAGGTGCTCTCCAACCCGGAATTTCTGGCCGAGGGAACCGCCGTTCAGGATCTGGAGAAGCCGGACCGGGTGCTGATCGGCTCCGATGAAACGGTCAGCGGCCTCAAGGCCAGAAAAGAACTGGTGGAAGTCTACGCCAACTGGGTCGACCGGGACCGTATTCTCACCACCAATATCTGGAGCAGCGAGCTTTCCAAACTCGTCTCCAACGCCTTTTTGGCCCAGAAGATCTCCTCCATCAACGCCATCTCGGCCCTGTGTGAAAAAACCGACGCCGATGTGAGCGAGGTCGCCCGAGCGGTGGGAATGGACGATCGGTTGGGTCCCCGCTTTCTCAATGCCAGCGTCGGATTCGGCGGGTCCTGCTTCAAAAAAGACATCCTCAACCTGGTCTATCTCTGCCGGTATTACGGGCTGTACGAGGTGGCCGATTACTGGGAGAGCGTGGTCCGGATCAACGACTATCAGAAAACCCGGTTCGTCTTCAACATGCTGGCCTGCATGTTCAATACCTTGGCCACCAAGAAGATCTGCCTTTTCGGCTTCGCCTTCAAGGCCGATACCGGCGATACCCGGGAAAGCCCGGCTATTTTTATTTCCCAAAAGCTGGCGGAGGAAAAGGCCGAACTGATCATCACCGATCCCGAGGCCCTGGAAAACGCCAAAAACGATTTAAAGGATCTCGACGGTGCGGTCAGATATGAACCGGATCCCTATGCAGCGGCCGAGGGATGCGACGCCATCGCGATCATGACCGAATGGAGGCTCTATTCCGATCTCGATTATGAACGGATTTATCAATCCATGGTCAAACCGGCTTTTATTTTTGACGGGCGGAATATTCTGGACCATCGCCGGTTGTTCGACATCGGGTTCAATGTCTATCCCATCGGCAAGCCGCCCCTGACCCACTTTGACGACCAACCCGACATGTGCCAGGAATAGGTTTTATGCAGTTTATCGACTTGGCCGCCCAGCAACGGCGGATACGGCAGACAATAGAAAAGAATATCCTCACGGTCCTGGACCACGGCAAATACATCATGGGGCCGGAAATCACCGACCTTGAAGAACGGCTGGCGGCATATACCGGGGTTCGTCATGCCATCGGCTGCTCCTCCGGAACCGATGCGCTGCTGATGGCGTTGATGGCTTACGAAATCGGCCCGGGGGATGCGGTCTTGACCACCCCGTTCACCTTTATAGCCACCGCTGAGGTGATTCGGTTGCTGGGCGCCACGCCGGTCTTTGTGGATATCGATCCGGTTACCTTCAATATAGATCCACAGAGGCTGAGAACGGCCATCGAGGCTCTGAAACCCGGTGCCGCCGGAAACCATCCGCTGCCCTCGAATGCAGGCGAGGACAAACTCACACCCCGGGGGATTATCCCCGTGGATCTTTTCGGGCTTCCGGCCGATTACGACGCGATCCTGGAGGTGGCCCGGGAATACGGGCTGTTCGTCATCGAAGATGCGGCTCAGTCCTTCGGTGCGGAGTACCAGGGCCGAAAAGCCTGCTCTCTGGCGCCGGTGGGCTGCACCTCCTTTTTTCCGGCCAAACCCTTGGGGTGCTACGGAGACGGCGGGGCGGTATTTACCGATGATGAGGACCTGCTCGAAAAGATGCTTTCCGTGCGGATACATGGGCAGGGCCATGACAAGTACGACAATATCCGGATCGGGATCAACGGTCGTCTGGACGCCATCCAGGCCGCGGTTTTGCTGCCCAAGCTCGACATCTTTCCCGAAGAGGTGGTGCTTCGACAGCAGGCCGCCGATCGGTACGGAGCGCTTTTGGCCGGGATTTCAGACCTCACCCTGCCGGCCGTTCCGGAAAATTACACCAGTGTGTGGGCCCAGTATTCGGTGTTGGCAAAAGACGAAACCCATCGGTCGAACCTCCTGGCCAGGCTGAAGGCGGCCGACATTCCCACCGCTATTTATTATCCCAAACCGCTCCACATGCAGACCGCCTTTACCGGGCTTGGATATCAGCCCGGGGATTTCCCGGTCAGCGAGGACTGCGCCCGACGGATCTTCAGCCTTCCCATGCATCCCTACCTGAAAGAGGCGGATCAGGAGCGGATCGCCGAGGTCTTGTCGGCCTAATCCATATCCATTTCCGCCTCCAGCCTTCGAATGGTTTCTTCAAGCTCCCGCCGCTCGGCATCCGTCAGTTTTTCCTGACTGATCCGTCGTTGCAGGGCCAGAAGGAGCATTTCCTGGCGATAGTCGGTGCAGGTATACCTCGTCGGGGTTTCCATTTTGAATATCCGTAATATTACTTTTGATCCATAAAAAATGGGCGGCGCCTTTCAGGCCCCGCCCATTTAAGTCTAAGCCATTCAACCCGCTATTGGTGCGGTATCAAGTCTTTCTGACGTTGACCGCCTGAATGCCCTTGGGGGTCTCCTTGAGTTCAAACGTCACCCGATCCGATTTTTGCAAGGTAAAGAACCCGTGATCTCTGATGCCGGTATGGTGGACGAAAATATCCTGGTTGTCATCCGTTTCAATAAATCCGTACCCCTTTTTCTCGCTGTACCACTTGATCTGACCTTCAGGCATTAGCCTCATCTCCTTTCAAAATGTTTTGTACACCGACCTGGGGTTTTGCAGAATATAAAAACCTGATCATGCACAAAAGAAAATGTTACGATATCTCTCTGAGTGAGTTCGCAATTGAAAAAATCTAAAACTGAAATCTATCAGGAAAATCATCCGGTGTCAAAAATAAACCGGATTCGGGAAGAATAATTATTTATGTTTTGATCCGATCAAGCAAAAAGCTTCGACGGGATTCGGATCAGGTTTCCTGGGCCAGCTTCGGTTCCATCCCCTCCTGCTCCATCTGTCCCCGACGCTGCAACCAACTTCCCGCTAGCCAGCACAAGAGCGCCCAGAAAGCGCCGGCCGACCACCCTGCCAGAACATCCGAGGGCCAGTGCACCCCCATATAGATTCGGCTGACGCCGATGGCCAGCGTCACCAGAACAGCGATGGTCATCAGGTAGATTTTGTTTCGCCGCCGCTTTTGAATTCGAGCCAGAAGCGCCGCCAAGGTGAGATAGGTCACGGCCGACATCATGGAATGTCCGCTCGGAAAGCTGGTGGTGTACACATGCGATTCGTGGGGCACCAGATCGGGCCGCGGTCGATCGAACCCCTGCTTCAGAAGCAGGCTCAATAAAATTCCCCCGCCCACCGAGATCACTACTAAGAGCGCCGTTTTCTTTTTGTATTCCAGAAGGAGATACCCGAGAACCGATAGCGTCAGCAGGGTCAGCACCCCCGTGCCGCCCAGTGCGGTAAAATCACGACCGAGTTCTTCCACCCATTTGGGTCCGAGGGGATCGGACAGATCATCCGAATTGCGCATGTACAACAATACCTTTTCGTCCAGGGCGTGGGTGTCTCCCTCCATTACATAATCAGTCAGTTCCAGGAACACCCAAGCACCCCCGGCCAACAGGATCACCGCCACCAAAATCACCAGTTCATGCCGTCCGAATTTTCTAATCCAATGGGGGATGTTGATCATCCAGTCTCCTTTGCGCTGAATTGAATGCCTGCACCACGCCCGATCAGTCGCCAGTTGTTCCGCTCTTTGCGGGTGCCGTTTACAAGTCTGGGGTACCACTCCAAAGGCACGGAAACAATCTGGCCGTCCGACAGATCCACTCGAATGGCGTTTTCGGTTATCCTTACGTGTATAGCAGCTGGCAAGAAATTTTCTTTTAGGCTCGTCATAATATCCCCGTTTCTCCGTATCGTGCATGTGATTTTCTCACTAATAATTGATCATAGAATTGAGAGTTCGTCAACATCGAGATTAACATTTCCCATCTTTCCCTTCCATTGCCAT
>JBKHDE010000069.1:0-20420 GCA_046541495.1 Desulfococcaceae bacterium
ACTACGGCCGCCCGTTTCTGCTTTCGGGGAAGGTCGAGAAGAATTGGGGGGCGAGTACGTTGACGGTGGATGGGGTGGGGGCGGTTTGAAGAGATTTATTCAGCACGAATATCGATTGACAGTTCGATTCAGGGACCGCATAATTAACCCGATGCAGCATCGGCAGAATGGCCGATGCGGATTCCAGCTGATTAAACTTCTAATCTGCTATCGCACGGCTTTGATGATGCTGAAAAATTTCCGTTCGGTTTCCTGCAAAATCAGAGGCCATGAAAAATACTTCCCTTAAAACTATTCTCCTGAACGCCATCTTTCCCCCCAAATGTCTCATCTGCCGCAAACTGTATCTGCCGCAGCCATCTCTCAATCCTGAATCCTCCACGACCGATTTCGCTACCCTTACCTTTCCAAGTCTACTTGCCCCTGTTTTCTGCCCGACTTGCGCTCGGCAATTCACGCCGGTGGAATCCCCCTTCTGTACGATCTGCGGGCTGATGTTCAAGAGCCGTGGGGGTGAAGACCATCGCTGCGAGGTATGCCTGAGGGGGCCCAAACACTTCCATAAGGTTCGAGCTTTCGGGGTGTACGACCAGTCCCTGCGGGAAGCCATCCATCTGCTCAAGTACAGCGGAAAGCTTCAGTTGGCCCGCCCCCTGGAGATTCTGCTCTGGCACACCCTGCTCCGCTACTGGTCGCCGGAAGAAATCGACCTGATCATACCCGCACCGCTTCACATGCGGCGTTTCCGAAAGCGCGGCTTTAATCAGGCCTATCTTCTGATGCGGCACTGGCCGCGCATGGCGGCTGCGGAAAACCTTTCCCTGCCTTCCGAAAAAATCGCCCGCACCGCCCTGATCCGGCACCGCCGCACCCCGCATCAGGTGAAAATGGATCGGGAGGAACGCCGGGCCAATATTCGGAATGCATTCACGGTTCCCGATCCCGAAAAGATACAGGACAAAACCATCCTCCTGGTGGATGACGTCTATACCACCGGCGCCACCGCCGACGAGTGCGCTCGAACCCTATTGAAATCCGGGGCGACACGGGTGGATGTCTTAACCCTTGCACAAACCACCCGAAGATTATAGGATAGAGGTCATGAAACCCGGCTCTTCCCACTCTCCCCATGAAGATTACCCGGACCACCCCAGACTGGGCGTCGGCGCGGTGGTTTTCAAAGACAACCGGGTCCTGCTGGTCTTGCGGTCCAACCCGCCGGCCCGGCATCAATGGGCCATTCCCGGGGGCCGGGTGGAATTGGGCGAAACCCTCCAGACCGCAGCCGAACGGGAAGTGCTGGAGGAGACCGGCATCACCATTCGGGCCGGAAAACCGGTCTACACCTTCGATGCCATCGACCGGGACGATGCCGGGCGGGTTCGGTACCATTATGTCATTGTGGATCTCGATGCCGAGTACCTTTCCGGCCTACCGATTCCCGATGATGACGCCCGAGACGCCCGGTGGATCTCCGCCCGAGAACTGAACGGTTTGCCTGTCAACCGGGTCACCCGTCGTCTTCTGTCGCAAGTCTATCGATTCGGCTGACTCAGAGAGGAACCCAATGGAAAAAGACCGTCAAAAATGGAATGAAAAATACAAGGAGGATTCCGAGCCCCGCACCCCTTCGAATATCGTGGTCAAATACCACCATCTGGCGCCCCCCGGCATCGCCCTGGATCTTGCGGCCGGAACCGGCCGGAACGCCCTCTACCTGGCCGAGCGCGGATTCGAGGTGGATGCGGTGGACATCTCGGATGTGGCCATCCAGCAGCTCGAAGGCCGCCATCCCAAAGTAAACCCCATCCGGGCCGACCTCGACACCTATGAGATTCCGCCCGAACGATACAGCCTGATCCTCAACATCCGCTTCCTCGACCGTCACCTCTTCCCCCTCATTCGGGAAGGACTGGTTCCGGGCGGCGTGGCTGTTTTCGAAACCTATCTGGAAGAAAAATCGGGCAACGGCATGGCCAAAGAATACCTGCTGCGGGAAAACGAACTGCTCCACTGCTTTCTTTCCCTGAAGATCCTCTATTACGAAGAAAAAGACACCGACTTCAACGGCGGACCGGGCCGGGAAGCGGCCCTGGTCGGCGTGCGGGTGCGATGAGCACGATTCCCGCCCCCGTCGAGAAGACCGAACAGCCGCCCTTCAATCCCTATCTCGCCCTTCTGGTGGGGGTTTTCGCCGTCTCCACCGGGGCCATATTCGCCCGTCTGGCCGGAGAAGCCCCGGCCCTGGTCATCGCCGCCTACCGGGTGGGTTTGGCCACCCTGGTCCTGGCCCCCATCGCCTGGTTCACCGTGCGGGATGAACTCAAAGGCCTTTCAGCACGGGATTTCCGAATGGCGATCCTTTCCGGCCTTTTTCTGGCCCTCCATTTCGCCACCTGGATCTCCTCATTGGATTACACCTCGGTGGCCAACAGCGTGGTCCTGGTCAACACCAATCCGCTCTGGGTGGGAATTCTCACCCCCTTCATCACCCACGAACGGATTCGGACCATCGCCGTCATCAGCATCGGCATCAGCGTCATCGGCGGGGTCATCATCGGATACGGGGATTTCGCCACCGGCGGCGAGGCCCTGTGGGGGGATTTTCTGGCCCTGATGGGCTCCGTCTGCGCGGCGGTCTACATCCTTCTGGGGCGGAATCTTCGCCGAAAGCTCTCCCTTATCGCCTATATCATGGTCTGCTACGGCAGCGCCGCAGCCATCCTCTGGATCATCGTCCTCTCCCTCGGCCTGCCCATCACCGGTTTTTCCACCCGGACCGTTTCCGCCTTCTGGGCCATGGCCCTGATTCCGCAGCTGATCGGACACACCAGCTACAACTGGTCCCTCAAGTGGTTCAGCGCCGCCACCATCGCCGTCAGCCTCTTGGGGGAGCCGATCGGCAGCACCATACTGGCCTATTTCCTGTTCGACGAAGGACTGACCCCCTACAAAATCACCGGCGGCGCCCTCATCCTGGCCGCCATCTACCTGGCCGGACGGGGGGAAACCCGCAGGAAACGAAAGGATTGACAAAAGCACCGGTTTCCGGTTTAAGGAACCCGGTCCTTCGGCCGTAAGACCCGACTCATTCCAGTTCGGACCGAGTGGAGGGGATGGTTCGCCGCCGGGCGGAAAAGCTGTCTGAGCGAAGCGAGTTCTTTTTCGCCCGGCGGCGAATCATCCCCGGAACGGCCTACAAAACCGAACCGCCCCCAAATGAAAGCACACGGGGGCTTGAACCGAAAAAGGAGGAAATTCATGGCCTACGAGAACATCCTGTTTGAAATCACCGAAGGCATCGCCACCATCACCTTCAACCGTCCCAAAGCCCTCAACGCCCTCAACAACGCCCTCCTGGACGAATTTTCCGACGCCCTGGAAAAGATCAACGAAGACGAAGAGATTCGGGTGCTGGTTCTCACCGGTTCCGGGGAAAAAGCATTCGTGGCCGGCGCAGACATTACCGAGCTGGCCACCTTCGGCCCCCTGCAGGCCAAAGTCTTCGCCAAAAAAGGCCAATCCGCCATCGGCAAACTTCAGGCCCTGAACATCCCGGCCATTGCCGCGGTCAACGGATTCGCCCTGGGCGGCGGGTCGGAAATGGCCCTGGCCTGCGACTTTATCTATGCATCCGAAAACGCCACCTTCGGGCTTCCGGAAATCAACCTCGGCATCATCCCGGGGTTCGGCGGCACGCAGCGGCTTCCCCGGTTGATCGGCGCCAATCTGGCCAAAGAGATGATCTTCACCGGCAAAATGGTTCCGGCCCCCGAGGCCAAGGAATACGGTCTGGTCAATAAAATCTGCGCCCCGGACCAGCTTCTGGACGAGGCCATGAAGACCGCCAAAACCATCGCCGCCAAAGGCAAGGTCTCTGTGCGGGCCGCCAAACAGGCGGTCAACGGCGGGCTCAATGCCGATCTGTCCACCGGCCTCGACATCGAATGCGATGCATTCGCCCTCTGCATGGCCAGCGAAGACGCCAAAGAAGGGACCACCGCCTTTCTGGAAAAACGCAAAGCCGATTTCAAGGGAAATTTGAAATAAAGAGAAAGGAGGCAATCGACATGATCTATGATCTCGAATACGAGACCATGCCCCGGGAAGGGCTGGAGGCGATTCAGCTGCGGCGCCTTCAGGCCACGGCGGAGCGGGTCTATGCCACGGTCCCCTTCTATCGGAAGAAATTCCAGGAGGCCGGGGTCGTGCCGGGGGATATTCGGTCCCTGTCCGACATTCAAAAACTCCCCTTCACGACCAAGCAGGACCTTCGGGAAAACTACCCCTACGGCATGTTCGCCGTGCCCATGGACAATGTGGTCCGGATTCACGCCTCCTCCGGCACCACCGGCCAACCCACCGTGGTGGGCTACACCGCCCGGGACGTCAACACCTGGGCCACCCTGATGGCCCGGGCCCTGGCGGCCGGCGGCGCCTCCCGGGGCGACATCATCCACAATGCCTACGGATACGGTCTCTTCACCGGCGGCCTCGGGGTCCACTACGGCGCCGAAAAGATGGGCGCCTCGGTCATCCCCGTATCCGGCGGCAACACCAAACGCCAGATCATCATCATGCGCGACTTCGGCCCCACCATTCTCACCGCCACCCCTTCATACACCCTTCATCTGGCCGAGGTGGCCGAGGAGATGGGCATCTCGTTCCAGAAACTCAGCCTCAAGTTCGGCATCTTCGGGGCCGAACCCTGGTCCGAAGAGATGCGGAACGAAATCGAACGGAAATTGAATCTCACCGCCGTAGACATCTACGGATTGAGCGAAGTCCTCGGCCCCGGCGTTTCCATCGAGTGCCACGAAGCCAAAAAGGGGCTCCACATCGCCGAAGACCACTTCATCGCCGAAATCATCGATCCGAATACCGGGGAGGCCCTTCCCTACGGCTCCGTCGGAGAACTGGTTTTCACCTCGGTGACCAAAGAGGCCTTTCCGGTGGTCCGGTACCGCACCCGGGACATCACCTCCATCAACCCCGAACCCTGCATCTGCGGCCGAACCCTGGTCCGAATGAACAAGGTCAGCGGCCGGACCGACGACATGCTCATCATTCGGGGGGTCAATGTCTTCCCTTCACAGATCGAAAGCGTGCTCATGGAGACCGAAGGGGTCGAGCCCCATTATCAACTGGTGGTGGACCGGCAGGAGAACCTGGACATGCTCACCGTCATGGTGGAGGTGGGCGAGCAGGCCTTTTCCGACACCATCAAACCGCTTCAGGACCTGGAAAGCAAGATCGCCAAGAACATCAAGGAGACCATCGGAGTCTCGGCCCGGGTGAAACTGGTGGAGCCCAAGACCATCGCCCGAAGCCAGGGCAAGGCGGTGCGGGTCATCGACAACCGGAACATCTAAAAAAGGCTTTCGGTTTCGAGGCCTTTGGTTTATGGAAGAAACCACAAGGAGGTAACCCATGCGCGCGGAACAGATTTCCATTTTTCTGGAGAACAAATCGGGCCGACTGGCCGAGGTCACCGAAATCCTCTCCCGGGCGGGGGTCAATATTCGAGCCCTGTCCCTGGCCGACACCTCCGATTTCGGGGTGCTGCGGCTCATCGTGGACGACAACGACACAGCCGAATCCTCTCTCAAAGAGCGGGGGTTCACCGTCGGTAAAACCAACGTGGTGGCGGTGGAGGTGCCGGACCGGCCGGGCGGATTGTTCTCCATCCTCGACCTGCTTTCCAAAGGCAAGGTCAATGTGGAATATATGTATGCCTTTGTCCGGCAAAGCGGAGAGAATGCGGTGATGATTTTTCGATTCGACAACACCGATGAAGCCATCAAGCTGCTCCAGGAAAACGGGTTCACGGTGATCGAAGGCAAAAAACTCTACACCCTCTAGCCCCGTTCCTCATAAGAAAGACAAGGTCATTTTTTCGGAATCATCAGCTCAAAAGGAGAAAGCCATGAAACAACGACAATCCCTGCCCCGAAAAGCGATGTGGATCACCATTCTGACGCTGACCGGATGCCTGATCGGAACATCCCTGATCGCCGCGCCCGCCCGGGCGGAGGAGAATTACACGATCGGCGGCATTTTTGCCGTTACCGGCCGGGCCTCCTTTCTGGGTGATCCGGAAAAACGGTCCATGGAACTGGCGGCCGAGGAACTCAATAAAAACGGCGGCATCGACGGCAAAATGGTCGAGACCGTCATCTACGACACCGAGGGCGACCCCACCAAGGCGGTGATGGGGGTCAGCAAGCTCCTCAACAAGGACGACGCCATCGCCATTATCGGTCCCAGCACCACCCCCACCACCCTGGCGGTGATGCCCATGGCCGAGCGGGCCGAAACCCCGCTCATCAGCTGCGCCGCCGGCAACAAGATCACCATGCCGATCAAACCCTGGGTGTTCAAGACCGCTCAAAGCGATATCCTGGCGGTGGCCGCCATCTATCAGCATATGAAGGAGCAGGGGATCAAAAAGGTGGGGCTTCTTACCGTCTCCAACGCCTTCGGGGAAAGCGGCCGGGAACAGCTGCGGGAACAGGCCGATCAATTCGGCATCCGGGTGGTTCGGGATGAAAATTTCGGTGCCAAAGACACCGACATGACCGCCCAACTCACCAAAATCCGCTCCGCCGATCCCGATGCCATCGTCTGTTGGGGAACCAACCCGGGGCCGGCGGTGGTGGCCAAAAACGTGAAGCAACTCAATATCGAGGTGCCTCTGTATCAGAGCCATGGGGTGGCTTCCCCAAAATTCATCGAACTGGCCGGCGATTCAGCCGAGGGAATTTACCTGCCCACCGGAAAAATCCTGGTGGCCGACCTCCTCCCCGACTCCGATCCTCAGAAGCCGGTGTTGAAGGAATATATTCAGAAATACACCGATAAATACAAGATGCCGGTCTCCGGATTCGGCGGCTACGCCTATGACGCCATGATGATTCTGGCGCGGGCCATGGAGGGCGCCGGCGGCGACAAGGCCAAGATTCGGGAAAACCTCGAAACCATGAAGGAATATGTGGGGGTGAGCGGCGCCTTCAATTTCACAAAGGAAGACCACAACGGCCTCGGACCGGACGCCTTCGTGATGGTGCGGATCCAGAACGGAAATTGGAAGCTGGTGGAATAACCCTTGCAAGAAGTCCTTCAATACCTCTTCTCGGGCCTTACCAACGGCGCCATCTATGCGGTGATCGCGGTGGGGTTTTCCATGCTCTACAGCGCCACCGATCTGATCAACTTCGCCCACGGCGAGTTCGTGATGCTGGGGGCGCTGGTCCTGGTGACCCTGTGGGGGGCCTGGCAGGTCCCTCTGCCGATCGCCTTTCTTCTGACCGCCGCCTGCGTAGCACTGACGGGGCTTTTGTTCGAACGGTTCGCCATTCGAACCGTTCGAAAGCCCCAACCCATCGTCCTGGTGATCATCACCGTGGGGGCCTCCATTTTTCTACGCGGCGTGGCCATGATTCTCTGGGGCAAAGACGCCTACAGCCTGCCCCCGTTTTCAAACCAGCCCCCGCTGGAGTTGGCCGGGGCCACCTTGCTGATCCAGAGCGTCTGGATTATCGTCATCTCCCTGCTCCTGGTGTTCGGACTTCATCTTTTTTATCGACGCACCCTGACCGGCAAGGCCATGCAGGCCACCGCCATCAGCAAGCGGGCCGCCTGGATCACCGGCATCCCCGCCGGGTTCATGGTGCTGCTGGCGTTTGTGATGTCCACCGGAATGGGCGCCGTGGCCGGGATGATCATCGCACCGGTGACCATGTGCAGCTACGACATGGGCACCCTGCTCGGCCTCAAGGGGTTCTGCGCCGCCATGCTGGGCGGCATCGGCAGCCTCTGGGGGGCTCTCATCGGCGGCCTCCTGCTCGGGGTGCTGGAGGCCCTGGGGGTGGGGTTGATCTCCTCGGCCCTCAAGGACGGGGTGGCCTTCATCCTTCTTCTGCTGATCCTCTACTTCCGGCCGGGCGGCCTGATCGGGGCCGCTGAATCGGCCCGCTTCTAACCGGAACCCATCATCTCCATGCGACGCCTTCTTCCCATCGGCCATATCCTTTTCATCCTGGCGGTCCTTCTCACCGGGTTCTTTATCGAGAACACCTATTATTTTCAGCTCCTGGTCTTCGTCGGTATCCATACCCTGCTGGCTCTGGGCCTCAACATGCTGATGGGATACGCCGGTCAGATCTCTTTGGGCCATGCCGCTTTCTACGGGATCGGGGCCTACACCACCGCCATTCTGACCGCCACTTACGGATTCTCCCCCTGGGCCGCCCTGCCCTGCGCCGTGCTGCTGGCCTCGGCGGTGGCCTATGTGGTGGGCCTGCCCACCCTCAAACTCTCCGGATACTATCTGGGGATGGGCACCCTCGGGTTCGGAATGATCGGGTTCATCGTCTTTCGGGAATGGTCGAGCCTGACCGGCGGCTCTTCCGGATTCGTGGGGATTCCGCCCCTGGAGATCGGACCCGTCTCCTTTTATTCCGGACGAAGCTATTTTTTTCTGGTCTGGACCGTGGTGCTGGGCGCCATCATCCTCTGCCGGCGGTTGATCGATTCCCGCACGGGTCGGGCCCTGCGCTCCATCCACGACAGCGAAAAGGCCTCCCGGGCCATCGGGGTCGACACCATGGCCCTGAAGCTGCGGGTCTTCGTCTTCAGCGCCGCGGTGGCGGCCCTGGCCGGGTTTCTCTACGCTCATTTCGTCAGCTTTATCAGCCCCGGCACCTTCGATTTTCTGGCCTCGGTGCGTATGGTGACCATGGTGGTCATCGGCGGCATGGCCAGCGTCTGGGGGGCCCTGCTGGGGGCCTTTCTGCTGACCCTGCTGCCGGAATGGCTTCACGCCTTTTCGGAATTTGAAATGGTGGTCTACGGCCTGATCCTGATGGGCGTCATGATCGTCCTGCCCCGGGGATTGTTCCGAGGGCTCCTGGACGCCTTCGAAGGGGCCCGGGAACAGGCCGCCAAACGGAGGCGTGCATGATCGAGAATGAGAACGGCCCCCTTCTGGCCATCCGATCGGTGAGCAAATCCTTTGGCGGGGTCCAGGCCCTCTCCGACATCACCTTTGATGTGGACCCGGGTATGGTGATGGGGTTGATCGGCCCCAACGGCGCCGGCAAAACCACCCTCTTCAATGTCGTCACCGGCGCCTATCCGGCGGACACGGGCGACATCATTTTCGACGGCGTCCGGGTCCCGGGCAGAAAGATTCACCAGGTGGTGGGGCTCGGGATGGCCCGAACCTTTCAGAACGTAGAGCTGTTCGAATCGATGACGGTGCTGGAGAACGTCATGGTCGGCCGCCACATTCGAACCCGAAGCGGATTCTGGGGCGCCATGACCCGACTGCCGGGGGTGCTGCGGGAGGAAAAGGAGATTCGGGACCGGTCCCTGGACCTTCTCTCCTTCGTAGGGCTGCAAGACGAGGCCCACCGGCAGAGCGGGGATCTCCCGTTCGGATGGCAGCGGCTTCTGGAAATCGCCCGGGCCCTGGCTTCCGATCCCAAACTTCTGCTCCTGGACGAACCCGCGGCCGGGCTCAATGCGGTGGAAACCGGGCAGCTCGGGGAACTCCTCGAACGGATTCGGAACCATGGGGTGACCCTGATGCTGGTGGAACATGACATGAGCCTCACCATGAAGGTTTCCGACCGGATCGTGGTCCTGGACCAGGGCCGAATGCTGGCTCAGGGAACCCCCCGGGAAATTCAATCCGATGAAGCGGTGATGGCCGCATACCTGGGAGGCGGCCATGCTTCGAATTAAAAACCTGCGGTGCTACTATGGCCGAATCATGGCCATCAAAGGGGTGAGCCTGTCGGTGATGGAGGGGGAGATCATCTCCCTGATCGGGGCCAACGGCGCCGGTAAATCGACCCTGCTGGAGGCGGCCTGCGGACTGCTTTCTTCCTGGAAGGGCGAAATCGACTTTCAGGGAAACTCATTGAAAGGGTGCGACGGACCGGCCATCGTCCGCAAAGGCATCAGCCTGGTGCCCGAAGGGCGGCTCATTTTTCCGCCCCTGTCGGTGACCGACAACCTCAAGCTGGGCGCCTACACCCGCTACCGAAAACGGCAGCATGCCGAAGTGGCCCGGGACCTGGAGATGGTGATCGATCTTTTCCCCATTCTTCGGGAGCGGGCCGATCAACCGGCCGGAACCCTGTCGGGCGGGGAACAGCAGATGCTGGCCATCGGACGGGCCCTGATGGCCCGGCCCCGGCTGCTGGCCCTGGACGAACCCTCCATGGGGCTGGCGCCGCTGATGGTGGAAAAGATACTGGAAACCCTGAAACTCCTGAAACAAGAAGGGCTCACCATCCTTCTGGTGGAACAGAACGCCCAGGCGGCCCTGAAGATCGCGGACCGGGGCTATGTGCTGGAGACCGGCAAAATCGTGCTTCAGGGAAAGGCCTCGGATCTGCTCTCCGACGTGGAGGTCAAACGGGCCTACCTGGGCAAGGATTACGAGGAATTCTACGAAGGGAGGGACTGATCCATGACCCGAGACACACGCACCCCCGAGGAATGGTCCCAGCTTCGGCTGGAACGGCTTCAGACCACCCTCAACCGGGCCTACCGAAACGTGCCCTTTCACCAGAACCGGCAAAACGAGATCGCCCGCAAGACCCGCCGGGACCCGTCCCTGATCGAGGATATTCGGGAAATCGCGGCACTTCCTTTCATGGAGCGAAAGCACCTGGGGGAACATTACCCCTATGGCCTGTTTGCGGTGCCCCTGCGGGACATCGTGCGCATTCATACCGCGCCCGGCGCCTCCCTCAACCCGACCGTCACCGGCTACACCCGGCAGGACCTGAACCTGTGGCGGGAGGTGGTGGCCCGGGCCCTCTCCGCGGCCGGGGTCACTCCCCACGACATCCTTCAGATCAGCCTCGATTTCGGGCTGGCCAACTGGGGCCGGGACTACAAGGACGGGGCCGAGGAACTGGAGATCGGGGTGATCCCCAATTCCCCGCTGTCTCCGGACAAGCAGTTGATGGTGCTCCGCGACTACAAAACCTCCACCCTGGTGACCACCCCTTCCGAGGCGGGCCACCTGGCCGATCTCATGTTTCAGGCCGGCATGAATCCCACCGCCACCAATCTGAAACGGTTTATTCTGGTGGGGGAGCCGGTGGAGGCCGATTTCCGGAACCTGCTGACCGAACGACTTCATGTGGAAACCTGGGTCCACTACGGGTTGAGCGAG
The DNA here is from genome assembly GCA_046541495.1 of Desulfococcaceae bacterium. GTDB lineage: Bacteria > Desulfobacterota > Desulfobacteria > Desulfobacterales > Desulfococcaceae > JAABSQ01. The sequence goes on from JBKHDE010000069.1 coordinate 11,195, forward strand.
GTGCCGGGCCCGGCCATCGGTTTCGAATGCACCGAACACCAGGGGCTTCATCTGAATGAAGACCATTTTCTGGCCGAAATCATCGATCCGGTCACCGGCCGGGTCCAGCCCGAGGGCGAGATCGGAGAACTGGTGCTCACCACCCTCACCACCCGGGCTTTTCCCCTGATTCGGTTTCGCACCGGAGACCGGGCCCGAATCATTCCCGAGCCCTGCCCCTGCGGCCGTCCCCTGGTGCGAATGGAGTGGCTGTTCGACCGCACCGACGACATTCTGACCGTCAACGGGGTCAAGGTTCACCGGGATCAGATTCAAGGCCGATTGGCCCGGGCGCTGGGGTTCAGTCCGGATTCCCGGTATTTCGTCACAAAACATCCCGGCGAAAAAAAATATCTTGAGGTCTGGATCGGGATGGAATATAGTTTTTTTTCCGATGAGATAAAAGACCTCGAAAAACAGGTCGACGGATTGGTGGAAACCCTTCATGAAAACCTGGGGGTACCGGTGAGAATACGTTTGAAGGAGAAAGCCTCTCTGGCCGACATTCTTTCAGAGCCTGAAATCCGACACCTGAAACCGACCGACCGCCGCCGGTGAAAACCGGTGAATCAAATTTGAGGTTATTGTTTGACAGGCAGGATGAATCCGATTATAATTCGAGATAATTTATACGAAACTGCCTGATTTGAATCTTCCACCGTCATGAAAAGCGGTGAGTGAAAGCCGTCATTTCGCGGATGCAGGGAATGGATCGACAAAAAACCATCATACAGATCGTGTGGGGCGTCCTTCTGGTGCTGGCCGGAATCGGAGTGTTTATTCGAATCCACCAGGTGATGCCGCAAATTCTACAAATCGAGTCTTTCGCTTCCGCAAGCCTTTTCATTCGCTTCTGTTTCTATCTTCTCGGGACACTCCTGATCGGCGGCGGATCCAAAAAAATATATCATTATTATCAACAGCTCGGCGGGGAGAACTCGGGAAAATAGTCATTCGGGCCCAAGCAATCATTCGGCCCAAGCAATCATTCAGAATGACCCATCAAACCAGGATCTCCGGAATTCATAATGATCAGAAAGTCAAGCACACAAAAAACAACCGACATCAAGGCGCCCGCGCCGGTCACCCATCTCAAAGTCGACACGGGGGAAGGAAAGAAAAAAGCCCCGGTCAACAAAGGCCCGGTCAGCCCCGAGGTCGCCTTTCGAATCAAATTTCAAAAGATCAGCAACAAGATTCAAGCGGCCAGCAACCTCAACGACACGCTAGACCAGCTGAAGGAAGAAATCGCCAACCTGTTTGAGTCGGACCGGATTACGGTGTACGTCATCGACGGCGTGAAGCGGGAACTGGTCTCCCGGGTGATGACCGGCAACAACAATATCGGCGAAATCCGGGTACCGGTCAAAACCTCCAGCATCGCCGGATACGCCGCTTACAGACAGCGGCTGGTCAACATTCAGAACGCCTATGACCAGTCCGAACTGGCCCGCATCGATCCCGCCCTCACCTTCGACAATACCTGGGACAAGAAATCGGGCTTCGTCACCAAGCAGATTCTGGCCTGCCCCATCTTTTTCCATAAATATCTGCTGGGGGCCATTCAGCTGATCAACCGCAAGGACGGGGGGTTCTATACCAAACGGGATGAGCAGTCGGTCAAAGAGCTGGCCAAGACCCTCGGCATCGCCATGTACAACCAGAAACGGGCGGCGCGCCAGGCCAACAACAAGTTCAGCTACCTGCTTCAGAAGCACCTGATCACCCAGAAAGAACTCAAAAACGCGCTGGTGGAGGCCAAAAAGCGGCGGGAATCCATCGAAACCTACCTGATGTCCACGGTCAAGATTCCCAAGAACGAGATCGTGGAGTCCCTGTCCAAATACTTTGAGGTGCCGGGGGTGATTTACGACGCCAACCAGCCCATTCCGGCGGCGCTGATCAAAAAGGGCAAGGAAGCCTTTATGAAAAAGAACCTGTGGGTGCCCCTCGAAAGCGAGGGGGAAAAGGTGGTGATCGCCATCGACAACCCCCAGGACCTTCAGAAGATCGACCTGATCAAAGCGCTCTACCCGAAAAATCCGCTGGAGTTCCGGGTGGCCCTGGCCGAAGACATTCTGGAATACATCAAACTCTTCACCATATCCGACAACCGGGTGCAGGACAACATCGACGACATTCTGGACGAGCTTCAGCGGGACGCCCATGAAGAAGACGATGTCGAAGAAGAATTCGACGAATCCGACAGCGCGGTGGTGAAGCTGGTCAACAAGATCATACTGGATGCTTATTCCAAACGGGCCTCGGATATCCACATCGAACCTTACCCCGGCAAACAGAACACCCTGGTGCGCATCCGCATCGACGGGGCCTGCGCCGTGTACCAGACCATTCCCCATACCTATAAGAACGCCGTGGTCTCCCGAATCAAGATTATGTCCGGGCTCGATATCGCCGAGCGCCGAATGCCCCAGGACGGCAAAATCCAGTTCAAAAAATACGGGGGCCTCGACATCGAACTCCGTGTGGCCACCGTGCCCACCCAGGGGGGCCTCGAAGACATCGTCATGCGTCTGCTGGCGGCCGGCGAGCCGCTTCCGCTGGCTAAAATGGGATTCGCCGAACGGAATTACAATGAATTCCTTGAAATGATCACCCAGCCCTACGGCATCATTTTTGTGTGCGGACCCACCGGTTCAGGTAAAACCACCACCCTCCATTCGGCCCTGGCTTACATCAACAAGACCGAAACCAAGATCTGGACCGCCGAGGACCCGGTGGAAATCACCCAGAAAGGGCTGCGCCAGGTTCAGGTTCACCCCAAAATCGGGCTCACCTTCGCCGCGGCCATGCGCTCCTTTCTTCGGGCCGACCCGGATGTGATCATGGTCGGTGAAATGCGGGATAAAGAGACCACCTCCATCGGCATCGAGGCCTCCCTCACCGGTCACCTGGTTTTCTCCACCCTTCATACCAACAGCGCCCCCGAGAGCGTGGTCCGTCTGCTGGATATGGGGATGGACCCCTTCAACTTCGCCGACGCGGTCTTGGGGATTCTGGCCCAGCGCCTGGTGCGGACCCTGTGCAAGGAGTGCAAACAGCCCTATACCCCGCCCGAGGAAGAATACGAAGAATTGCGGCGCCATTACGGCCCGAAAATGTTTGAAAAAGACCTGGAGGAACAGTACCCCTTCAATTCGGACCTGGTCCTCTACAAACCGGGCGGATGCTCCAAGTGCAATCAGACCGGGTATGCCGGCCGAATGGGCATCCATGAACTGCTCACCGCCACCGACGATCAGAAGCGTCTGATTCAGACCGAGGCCCGGGTGGAAGAACTGCGGGCCCAGGCCATGCGCGACGGCATGCGGACCCTGAAGCAGGACGGCATTTCCAAGGTTTTTGCCGGTTACACCGATTTTGTCCAGGTCCGAAAGGTCTGCATCAACTAGCAGAGCTTATCCGGCGGTGTCTTTTTCAACTGACGGGGCCGGATCGATTCAGGGCCTGCCTGAACTTTTCCAGCTGTTCAATGAAGTGGGTCTTGTCGCCTTTTGAGCGGCTCAGGGCCTCTTCTCCCGCCGCCACCGCCTGTCGATACAGCCCATTGACAAAATAACTTTCCGCCAGGGTGTCGAGCACATGGGCCTCCCGGGAGCGTTCCGCGGCCCGTCTGGCCAGGGCCAGGGCCTGGTCCGGATTCCGCAGCCCCTCCTCTTCGGAGGTGGCGTAGAGCCAGGCCAGGTTGTTGAGGGGGTGGGCGTCGGCCTCGTCCGAGGCCAGATCGATGGCCCGTTCATAGGCCTCGGCCGCGGCATGGTGGTCGGCCCGATGGTAGTGGAGGTCCCCGAGCAGGGTATACAGTTCCGGGTCGGCGGGGTTGGCCCGCAGTTCCCGTTGGATGATCTTTTCGAAAAAATCGGTGGACAGCTTTTTGCCCGCCGCCCCGAAATTGAGCTGGTACCCGGCCAATCCCACCACCAGAATGGCGCTCAGATAGACGGCGATCGATTTTCGAATCTTTCGGTCCTGACGAAAGATCCACCGCTTGTCCCGTTCGCACTTGAGCAGATATTCCACCCGCTCCCGTATGCTGAAATGGTGCCAGTTGGGTTTGTCCGGGGACTGCCCGCTGGTGAGGGTGATCTTTTCAAAGGTGGAGATCAAGGGTCCGGCGGTGTCGAACAGGGAATAGACATAGCAGTCGGCCTGCCGTTCGAAATTCCGCATGAAATAGCCGAAAACATAGCGAAAATAGACCAGCACGATGACGATGGTGACCAGAGTGAAAAGGGTGGAGGTGACCGCCGCCTGACTGAACCCGGTGCCCAGCACGAAACGATAGAGCGGCTCGGTGAAGATGATGAAATAGATCACCAGATCGAAAACCGCATAGGAGAGCAGCATATACCCGATGAAAAAGAGCAGATAAAACAGCAGGTGCTTGCGCTTGACATGGCCGATCTCGTGGGCGATCACCGCCTCCACCTCTTCGGGCCGCAGCACCTCCAGCAGGGCCTCGGTGACCAGAATATACCGAAACCGCCTGACCAGCCCCATCACCCCGGCGGTGATCATTCGCCCCTCGAAAATCGGCCAGTAAAGGATGTCCCGGTACTGAATGCCGGCCCGCCGGCACAGGGCCTCGATTCGGCTGCGGTGGTATCCCTCCTCCAGTGGTTTGCACCGCCAGAATTTCTGGACCAGCACCGGCACCGTCAAGGCCGCGAGAATCAGAAACAGAAGCACAAAGAGGGCCTGGCCCGAGGTGGTCTCCAGCAGCCGTTTGGGAAATTCAAAAGGCAGAACATTGATCAGATCGGCGATGGTGGAGAGCGCCAGCCACGGAATCAGCACCGGCACCGAAAAGGAGATGTTGGACAGCACATAGGAACGCCGGGACACCCGGGAACCGTACAGCCGCCGATAAGAAGGATAGGCGAAATACCAGATGATCGCCAGATAGGCCACGAAGACCAGCAGACAGCCGACGGCCTGAAGGGTCGGAAAGGCCGAAAAAAGCGGCGCCCGGGCCAGGGATTCCACCAGGTTCAGGCCGTAGATATGGACCCCGAAGAGCACGATCGCCACGATGGAGAGGCGGTTCATCAGGGCATTGTAGTGGTGGTCGAGCCGAACGAAATTCTCCCCCCGGGCGATGCGCTGCTCCAGCCGCTGAAACCGAACCGCCGCAAACAGGGTGAAGATCAGGGTCAGGCACAGCACCGAGAATCCGGAGATCACCGGTCCGAACCGGGGCACCTCCGACGGCAGATAGGTGGTGTAGATCAGAAGAACGACGATGAAGTAGATGAAATTGGTGAACATAGTTTTATATGGGGAAGTCCCGGGAATTACTCCTGGTAGAACCGCTTCTTTTCACTGAAGATACATCCGCAATACTGCTGCCGGTACATGCCCAGGTCTTTGGAGACCGCGATCCCCTCTTTCCACCCCTCGCGGAAATCGGCATAGTAGAATGGAACCCCCACCTCCCGGCCGAGGGATTCTCCGATGGATCGGATCAGCCCGTGGTTCTGGTGTTTGCTGTACAGCAGGGTGGAGGAAAAACAGTCGAATTTACCCCTTTTGGCCATGAGAGCCGCGGATTTGAGTCGGTCGTGATAGCAGTAGGTACACCGGTCGGCTTCCCGAAAGACCACATTTTGAAGAAACCCTTCCAGGTCATACCCCTCCTGACAGATCACCCGCATCCCTTCCCGCTCGGCATAAGACTCGAGGGCTTCCTGCCGTTTGAGGCATTCGGTATAGGGATGAATGTTGTGGCGGTAAAAAAAGCCCATCACCTGAAACCCTTCTTCCCGAAGGGTTCGCAGGGGATAAACGGTACAGGGGCCGCAGCAGGTGTGCAGCAGCAGTTTTCGCGCCGCATCGGTTCGGGCGGTCACGGCCGAATCCCCGACTCGGCCGACCCATCCTCAGAAGGTCGAAGGGTCAGCACCCCTTCCCGAATCAGAAGCTCGATCACCTCGCAGACCGGCAGCCCCACCACATTGGTATAGGAGCCGTTGATCGACCTGACCAGAAAGGTGCCGAGCCCCTGAATGGCGTAGGCCCCGGCCTTATCGAACGGTTCTCCGGTCTGGATGTACCAGTCGATCTCGTCTTCGGTCAGTGTTTTGAACCGAACACTTGTCTTTTCGACCCCGGAGATCATCCGCTCTTTTTCCATGCAGTAGAGGGCATATCCGGTGTATACCTGGTGGACCTGGCCGCTCAGCCGCCGCAGCATCTCCCGTGCGATGGCGGGCGAGCCGGGCTTGCCCAGAATGGAGCCGCCGATCAGGACGATGGTGTCCGCGCCGATGACCCAGCTTTCCGGATGGGCCGTGGCGACCTCCTCGGCCTTTGCCCGGGCCAGCGATTCGGTATAGATTTCCGGGTCGGTCAATTCCACCGCATCCTCATCGAACCGGCTGGGAATCACCGTGAATTCGAGGCCGGCCTGCTCCAGCAGGTAGCGCCGTCTCGGGGACTGGGATGCGAGAATCAGGGGTCTATGAATAGAATTATGGGTCATCCGGGTAAGGTAACAATTGCAAGCGGATTTGACAAGAACCATTCCGCCGGCGACTTCGGTCGGGACCGGACCGGTCCGGTCCGATCCCTTTCACCTGATTGCTTGACACCCGGCCCGTTTCCTTATATTCACAGGTGTACTGCCGCGCTTCATGTCATTTCATCGATACGGATTCAGAAAGGGTTTCAAACCAATATGGAGATTTCAACACTGAACGCCATCTCCCCGGTGGACGGCCGATACCGCCGGGTGACCGAAAAACTGAGCGACTATTTTTCCGAAGGAGCCTTGATCCGGTACCGGGTGCGGGTGGAGGTGGAATATTTCATCGCCCTGTGCGAACTGAACCTTTCCCGGCTGAAGGGTTTCGACCGGCAGCTCATTGAACCGCTGCGCGCCCTGTATCGGTCCTTTTCCACGGAAGATGCTCTGAGAATCAAGGAGATCGAGGCCCTGACCAATCATGACGTCAAGGCGGTGGAATATTTTCTGAAGGAAAAATTCGAGGCCCTGGGCCTGTCCGAATTTGAAGAATACATCCATTTCGGGCTCACCTCCCAGGACATCAACAACACCGCCCTGCCGCTATCCCTCAAAGAAGCCTGGCAGCAGGCGGTGCGGCCGGTCCTGGCGGAGACGGTGGAATCTCTGGCGGCAAAGGCCCGGGAGTGGAAAGAGATCCCCATGCTGGCCCGGACCCACGGCCAGCCCGCCTCCCCCACCAGTCTGGGCAAGGAGCTTTACGTGTTCGTGGAGCGGATTCATGCCCAGACGGATCAGCTCGATCAGGTGCCCTATTCCGCCAAATTCGGGGGGGCCACCGGTAATTTCAATGCCCACCACGCCGCCTATCCGGATGTGAACTGGATCGAATTCGCCGATCACCTGGTCAACGACATCCTGGGGCTCTCCCGCACTCGGGTGACCACTCAGATCGAACCCTACGACAACCTGGGCGCTTTCTGCGACGGACTCAAGCGGATCAACACCATCCTCATCGATCTGAGCCGGGATCTCTGGTCCTATATCGCCATGGATTATTTCAAACAGCGGATCAAGGCCGCCGAGGTGGGCTCTTCGGCGATGCCCCACAAGGTCAATCCCATCGATTTCGAAAACGCCGAGGGCAACCTGGGCCTGGCCAATGCGGTATTCGAGCACCTCTCGGCCAAACTGCCGATTTCGCGGCTTCAGCGGGACCTGTCCGATTCCACGGTGACCCGAAACCTGGGCGTGCCGATCGCCCATACCCTGATCGCCCTGCGCTCGCTTCTGAAGGGGCTGGGTAAACTGGTCCTCAACCGCGAAAAAATCGCCCGGGATCTGGAAGACAACTGGGCGGTGGTCGCCGAGGGGATTCAGACCATCCTGCGCCGGGAAGGCTATCACAAGCCCTACGAAGCCCTGAAAGCGGTCACCCGCACCCACGGCCGAATCGATCGGGAAGCGATAACCGCGTTTATCGAGGGGTTGAATGTGTCCCCGGCGGTAAGGGCGGAACTGCTGGCGATAACGCCGGAGACTTATACCGGGGTATATCAGGATTTCTGATTTTTTTAGAAACGCGTTCATGCAGATGATGGATGCCCATGGAACGGCATATAGGGCCCGGTTGGTGGCGGCCCTCGGAATGGCGGCGGTTATTCTTCTGACCGGGTGCGCCATGACCAAACCCCCGGTCTCTTGTCAGCAGCTCAATACCGCCGTGGTATACGGTGATTTCCCCCGTTCGGTTGCGGTGCTCCCCTTTTTGAATCTGACGGACGCCGAGGGCATCGAAGACATGGTCCGGGTCAATTTCTACAGCCACCTGAGTACCCTTCCCTACCGGGATGTGGAACTGAGCACGGTGGATGTACAGCTTCAACAACTCGGGCTGCTGGATCAGGCGGCCCTGGCCAAGGTGTCGGTGCGAAAACTGGGGCGCATTCTGGGGTGCGATGCGGTGGTTTTCGGCTCGGTGTTCGAGTTCCAGCGGATCTTCGTGGGCATCTATTCCACCATGAGCGTCGGGGCCGCCATTCATGTCTGGGACACCCGCACCGGACAAAAGATCTGGTCCGACCGCCATATCGCCCGGGATCATGAAGGCGGGGTGCCGCTGACCCTGCTGGACATTCCCTTGATCACCTTTCGGTCCGGATGGAACCTGCGCGACGCCACCAAAGTCACAGCGGTAGATGAACTGGCACGGGAACTGACGGCCAACCTGCCGATCCCTCGATCGGCCGGCGGCGGGGCATCTCCCGAACGAACATACGAACTTCAGGCCGGCGCCTTTTTCGAACCGGATCGGGCCCGGCGGTTCAAGAACAACTTGAAGCGCCGGGGATATCCCGCCTTTATTCGGCAGAACAACGATGACCGGGGGGTCTGGCACCGGGTGCTGGTCGGGCCTTACCTCGACCGGGAAAAGGCGCTTCAGGTCAAAAATGAAATTCAAAAAACCCTGGGCGCCGAATGCATCCTGTCACTGAAAAAGTCGTAACCGATGCGTCCCGGCGTTCGGCGGCGGCATCGGCTCTGCACGTGAAGAAAAACGGTTTTCCCTTGAATTCTCCTCTGATTTGGACTATAGGAAATCGCACTTCCAAACTGCCTGGGTGGCGGAATAGGTAGACGCAAGGGACTTAAAATCCCTTGGGGCTTGTCCCCGTGCGAGTTCGATTCTCGCCCTAGGCACCA
>JBKHDE010000070.1:0-20396 GCA_046541495.1 Desulfococcaceae bacterium
AGGGCCGCTTCGATGGCGTCAATGTCATTTCCGTCCATCACCTCCTGAACATGCCACCCGCAGGCCGACAGTCGTTCCCCACGGCCCTCGGTGAAGGCCAGATCGGTGCTGCCTTCAATGGAGATGCGGTTGTCGTCGTAAAGATAAATGATCTTGCCGAGTTTGAGATGCCCGGCCAAAGAGGCGGCTTCGTGGGAGATCCCCTCCATGAGATCGCCGTCGCTGCAAAAGCCGTAGATATAGTGATCCACAATATCGAAGCCCGGCCGGTTGAATTTGGCTGCCAGATGGGCCTGGGCGATGGCCATGCCCACGCCGTTGGCAAACCCCTGCCCCAAAGGCCCCGTGGTCACCTCCACCCCGGGCGTGACCCCGACCTCGGGATGCCCCGGCGTTCGGCTGTCCCACTGCCGAAAGGATTTCAGATCATCCAGAGACAGGTCGTATCCGGTCAAATGCAGCAGGCTGTAAAGCAGCATCGATCCGTGCCCGGCCGAAAAGATGAACCGGTCCCGGTTGGGCCATGCGGGATTTCGAGGATTGTGCTTCAGGAATCGCGTCCAGAGGGTATAGACCATCGGAGCCGCCCCCATGGGCAGCCCCGGATGACCGGATCGCGCGGCTTCCACCGCATCCGCGGAGAGCATTCGAATGGTATTGATGCAGCGCTCGTCAATGGGCCTCATGATTCGCTCCTCTTTTCCTGGGGGTTCAGACCTTCTACTGTCCAGTCGTTGGTGACTTCGGTAATTTAACCCAATCGTTGTTTGAGGTCCATCATTTTGTGGAAAAGCATCGGAATCCGAAAAATTGAAAGGATTGGAAAAAGATGTGAAAAACCCGCGATCAGCGATTTGGGTCTGATCGCGGGCCTAAGAGTTAAAACGGACAGAGTTTAAGGTAAACTGCTCGCTTTCTTATTCAGAACTCACGGTCACCCGAAGCGCCTCCGACACATCCGGATAGAGATACCCGTCATCCACCGGTCGCACCCTATTGTTCGGGTCGACCGGGCCTTCATCGGCGGGGCCGGTGACGGCCGGCTGGTTGGAACCGAAGCCCGGGGCCTGGTTCTCTTCAGTGCCCGCATCCCACAGCATTACCTGATCGGTAACTTCGCCCTCTCGAGGATTTCCATCAACGAAAAGATGAATACCCGAACCGTCCGGCGCATAGAACAGATCATTGGATGCGGCGTACATGGTGGCGAAAGAGAGCCGGTCGCCCCGCATGCCCACAAAATCGAAGGTGGCGGATTCACCCGGCGGTATCGGCCCGTCCAGGGCGAATACCAGCGGAATGGACTCGCGATCCATCAAAGAAGAGACCAGCATGTCGGTGGCCCCGTATTCGGCCAGCGCTTCCAGACCTTCCGCCCGATCGGGTGTTCCGGCCTGAAAAATCGGATCCCGATTCGTGTGGAGCACCACCACCGGCGGCGTCAGAGGAGACGGCACGCCGATTCGGCCCTCAAAGGATGACCACAGCGCATTCGGGCTTCCCCACTCCGCCTGGGCTTCCAGCCCTTGGCCGCTGTCGGGTGCATCCGGTGTAAAGAACGGATACGGCTGGGAATGGACCAGCCACACCCCCGGGGAAATCCCGGTGGGAAGTCCGGTTTCGGAATTTACGCTTGAGAACATGGTGGACGGATCGCCGTCCTCGGCGAGCGCTTCCAGTCCATTGACGCCATCGAAATTCCCGGACTGAAAAAATGGGTAATCCATGGTATGCACGCCGAAAATACCAGGCGCCAGCGGGGAAGCCAGATCGGTTGCACCGGAGATATTCTCGATCCGGACGGTAAAATCATACCCGCCCGATTCTGCGGTCACCCGGTCGATCGCCGCGGGGGTGATGGTCACCAGAATCATGTTTTCCACCGGCGGATAGGTAAACGCATCATTTACCGGCTGCACGATTCCGTTCTCATCCGGGCCGGTATTCGGTCCGGCCTGGCGCGGCGCCTGGTTGGGACCGGTGCCGGGCTCCTCATTGATCTCGGTCCCCGCATCCCAGAGGATCATTTCATCGGTGATATCGCCGCTCACCGGCTGATTCGCCCCGTCAAAAAGCGGCATTCCCTGATCGCCGGGACCGAAGAAAAGATCATTGGATTGGACCAGCATGGTGGCAAAGGAGAGCTTGTCTCCCGGCACGGCGCTGAAGGAAAATTCATAAGCCCCGCCCGGTCCGGCAGGACCCGGTCCGGCCGCGCCGACCGGCGTGTTGAAAACACCGCTTTCCGAGAACCCGAATTCATTCGAATGGTTCTCAATTCGAGCGGTGAATTGGTCTCCACCGTCCGAAGTCAAAAAGACCCGCAGTGCTTTTTGCGTATCCCCGTACTGGTACGGGTTGGCCGCATCCTCCGCCCTTCTGCGGACCATATTGTTCGGATCAGCCGGTCCGACATTGGGATGCCCCGGCAATGCACCGGTAAACCCGGGCTGCCAGGAGCCGAATCCCGGCTTTTCATTGACTTCGGTACCGGAATCCCACAATCCGATTTCGGAGGTCACCTCCATGGCGCCGTTCCGCCCCCGGGGCATGCCGTCCCCGTCGAACAGCGGAATCCCGCCCGAGGCGGGCGCATAAAAATGGTCGTTGGAACGGCCGTACATGGTGGTAAACGACAGCATGTCATCGGGGTTCTCGGCATTAAAAGAAAACTCTACCGATTCTCCCGGCAGAATCGGGCCCGGCATGGCGCCGCCCACGGCGGTATCGAATACCCCGCCCTGAGAAGCCGTCAACATATCGGTGCGGTTTTCCATCGTCACCGTAAAAGTCGCCTCGCTCGGATTGGTTTCGGACAAGGCGGCGGCCAAGGGCGCGGGATCACCGTCTTCAGCCAGCGCTTCCAGCCCCTCTCCGCGGTCCGGCTGCCCTTCGTCAAGAATCGGACCGGAAAAGGTATGCACCGCATAAACGCCCGGCGCCAAAGGACCCGTAAGTGCGGAACCGCTGGAAATATTATCGATGGTCACCGTGAATTCAGCACCGCCCAGAATGATGGAAGAATCGATCGTGACCTGAATCATTTCGGATACCGCAGGATACGTATACCCGTCGTTGACGTCCTGAATTCGGAGCACCCGGTCGTTTTCAGCCGGTCCCGTATTCGGGCCGGTTTGTCGGGGAGCCTGATTGGCCCCCGCACCCGGTTCTTCGTTCACCTCGGTGCCGGCGTCCCAGAGTGCGATCTGATCCGTGATTTCCCCGTCGATGGGCTGAGAACCGTTAAACAGCTCAATGCCTTCGGTACCGGGTGAAAAGAAAAGATCATTGGATTGGACCAGCATGGTGGCAAAGGAGAGCCGGGTGCCGGGAGGTGCTTCAAAACTGAACTGATACGCCTGTCCCGGTCCGGCCGGACCCGGTTCGGAGTCCCCGACCGGGGTATTGAATACCCCGCTTGAATAATCCGAAATGAGGATACCGTCGTCATCGTCGCTGTCGCTGCAGCCGAACAAAAGTACGATACCCAGGAGAATGAATCCCCACCATAAAAATGGATGCACCTTAAACGTTCGTGTCGCCATTGCTTCCTCCTTTCGATACATGTGGATGGATAAAAAAAGGAAAGCCGTGCTGCCTTAACAAAAGGGCAACCCGGCTTTCTGCGAGAGATCCGTGGCTTTCCTTCCCCCACCTTGCGATGGGTTTGGCTTTTTTCTGAAGAGTATCGGAGTTTAAACCCTGAAACAGGAAGAGAAAGAGAATAATTTTTTTACAATTTGTTTAAAAGTAAAACAGGATTCTGAGAATGCAACAGCAGAAAGTCTTTGTGTCGCAAGCATACGACTCTTCTGGTCTCTATGATGGCAAATTTGCTACTCGACTCTTTCTTTGAACAGTCGCCCTGTTTCCCCCCTCTACTCTTTCCTTTTTATTATAGGCAGTTATCTACACATTCTCTTTGCAGACACCTGCGGCACATGATTTGCATTTTGAAAGTGATCTAAGACGATAAAAAAGAGGAGGAAGGGAGAATGGGCGAAAAGTTGGATGATTTTTTAAATGGTTTGCAGAATGAAATTTTCGACGAAGCACGAAAAGCCTATGGTGAAATCGGATTTCAGCGGTGGCGCAAACCGCTGTACCGAGGAAAAATGACCGATGCCGACGGTCACGGCCGTTTGACAGGACCCTGCGGTGATACCATGGAAATCTTCCTCAAGTTCGAAGAAGATAAGGTCAAGTCGGCCACCTTTTTTACCGACGGGTGCGGTGCCAGCACGGTGTGCGGGTCACTGGCCGCGGAACTGGCCATCGGCAAAACGGCGGATGAGTTGGAAGACATCACGGGTGAAGATATTCTCTCGATGCTGGGCTCTTTTCCCAAAGAGGATCAACACTGCGCCTTTTTGGCCGCTGAAACCGTACAGGAAGCCTTGGGGGAATACTTGAAAAAACAGCTCCGAATCACGTCGGAAACCAAAGCCATATGAAATTCATCGTCATCGGCGGTGATGCCGCCGGCATGAGCGCCGCCAGCCGCGCCAAACGCAGAAATCCGGATGTAGAGGTGACCGTTCTGGAGAAAACCCGGGACGTGTCCTACAGCGCCTGCGGAATGCCTTACAACATTGCGGACCGGACCCGCCCCATCGAAGATCTGGTGGTTCGCCGGGCCGAGGTATTCCGGGAAAAGCAGGGGATTCACCTGTTGACCGGTCATAGGGTCGAATCCATCGACATCGAGGGTAAAACGGTCAACGGAATCTCGGATCAGGAAAAGCCTGCCGTCGCCCTTCACACCCGGATGACGGTTCAAGAGTTCAGCCAAACCGATCTGGCTTACGCACCGCCTTTCGGTCCTGTCTGGGACCCCCTGCTTACTGCGTCTCATCAGCTTCTCAAAATATTGTAATCGACTCTGTTTGTGGCAGTACCTCCGCCACTACGGTATGATCGCAGGAATTTTTCCTGCGATCATACCGAAAAACCAACTGACAGACCAAGAATGAAACAATCCAAAACCTGTAAATGAAAGGAGAATCCCCAATGAAAAAAGTAGCAATCGTCGGGTGCGGTGCTTACATGGACAGCGGATATGGATGCCCGGGTGAATGGCGGTGTCTCAAGGCCGCTTCTTTCGGAGAAGGGAAGTTTGAAGAACCCGCTTCGGTGGTTTCTTTTGTAAAATGCGAATGCCCGGGTCGCTCCCTGGCACCCAACACCGGGATGGCCATAAAACTCTCCGAAATCAAACCCGATGCCATTCACATCAGCTCATGCATGGCCAATGCAAAACCGGCCTGCCCTTATGCCTCGGCCGAAGAGATGGCGCAAATCCTTCAGAACAAGACCGGCATCCCCGTTGTGCTGGGAACGCACGAATATCACTGAAACGGCTCGGTTTCTTTTTGAGGAAAACCGCAATCAATGAAAATTCTGGATCATCTCCCTGGAACATTTGCTCTCACTGCTGAATTCAAAGGCGTTTGTGATCCTGCTGGGGGATACGGCGCCCCTTTCACCGATTCTGTTTGATTACGGCGTCGACGCGGTATCGGGCACCCGGGTCGTGGATCCGGATGTAGTCTTGAGGTGTGTCAGTCAGGGTGCGAATTTCAGACAGATTCGAGGGGTCAGGCGGTTGACGCTGCTGAAGCGGTGATCCGCTGAGAAAAATCGAGAGGAATGAGCAAGCCGATCCGTAAGGGGAGTTAGTGTAGAAATCCCTTTTTTTTTAGTTTTTACTTCTTTTGGAGCAGATCCTTTGTATTCTCTTTGGATTCCTTTTCACTCATTTTAAACTCTTTTCCGGCGGCTTCAAAGCTTTTGTCCGTTATGGCTTTGCCGTTCTGGTCTACGCCCATATGGCCTTTTCCATGGTCATCGGCGGGTTCGCCGCATCCGCAATTATAACACATATCTTTCACCTCCTTTTCAGATTGGTTCGGCATTTTTTGCCGTTTTATAAGGATTAAAATAGGAAAGAGTCCATGGTTTCACAATAAGGCGAATCCTGTATTCATGGCGGAAAAGGATATGCGTCGGCAGGGAATTTGGAACACTCGCGTGGGAAAAAAACTATCTGAAGAAATATTCTTTGAGAAAAGGGAGCCTCACCATTGATTAGGTGCCGGATGCGATCGTACGAGCCTTTGAATCGGCCTGGGTCCGCCCGGGTTTCCAATCATTATGGAATAACCGGAATGGGGTGCCACGGAGGGGTTGAATGTTTAGCCCGAACCGGATATCATTTTCGGGAAGTGTCAGGAACGCCGACTGTGACGGACGTTATCCGCCGGCGCCGCCAAACGAATGAGTTCAGATGATAGGAAACGGAGACCATGACGCAATTGGAAGATCGTATCTGCCGTCTTCTGGAAAATGGCGAAGACCTGGTGTTGGCCTCAGTCCTGAGCCAAAAGGGATCCACCCCACGAACCGCCGGGACTCGAATGGTGATTCGCCGAAACGGAACCATCCTCGGAACCATCGGCGGCGGCATTGTGGAGGCCCGGGTGATGGAGGCCGCCCCCGAAGTCTTTGAAACCCGCACCACCACCGAGCGCTCCTTCGATCTCACCCACCCGATCACCGACACCATGGACATGATCTGCGGGGGCCAGATGACCGTGCGGCTGGAATTCATTGAGGCCACTCCGGAAAATCGAGAAAAGTTTAAACAATCGTTGGAAGAATCCAGGCGCCTGCACAAGACCGCTTTTCTTTTCGGAGCCGGTCATGTGTCCCGACAATTGGCCAAGCTGACCCAAATGGTGGGATTCCGGACGGTGGTCCTGGATGACCGTTCGGAATTCGCCAATCGGGACCGGTTCCCTGGGGTTGACCAGGTTCATGTGCTCGATCGGTTCGAAAACACCTTTTCCGGGCTCTCTACGGATTCGAACAGCTTTATCGTGATTCTTACCCGAGGCCACAGCCACGACCGAACCGTACTGGCCCAGGCCCTTCGAACTCAGGCCGGCTACATCGGCATGATCGGCAGCCATCGAAAGCGGGACACCATCTACCGATCCCTACGCGATGAGGGATTCACCACCGCGGACCTGGATCGGGTCCACTGCCCCATCGGCCTCGACATCGGCGGTGAAACCCCCGAGGAGATCGCCGTCAGCATTGTGGCGGAGATGATCGAGGTCCGGTCGGGGTTGAAATGAATCGCCCCCGGATAACCGCCCTTATCCTCGCGGCGGGTTTTTCCTCTCGAATGGGGCGATTCAAGCCGTTGCTGCCGATGGGAGAGAGCACCGTGCTGGAGCGGGTGGTCGAGATCTACCGATGGGTGGGAATCGAAGAGATCGGGTGTGTGGTGGGTCACCGGCGGGATGAACTCATCCCCCTGCTTCGCAACCTCGGCGTGCGGCCCATACGAAATGCAGGGTATGAAGAAGGAATGTTCTCTTCGGTCGTGGCCGGGATCGACAGCCTGCCCGTTGAAACGGAGTGCTTTTTTATCCATCCGGTGGACATTCCTCTGGTGCGGCCGTCCACCCTTGCCCGTCTCCTGGAGATCCGCGAAGAACACCCGCAGGCGATCCTCTTTCCGATTTTTAAGAAAGAAAGGGGCCATCCGCCCCTGATCCCCAACTGGTGCATTCACCAAATTCGGAATTGGAAGGGCGGGGGCGGTTTGCGGGGATTTTTGATCCGGAACGAAGCGTCATCCGTAAATGTACCGGTTGCGGATCGATTCATCCACAAAGACATGGATAGCCCCGAGGATTACCAGTTGTTGGTCGATGATCTGAAAACCTATGAGTTTCCGGATTTTGAAGAATGCCGTACGCTGATGACGGAGATACTGAGGGTGGAGGATCGTATTCGGCGCCACTGCCGGGCGGTCACCGATATTGCCTTGCGGCTGGGAATCGCTCTGAATCAGGCGAACAATCCTGTGAATTTGCATCTGATCCGAGCTGCCGGATTACTTCATGATGCAGCCAAGTCGGAACCCGACCATGCCCGGGCCGGCGCGGAGATGCTTCAAACCATGGGATTTCCTGAAGTCGCCGATGCCGTAGGTCAGCATATGGATGTGCGCATTCGAAAAGACGAACCCCCGTGCGAAGCCGAAATCGTTTACCTGGCGGACAAACTGGTTCAGGGAGATCAACGGGTGGATCCGGAAGCACGATTCGAGCGAAAATCGGCCAAATATGGCCACGACCCCGACGCACGCGCCGCCATCGCCCGCCGCAAAGCCGATGCCCTCCATATCCAAGACCGAATTCAAGGCATCACGGGAAAGTCGGTATCCGTCATACTGGATGCAGCGCCTTCACTTTCGGAGCTCCATGATTTATCTTTTGCGGCACGGTGAAATCGAATCCGACGGCACGAGACGATTTATCGGCCGGACCGATCCGCCCCTGAGTGGACAGGGACGGAATCAGGCCCGCTTTTGGCGGGATGTTTTTTCAGAAAAAGTCTTTACCGGAATCTTCTGCAGCGATCTGGTCCGCAGCACCGACACCGCCCGAATCATTTTAGAAAACCGGACGGAGAAGCCTCAGCCCTTAACGGATTTGCGGGAAATCGATCTCGGAGAATGGGACGGCCTGGCCATGGCCGAAGTGCGGAAACTGCATCCGGCTGCATGGCGGAAAAGAGGGGAAGAATTGGCCACCTTTCGGCCGCCCGGCGGAGAAAGCTTCGGGGACCTTCAGGCCCGGGTGCTTCGAATATTCGACAGGATCGCTGAAAAATGCATGGGCGACGTTTTGATCGTCGCCCATGCGGGAGTGAATCGGGTCCTACTCTGCCGGCTTTTATCGATGGATCTCGCCCACCTGTTTCGATTGGAACAGGACTATGCCTGCCTCAACCTCATCGATACGGCTCGGCGCCCCTTCCGGGCGGCTCTGATGAACCTGACCCCGGAAAGGGCGAGCGGATGGTCTGCTGCCCGCATCAGACCGGGCGCACCTTGACGAAATGCTCTTGCAGGGCCATGGCGCCCCCGGCCGGGTCCCACAACTCGAGCCCGCCCTTCATGAACTTCTGGTCGGCCAACCCTTTGTGAAGGGCCCGGCTTTCCACCGGCAGGGTGTGGCCGAACCCGTGGATCACGAAGACCGCCTCGGGATGAATAAAATCGGTCACCTTGGCCCGAATCTCCTCTGAATAGCCGTTCTGGCTCACCTCCACCAGACCGCCGTCGGAAATCTTGAGCTTTTCGGCGACTGCCGAGTTGATCCAGAGGACGTTCTCGGGCATCTGCTCGAAAAGCATGGTGTTGTTGACGGTGTGGCCCTGGGTGTGGAGGGCGCACCGGCCGAAGGTCAATCGGAATTCGCCCTCTTCGGGCCGTTTCAGGCTTTCATAAGGCATCAGCGAGGGAATCCCCTGTTTCTCCCAGGTTTCCGAAATGATTTCGAGTTTCCCGCTGGGGGTTTTGAACTTGTGCTCCCGAACATCCTTGTATTTGGGGCCGTCCGCCAAGGGCACAATACCGGTGGCCTCGAAGTCCTCGATTTTCACGCCGGTGCCCTCCAGTTGAAAATTCCAGAGGTCCTCGATACGGTCGAAGGCCAACTGGTCCAGACCCAACCGTTTTGCCAGACCGGAAATGATCTCCCAGTCGGCCTTGGTGTCGAACCGCGGTTCCACCACCCGCTTCCGGACAAAAAAGAAGGGTTTGAGCGCGTTTTTGCAGGCGATCACCGTCTCCCGCTCGAGGTAGGGGGATAAAGGCAGCACCACGTCCGAGTACCAGGCGGTATCCGACCAGGAAAAGGTGACCGACACCAGCAGATCGAGCTTGTCGAACATCTGTTTCAGGCGATCCGGATCGGGATAGCCCATGAGCGGATCATGTCGATAGGCGATATAGGCCTTGATCGGATAGGGGTCTTCGGTCTCCATGGCCTTGAACATCAGATGGCCCAGCCCGGGTCCGGCCTCGAGATGCGGATACAGCCAGCCGGCGCCGTCCACCCGCTTTTCTTCGGGTTTGGGATACAGGTCCATCAGGGCCTTGAGCCCTTTGCGCCCGACATCCCCGGGCTTGTTGACCAGGGGAAGCCCGCCTTTGGCGCCGATGGAACCGAGAAGCGCGTTGATGATGTAAATGGTTCGGCTGACGTAAAAAGAGGTACGGTACCGGGCGGTCATCCAGCCCGGATGCCAGAGCACCGCCGGTTTGGCCTTGGCCAGTTCCCGGACGAATTGCTTCAGCTCCCCGGCCGGCACGCCGGTCTCTTTTTCAGCCCATTCCGGTGTATAGTTTTTGACGAAATCCCGAAGCTTGTCCAGGTCCGCGATCACCTCATTGGCATAATCGGCAGCGTAGAGCTTTTCATTCAACAATTCATGAATAACCGCCAGATTGAAGGCGTAATCGGTACCGGGTCGAATCATGAAAAACCGGTCGGCCTTGGCCGCGGAGACATTCGCCCGAATGTCGATAACGGTCAGCTTGCACCCCTTTTCCATGGCGTCCATGAGGTTGTTGACCTCCTGAACATTGATCGATTCGAAAATATTGCGAAGCTGGAGCACCACATGCTTGGCGTTTTTAAGGTCGTAGGAGACCGATTTTCTGCCCGCACCCATCACCGAAATGGCGGCGTGCTGGACATTTCTGGCGCAAGAGGTGTCGTGATTGCAGTAATTGGGAGATCCCAACCCTTTCAGAAAGGCCCGGTGGGGATCACGGAAGGGACCGCCGCGATCCGACAAACCGATGCCTCGGGCCCCGTATTGGTCGATCACGCCTTTGAGCCGGTCGGCCACATAATCGAAGGCTTCATCCCAGCTGACGGTGCGCCACTTGCCTTCCCCCCGTTCACCGTCCCGAATCATAGGGGCTTGGGGTCGTTCCGAATCCTGGATCAGGGCGGTGCCGGCGGCGCCCCTGGGGCAGACGGCGCCTTTCATGGCCGGGACGTGCGGGTTTCCCCTCAGAAATACCACTTCTCCGTTGACCACCTCCGCCTCGATCGGGCAACGAACGGTACACATGCCGCAAATGCTGTAAATCTTATCGCTGTTCATTTCGCTTTTCTCCTGTATTGATATAAAAGACTCAACCGTCCGGATCTCCATATGCCGCAGTCGAGTTATTCCATTTTGTTATCGGTAGCGCCGATGTAAGGCGCCCCCCGTCAACTTCCCGCCGATCAGAAGGCCCGGCGCCGCATGCCCGTGAAATTCCCGGACGATATCCAGGTATGCTTCGAAATCATAGGCGGTTCCCGAATGGGTATGACACCAAATTTCGGCATCCGAACCGGCCGGATTCAATCGATTCATGGATAAAGACCTTTAAAAATTATTGCAAGGATTTTTCGTGATTATAAGAGATTTCATTTACTTTAATAGACATTCAATATATCGTGGCGGGGAGAAAGTCAATAAGCACGTAGATGACAACCCTCTGAACATTGATCTATCACAATTTGCAGAAAGAAGAAAAAAAGGGGGTAGTATGTCCGACCAACCGGCATTATATTCATTTCACATTCATTGAACCCATTCCTTTTTTGAAAGGGGGAATCAATCATGACCCAAGCGAACAGCTATGTGATGCGGTGCCCAAACTGCGGCACCAAAAACCGAATTCCCGCCGATAAGGTCGGAATGACCGCTCATTGCGGCAAATGCAAGACCGCGATTCAGACTCAGGCGCTGAAAATCGATCATCCCCTGACCATTACGGATCAAAATTTCTATAATGAGGTGATTAAGTCCCCGCTGCCCACCCTTCTGGATTGCTGGGCCCCCTGGTGCGGCCCTTGCCAGATGATGGAGCCGTTCCTGAAAGAACTGGCGGCCAAATGGCAAGGCCGCATTCGAGTGGGTAAAATGAACGTGGACGAAAACACCCGCACCGCTTCCCAGTTTCAGGTGCAAAGCATCCCCACCCTGCTCATTTTCGATAATGGAAAACTGAAAAACACCCTGGCCGGGGCTCTGCCCAAACACAGCATCGTTCAGGCCATGAACCCATATTTATAAAGAAAAGGCGGTACGTTTGACGAATCCAAAGGACAGATATGAGAAACTGATCCAGGAGATCGAGTCCATTTTTCAAGAAGGACTCAACCCCGATACCGATGTCTGGGATTTTATCAATTCGGGATACTCGGATCCATCCCCCGAAGAATTAGCTGAAATACTCACCGAACCGGAAAACCACGGGGCCGAGCCGGTGATGGAACTGCTTTTCTTTCCGGATGAAACGGTTCAGGTGCGATTGGAACCTCTGCTGGAGGCGGAGGCTTTTGAACCGGCGG
Organism: Desulfococcaceae bacterium; assembly: GCA_046541495.1. Taxonomy (GTDB): domain Bacteria; phylum Desulfobacterota; class Desulfobacteria; order Desulfobacterales; family Desulfococcaceae; genus JAABSQ01. The sequence continues at coordinate 12,219 of JBKHDE010000070.1, forward strand.
ATGAAAAAATCATCAGCAGCGAACTCGCCCGAAGGCGCCCTTTTACGCATTTGGCCCTTCCCTCGGGAAGCGATCTTCAATTTTTTATTCCGGACTGGGCTTCGGAGGGTTTTGTCCGCCGTCTGCATATCGCCAAGCGGTTGGATCCGATATTGATCGAAGCGGTGGAAAGAGGAGTCGACCCATCCCAATGCACTCCATTCAAGGTTCGCCTGCGAAACAGCAGCTTCCCCCAAACGAAGCGGACGGTCGGCTTCATTCGGGATTTTCTGGATCGTATCGTGGCCGATCCGGAAGATTTGGCCCTTCTGATGGAGGATATGATCGAGTTCCTGAACGAAATCCAGGATACGGATGACATCTATGGGGCCCTGATGGACAAAAAGAAATTCTATTTTCGCATGCTCCAGACGGCTCAGAAATTCGAGAGGCAATTGAAAAAGCACAATATCGAAACCCTGCTCATGCAGGGAATCCGTTCCCCCCACGTAGATCAGGCGGATGTGCGGCGTCGAATGGCCGCCATCGACCGCATCAGCTATGCGGTCTTCGGCAAGACCGAGTACCTGGATGAAATTCAGGGAAGCATGGATTTCGACATTGATGAAGACGAAGACCTCGAAACGGTGATCCGCTCCCTGTCCTGAGACATGAATTCTTTCCTGATCAAGGCCGATCCGGCCTATCGCAAAAAGGTAATCCTTCTGCTGGTCGTTCTCACCCTTCTCGGAGCGGGGGTGGTGATCTATTTTCAGAATTTTATGGATACCCTTCTGACCTCGGCGGAAACCGATCCTCAGGGGGCCATCGAAGAAACCATTCGAATTTTCAGAATATTGATGGCAGCGCTTGGAATCAGCCTGTTCGTGATGGGCGCCTATTTCATGTGGGTGTCCATTCGAATTCTTCGCTCCTCCCAATTTCCGCCGCCCCAGACCAAAGTGATTCGGGATATTCGGGCGGTAATCGGCCGGCCCGCCGTTATCCGAGGGGTGTTCGGGTTTTTCCTGTCTTTGGTGATTATGGGCGTCGGAGTCGCCGCGCCTTATATTGCTTACACACGATTCGAGGGGGCCATGGCCGAAATGGCCGCCGACCTTGACCAAAGCACACTGCCGGAAACGTCTTTTCCGGAAAACCGTTCCCCCATTCAGGAGAAATGACATGAGACGCATGCGAATCGAACACACCACCACCTACACCTACAGCAATCCTGTAGATTTCGGCACCCACCGACTGCTCCTGCGACCCCGCGAAGGCCATGACATCCGCATCGAAACCTCTAAACTGGAAATCGATCCGAAATACACCATTCACTGGCACCGGGATGCCTACAACAACTCTGTGGGGGTGGTGTCTTTCTCCAAACCGGCCCCCCGCCTCAAGATATTCAGCGAGACGGTCATTCAAAATTATGAGGATGCCCCCCTCGATTTCATCGTAGCGGAATATGCGGTCAATTTTCCCTTCCATTACGATCCGACCGAACGGACCGGGCTGATGCCTTTTTTGCTGTCGATCTATCCGGATGACAGCTTTCAGGTTCGGGACTGGCTCTTTCAGTTCTGGAAACCGGGCCAGATTATCGAAACATATGTCTTTCTCGACATCATCAACAAAGCGATTTCCAACCAATTCGAGTACATGGTCCGGGAAGAACCCGGGGTTCAGTCGCCGGCCGCGACCTTGTCCGGAAACACCGGTTCCTGCCGTGATTTCGCCACCCTTTTCATGGAAGCCTGCCGGTATGTGGGGCTGGCGGCCCGGTTCGTGAGCGGCTATCTTCACTGCGAGCCCACCGAAAAAGGCCACGGCGCCACCCATGCCTGGGCCGAGGTCTATCTGCCGGGCCCCGGATGGAAGGGGTTCGATCCCACCTCCGGAGAGCTGGTGGGCAACAACCACATTCCGGTGGCGGTGAATCGGCATCCCGAGGCGGTGCCGCCCATCTCCGGCTCCTTCATGGGCAAACTCAGCCAACCCCCGGCCATGGAGGTCAACCTCCGCGTGGCCGAGCTGGATCAGAAGAAACCGACCGAGCCTTCCTTCCTAACAGATACCGAAAAAAATGCATCCAAAACGACCGCAGGGGGGAGTTGAGTTGGATTTGTATCAGGAATTTCTTTTAATCAATTTAAACAAATCCGCTTATTCCGGCGGTTTACAAACCGGGGCCTTTGGGGTATGCTGCATCCAATGGTCATCCTGCGGGAGTAACTATAGAAACGGAGCATTCAACAATGAAATGGACATGGTGCATTCCTTTCCTTTTAATCGCCTCACTGCTGTTTTCTCAGACAGCCCTCTGCCAAGAGACGCCCGACAAATCCGATTCCGGGGCGTCCGATTCGGCACCCTCCCTGGAAGAGATCATCACCGGGATTGAGAACCGCTACTCCGGAGACGGGTTCACGGCCCGCTTCACTCAGCAGTCCACCATCAAGGCCATGGACATCACCGACACGGCCGAGGGAAAACTTTTTGTCAAGCGGCCGGGGATGATGCGGTGGGAATACGAAATGCCCGAAGAACAGATCATCATCACCGACGGGGAACTTCTCTGGATCTATCGGCCGGCGGACAACCAGGTGATGATCGGCGAAGCGCCCAACTATTTCGGCGAGGGCAAGGGGGCCAGTTTTCTGTCGGACATTCGCAAAATCAGAGATAATTTCGATATCTCCATCGACAAAGAAAAGGAAGCTCCCGAGTACCACATCCTGAGGCTGATTCCCCACGAAAAGAAGCTCGACCTGGCCTCCATTTATCTGGGCGTTTCAAAAGAGGATTTTCAGGTGGATCAGGTGACCACCTACAACGCCTACGAGGATGAGACCATCATTCGACTGTATGATTATCAGTTCAACCAGAACATCGATGACAGCGTCTTTACATTTGAAGCACCGGAAGGCGCCGATGTCATTCAGATCGAGGAGTAACTCGGCCTCACCTCACGACGGCCGTTTTCGTTCCGAGAGATGGACCGGAAGCCCGCACTCGAGAATAAGGCAGGAAAAGGTATGGAAATAAAAGAAAAGATCAAAGACCTGGCAAAACAGAAAAAGGCCGTTATTTTAGCCCACAACTATCAGCCGCCGGAGATTCAGGATATAGCCGATCTCTGCGGCGATTCATTGGAATTATCCATTCAGGCGGCCGACACCGACGCGGAGGTGATCGTCTTCTGCGGGGTCCATTTCATGGCCGAAACCGCCTCCATCCTCTCGCCGGACAAGAAGGTGCTGCTGCCGAAGCCGGATGCCGGGTGCCCCATGGCCGATATGATCACGCCCCGGGCTTTGAAGGAAAAGTTATCCGAACTGAGCCCGATGCCGGTGGTGACCTATGTCAACTCTCCGGCCGCCGTCAAAGCACTGACCACCATCTGCTGCACCTCGGCCAATGCGGTCAAGGTGGTGGAAAGCCTGGAAGAAGACGAACTGTTGATGGCCCCGGACCGGAACCTGGCCCGGTACACCGCCGCCCGCACCGATAAGAAAATCCACCTCTGGAAGGGGTACTGCCCTTTTCATGACCGACTCACCCCAGAGCAGATTCAAAAGGCCCGGGACGCCCATCCCGGCGCCGTCTTTATGGCCCATCCCGAATGTCGGCCCGAGGCCCTGCAAATGGCCGATGTGATCGCCAGCACTTCCGGAATGATCCGCCATGCAAAGGAATCGAAGCACACCGCCTTTATCGTGGGTACCGAGGTGGGGCTGCTCTATCCTCTGAAAAAGGCCAATCCGGGCAAGTCGTTCTATCCGGCCTCTCCGGCCATGGAATGTACCGACATGAAAAAGATCACGCTTGCGGATGTGGCCGAGAGCCTGGAACATCTCACCGGCGAGGTCAAGGTGCCGGAAGATATTCGAGTGCCGGCCCTGAGTGCGGTGGAACGGATGATCGCCCTGCGCTGACGTAAAAAGGGAAACGGAAAGGGCCGAACTGCCGGCCTTCCTGTTTCCCTTCGTTTTCCCACGCCGGGGGCGGTTCAAAATCGCACCCTAGTTGAAGTATTCTTCGGGGATGTCGGCGTTGGTGTAAACCTTCTGAACATCCTCGCAATCATCCAGCGCATCCATCAGCCGAACCATCTGCTCGGCTTCTTTTCCCTGAAGGGCTGCGACATTCTGGGGGAGCATGGTGATTTCGGCGTCCGCATACGCGATGGAGGCTTTTTCAATGGCCTCCCGAACCGTTTCGAAGTCCTCGGGTTCGGTGATCACCTCAAAGCTGCCGTCCTCTTCCCGCACATCCTCGGCCCCGGCGTCCAGGGCCACCTCCATGAGTTTTTCCTCGTCCACTCCGTCCTTTTCGATGTTGATGTAGCCTTTTTTGTCGAACATCCAGGCGACGCAGCCGTTCTCTCCCAGGTTCCCGCCGCTTTTGCTGAAGATGTGCCGAATGTCCGCCACCGCCCGGTTTTTGTTGTCGGTCACCGATTCCAGGAAGATGGCGGCCCCGCCGGGCCCGTAGCCCTCATAGGTGTTTTCCTCGTAGGAGACGCCCTCCAGCTCGCCGGTGCCTTTTTTAATGGCCCGTTCGATGTTGTCTTTGGGCATGTTTTCGGATTTGGCCGCGGCGATGGCGGTCCGCAACCGGGGGTTGGCGTCGGGGTCGCCCCCGCCCATCCGGGCGGCCACCGTAATCTCCTTGATCAGTTTTGTGAAGATCCGGCCCCGTTTGGCGTCCGCGGCCCCCTTCTTGTGTTTGATGGTTGACCATTTATTATGTCCTGACATTCGACTACCTCCTAATCTTTCTTTCCGATACCGATCACGAAAATCTCCCGGCTCGCCTTTCGGCTGCTCTGGGGTTTAAAATTCTTTTGCTTCGAAAAATGCGCCCGCACCAGCTTGATGAATGCTTCGAAATCCGGGCCCTGAAATATCTTGCAAACAAAGGCGCCGCCGGGTTTCAGCACCTCCAGCGCCAGGTACAGGGCCGCCTCGGAGAGGTTGTAGGACCGGGCCGCATCCACATCCTTATGGCCGGAAGTGGCCGGGGCCATATCGCTGATCACCACATCGTACCCGGATCCGATGGCCGACTTGATGTTCTCATCCATGTCGAGGAGATCCCCGGTGAGGGCGCGCGCATGGGCGGGCAGGCTCACATCCGGCGGCTTGAGATCGATCCCCACCACCTCTCCGCCGGGTCCGACCAGTTCGGCGGCATGAAGCAGCCAGGAACCGGGCGCGCACCCCAGATCCAGCACCTTGTTCCCCTTCCCGATCAAACGGGTCTTATTTTGAATTTCCCGAAGCTTATACACCGACCGGGCCGGGTAATTTTCTTTTTTGGCTTTCCGGGTGTAATGATCCGTCCATTTGTTTTTTTTGGCTGTTTTCCGTTTCATATACCGAACCTTACGGCAAGTCAAGATGGTAGGTGATATCCATATGATATCTGGATCTTAGAACCTTTTTCGCTCCCCTCAGAAGAGGGTTTCCACCGCCTCTTCCATGGATTTGATTCCCACCACCTCGATTCCGTCTACCTGTTTCATCCGCTTCAAATTGCTCTCGGGCACCAGACACCGGGTAAACCCCATCTTCATGATCTCCGCCACCCGGGTCTCCACCTGGCCGATGGCCCGCACCTCCCCGGTAAGTCCCACCTCCCCCATCACGATATGGCCCTCGGGCACCGGCCGGTCCATGAAAGAAGAGGCCACTGCGGCCACGATGCCCATGTCCACGGCCGGTTCGTCCACCTTGACCCCGCCGGCCACATTCATAAAGAGATCATGGCCCATGAGGTGCATTCCGAGCTTTTTTTCCATCACCGCCACCAGCAGGGCCACCCGATTGGGGTCGAGCCCCAGAATGGTTCGGCGGGGGGTGCCGAAATTGGTGCTGCTGGAGAGGGCCTGAAGCTCCACCAGAATCGGCCGGGTCCCCTCCATGCAGGCGGTGACCACGGAACCGGGGGCGTTTTCCGGGCGCTCCGACAGAAAGACCGCAGACGGATTGGGCACCTCGCACAGGCCGTTCTCCTTCATTTCAAAAACCCCGATCTCGTTGGTAGAGCCGAACCGGTTTTTGACCGCCCGCAGAATCCGGAAGACATGGCTGCGGTCTCCTTCAAAATAGAGGACCGTATCCACCATATGTTCCAGCAGACGGGGGCCGGCGATGGCGCCTTCTTTGGTGACATGGCCCACCAGAAAGGTGGGGATGCCGCTCTGCTTGGCCATGATCATCAGCCGCATGGCCGATTCCCGCACCTGGGTCACGCTCCCGGGGGCCGAAGACAGTTCGCTGTTGAACATGGTCTGAATGGAGTCGATCACTAGAAAATCGGGCTTTTCATCCTCCACCATTCCCATGATGGCTTCCATTTCGATTTCGGAAACCACCAGCAGATCGTGGGAAATCGTACCCAGCCGGCGGCTCCGAAGGCGAATCTGCCGAATCGACTCTTCGCCCGAGACATAAAGCACCTTGTACCCCTGACCGGACAACCCGTACAACGCCTGAAGCATCAGGGTCGATTTGCCGATACCGGGATCCCCGCCGATCAGGATCAATGACCCGGTCACCAGGCCCCCGCCCAGTACCCGGTCGAATTCCTGAATTCCGGTCATGGTTCGGGATTCGTCATCCAGTTCCACCGAATCGATGGGCATCGGTTTGGTGTGGACCGCGCCCCGAAAGGTCCGCCGATTCGGCCGGGACCGTTCGGTCTCTTCCACATAGGTGTCCCACTGTCCGCAATCCGGACATTTGCCGAGCCATTTCGGACTTCTGGCGCCGCAGGTCTGGCAGACGAATACGGTTTTGGTCTTTTTCTTCATCGGTTTGGCCGGTACCGGGTTCGTGTTCTTATTGACATCGACTTCCATACCATGTCATTTAACGGCTATCAAGATTGAGCGCCGCCTGATGACAGGCGTCTCCCGAATATATTGTGAAGTAACGTGAATAACGCCTCCACAGAAACCGGAAAGGTTATATATGTCTCTGAAACAGATCCGTTGGACCCTATTGATTTTGCTCATCGCCCTTGTCTCCCCCGCCGGAATTCCGGCGGCCGATCAGACCGATTATTTCGGTTCTCTGCAAAAACGTCTGATTCAGGACCGGTTCAGCGCCCAGCGAATTTCAGCACTGTATCAACACCCGTCGGTTGCTTTTGAAACCCGAGGGGTCTCCCTTTATTTCATCCACCAGGAAAGTAAGCTCAACTACGACCAGTTTCTGGAGCCGGGGCCGATTCAACGAGCCAAAACCTACATGGCCGATCACCAACCCGCCCTGATTCAGGCGGAACAGGCCTTCGGCGTCCATCGCTATGTGATCACCGCTATACTTCTGGTGGAAACCCGACTGGGGACATATGTGGGAAACCGACTGGTGCTCAACACCTTCTCCAGCATGGCCGCCTTGGCCGATCCGGCGGTTCGCCGGGCCGTCTGGAACGAGGTGGCCGGAACCACCCACCTCACAAAAGCCCGGTTCAATGCCAAAGCGGACCAGAAGGCCCGATGGGCCTACGATGAATTAAAGGCATTCCTCACCTTCACCCAGGCGGAAAATATAGACCCCCATACCGTTGTGGGTTCTTATGCCGGTGCCATGGGATATTGTCAGTTTTTACCGAGCAACGCCCTCAAGCTCGCCAGGGACGGAAACGGGGACGGTCGAATCGATCTTTTCAATCATGCCGATGCCATCATGAGCGTGGCCAGCTATCTGAATCGGCACGGGTGGCGTTCCGGAATCTCGCAAGAAAAGGCATACAAATCTGTTTACCACTATAATCACAGTAAATATTACGTCAACACGGTTTTGAGAATCGTTGACGTATTGAAGGGGTAGGCATGAACACCGTCACCATCATCGTCGGCCTCGGTCTTTTGTTTTACATACTCACCTGCTGGGCCGTTATCGACATCGCCTACAAAGATTTTTCTTCCCTGCCGGTCAAAGCGGCCTGGGGGTTTACCGCCCTGATCCCCTTCATCGGGGTGGTCATCTATCTGATATTCGGCTATCGAAAAGGCGCCCGCAGGGAAAAAATCAAGGAATCCGAAAATAACGTTTGACACACCGCCGCTTTTTGAATATAAAAGTGGGCGTTTTGCAAATGGCCCCATCGTCTAGTGGTCTAGGACGCCGGCCTCTCACGCCGGTAACACGGGTTCGAACCCCGTTGGGGTCACCAATGAAA
>JBKHDE010000071.1:0-19749 GCA_046541495.1 Desulfococcaceae bacterium
ACATAAAATAGTAGAAGAAAGCCCGATTCGGGTCAAGAAAAAACTCGGGCCGACATCCTTGGCCTCTTTTTGACAATCCTGAATCCGAGTGGTATATCGTTTAAATAATTGAGATAGACTTCCTCAGTGCGGTTTTCCGGTTGAAATTTCTTTTGAATGAGAAAAACGCTTGAAAACGGCTGTTGAAAATATTCACCAAGACCCCTGAAAACGAAACAGAGCTACCATGATCGAGCCTGTCGGCAACCCGAATTCGGAACCTTCCTCCACCCGCTTCGAGATGATCGATTCCCCCCCGGCCCTGAACGATTTCGTCCGGGCCCTGGCGGGCGAAACGCGGATCGCCGTCGACCTGGAGGCCGATTCCATGTACCATTTTCGAGAAAAGGTCTGTCTGCTCCAGATGGCGAGCCGGAATCGCAATGTCATTATCGATCCGCTCAAACTGGAAGACCTTTCGCCGCTCCAGCCGATTTTTGCCGATTCGGCGGTTCAAAAGGTGTTTCACGGCGCAGACTATGACATTCGATCCCTGCACCGGGATTTCAACATCGTGGTCCACAACCTTTTCGACACCCAGATCGCCTGCCGATTTCTGGGATACGCGGAAACCGGACTGGAGGCGGTGCTTCACCGTCATTTCGATATTTCCCTGGATAAAAAATACCAGAAAAAGGACTGGTCCGCCCGCCCCCTGCCGCCGGAGATGCTCGCCTATGCGGCCCAGGACACCTCCTACCTGATCCCGCTGGCCGAAAAACTGATTCGGGAACTGGCTGATAAAGGGCGTCTCGACTGGGTGCTCGAAGAATGTGAACTGCTGAGCCGGGTCCGGGCGGTGTCGGACGAAGACGAGCCCCTGTTCATGAAATTCAAGGGAGCGGGCCGGCTTCGCCGCCGCAGTCTGGCGGTGTTGGAACATATCCTTCAGCTTCGCCGGGAGATCGCCCGCAAGAAAGACCGCCCGCTCTATATGGTTTTCGGCAACCGGGCGGTCCTGGATCTGGTCAAGACCAAACCGGTGACGCCGGAGCGGCTGGAAAAAGGAGGGGGCCTCAGCAAAAAACAGATCGGAATGTACGGCCCGGCGGTGATTCAGGCGGTGAAAGAAGCCCTGGATCTGCCGGAGGAAGAACTGCCGGTATATCCGAAAAAGAAAGCCCCGCCGGTCTCTCCCAAGGTGCCGGAACGGGTCCAGGTACTCAAAGCCTGGCGGGATCGGCGGGCCGAAGCACTAAAGATCGACCCGGCCATCGTCTGCACCAAATCGCTGATGACCGCCATTGCCCGGGAAAATCCGACCGATATCGCGGCCCTGGCGGATATCGAGGAAATGCGGGACTGGCAGCGGAAGGCCTTTGGAGAAGAGATTATCGCATCCCTGCCCAAGGAAAAACCCCGAAAGAGCCGGTCCCGAAAACGCGGCTCCCGATAGCCGGGTACTTTTCTGAAGCCGGAGCAAACAAGGGGCCATGATCACCGTTTCGCCCGCCTCGGTCATTCAGGTTTGGCCGAAACGGTGAGGAAAGCCCATACGAGGTTTCTATGACGGAAACGCGGATTCAGTTTCAGGCCGGAGCCCATCTCCTGGAAGGGCTGTTCAGCCGAGGACGCGAAGAAAAAGGCGCGGTGATCACCCATCCGCATCCCCTCTACGGCGGGGATATGGCCAATTCCGTCGTGGAGGCGGCGGCCCGGGTGCTTCAAAACAGCGGGTTCGCCACCCTGCGTTTCAACTTTCGAGGGGTGGGGGCCAGTCAGGGCCGGTATGAGAACGGGATCGGGGAAAGGGAAGATGTGCGGGCCGCCTTAGGCTATCTTCGGGATCGGGGGGTTTCAAAAACAGATCTTTACGGGTATTCCTTCGGCGCCTGGGTCAATGCACATCTGGACTGCCAACGGGATCGAATCGATCGTATGGTGATGATCTCTCCGCCGGTCAATTTCATCGCCTTCGATGAAGTCGGTCCGCTCCCGTGCCTCGGGTCGGCGGTGGTCGGCGATGCGGATGAGTTCGCCGACACCGATCGGGTTCGCTCTCTCCTGAACCGCTGCAACCCCAAGGCCCGAATGAACATCATTCACGATACCGACCATTTCTACAGCGGCGCTCTGAAGGACCTGGAAGCATTTCTAAAGGACGATCTGCGAAGCCCGGAATCGGGTTGAAACCCGCATACAGGCGGCCGCTTTGGATTCGTGCAATCCCTTTTCGTCGAAAACGGGTTTTTTTGCCTTCACCGGGCGGGCCGGCTTTTCGACACTTGGGTGGTCAACCAGTTCAGCCAGGGACTTAGCCCTTCCTCGGTCTTGGCGGACAGCTGAAAAATCGGCATATCCGGATGGACCTGATGGATAAAGCCCTCGGCCGCCGCCATATCGAAATCGAGATGCGGAAGCAGATCGGTCTTGTTGAGAACGGCCGAATCGCACTTTCGGAACATGTGCGGGTATTTGGCCGGCTTGTCTTCCCCTTCGGTGACGCTGAGCACCACCGTGCGTCCGTTTTCACCGATATCGAATTCAGCCGGGCAGACCAGATTGCCGATGTTTTCCACGATCAGCAGATCGAGGTTATTCAGATCGAATGCGTCGGCCGCCTGGCCGATCACGTGGGCGGCCAAATGGCAGTCTCCGCCGAAGGCGTCGGTATTGATCTGAGTGACCGGCGCGCCCGATCGGGCCAGCCGGTCCGCATCGTTGGTGGTGCAGATATCCCCCACAATGACCCCGCACCGGAGCTCCGGCATGATGCGGACCAGGGTCTTTTCGAGCAGCGTGGTCTTTCCCGATCCGGGGGAACTCATCATATTCAGTACGAATACCCCGGCGGCCGCAAACCGTTCCCGGTTTTGCCGGGCGTGCGCGTCATTGGTCTCCAGAACCTTGCGGGCGATCTCGACTTCCATATAAATATTTCCTTTAATCGGCGATTTCGATGGAGATGATGTCGAGCTCCCGGCCCGAGATCACCTCCACCGATCCGCTGTTGCATGCTTTGCACCGAAACACGGCGTCCTCGATGGTCCACTGAATCCCGCAGTCCCGGCATCGGGCCACCACCGGCGCGACCTCGATATGGAGGGTCGCGCCTTCCAAAGGGGTGTCTTTGGTGATCACCTCGAAGCAGAACCGCAGGCTGTCGGGCACCACCGAGGAGAGTTTGCCGATTTTGAGGTTCACCTGTTCCACCCGCGGGTTTTGAATGTGCTCGGGGACGGAGTCGGCGGCGATTTTCACCACCTGCATGGCGATTCCCATTTCGTGCATTGAATCGGTATCCTCTCTTCAGGAAAAGACCTCGGCGCAGACATCCCCGAGAAAGGCCAGGTTTTCACAGACCTGAATGCCGTTTTCCTTCATGGCGGCGATCTTGCTCTGGCCGGTGCCGCTGCTGCCGCTGATGATGGCTCCGGCATGGCCCATGCGCCGGCCCGGAGGCGCGGTCAGGCCGGCGATGAATCCCACCACCGGCTTGGTGACGTTTGCCTTGATGTATTCGGCCGCCTCTTCTTCGGCACTGCCGCCGATCTCTCCGATCATGACGATGCCGGTGGTGGCGTCGTCCTTCTGGAATTCGGAGAGGCAGTCGATGAAATTGGTGCCGTTGACCGGGTCGCCGCCGATCCCGATGCAGGTGGTCTGGCCCAGGCCGGTCTGGGTCAGGGCATGGACCGCTTCATAGGTGAGGGTGCCGGAGCGGGAGACCACCCCGATGCGGCCGGGCTGATGAATCACCCCCGGCATGATCCCGATCTTGCACTCGCCCGGGGTGATGATGCCCGGGCAGTTGGGGCCGATCAGCCGGACCGGTTTGTCTTTAATATAGTTCTTGACCCGCATCATGTCCATGACCGGGATGCCTTCGGTGATGCAGACGATCAGGGGGACTTCCGCGTCGGCCGCCTCCATGATGGCGTCGGCGGCGAAGGGCGGGGGCACGAAGATCATGCTGGCATCGGCCCCGGTGGCTTTCACGGCGCCCCGGACCGTATTGAAGACCGGAACCGCGTCCATCTGCTGGCCGCCCTTGCCCGGGGTGACCCCGGCCACCACCCGGGTGCCGTATTCGACACATGCACGGGTATGAAACTGGCCCTCTTTGCCCGTGATTCCCTGCACCAAAAGTCTTGTATCCTTGTCGACGAATATACTCACGGTTGTTTCCTCGCTTCACATGTGGGTTACTGGATGACTTCCTTGAGCTTTGCGGTGGCGTCCTTGAGATCGACGGCGTTGATCAGTTCCAGGCCGGACTCCTTGAGGATTTTGCGTCCCTCGGCCAGGTTGGTCCCCTCCATTCGAATGATCACCGGCACCCGCATGCCCACCTTCTCGGCCGCCTGGACCACACCGTTGGCCAGCCGGTCGCAGCGGAGAATTCCGCCGAAGATGTTGATGAGAATGGCCTTGACGTTTTGATCGCTCTGAAGGATCCGGAACCCGTTTTCGATCTGCTCGGCGCTGGCGCCGCCGCCCACATCCAGAAAGTTGATCGGTTTGCCGCCGGCGAATTTGATGCAGTCCATGGTGGCCATGGCCAGCCCGGCCCCGTTGACCATGTTGCCCACGTTTCCGTCGCCGCCCAGGTGGATGTAGTTGAGCTGATGCTGAGAGGCCTCCACCTCGGTGGGGTCTTCTTCGTCCAGGTCCCGGTACTCCTTGACGTCGGGATGGCGGTAGAGGGCGTTGTCGTCGAAATCCATTTTGGCGTCCAGGGCGATCACCTGGTTTTCGGCGGTCAGCACCAGCGGATTGATCTCCACCATGGAGCAGTCATAATCGACGGCCAGTGTAAACAGGTTTTTGAGCAGCCCCATGAAGGATTTCAGGGCCTCCTTGGGGATGTTGAGGCCGAAGGCGGCCTCCCGCAGGTGGTAGCCCTGAATCCCGGCCATCGGGTCCACATAGACCTTGATGATCTTTTCCGGGGTCTTTTCGGCCACCTCTTCGATGTCCATGCCGCCGGCCTCGCTGGCCATGATGATCATTTTGGCGGTAGCCCGGTCGGGCAGGATGGACAGGTAGAGCTCCTTGGCGATGTTGAGGCCCTGTTCGATCAAGAGCTTTTGAACCTTTTTGCCCTCGGGTCCGGTCTGTTTGGTGACCAGGGTCATTCCCAGTATCCGGTCGGCATAGGTTTTGAACTCCTCCGGATTTTTGGCCACCTTGACCCCGCCGCCTTTGCCCCGGCCCCCGGCATGGATCTGGGCCTTGACCACCACCGGGTATTCCCCGAGCTTGTCCGCCGCCGACTGCGCTTCCGCCAGGCTGAAAGCGACCCCGCCGTCCGGAACCGCCACCCCGTATTTTCTGAAAAGTTCCTTCGCTTGGTATTCGTGGATCTTCATAGTCCCTGATTCCTTATAAATTGAAGAGTTTTCGAAAAAAGGCGTTCCTCCCGGGCCGGCGGACCGGGGTTTTCCCGATCCGCCGGCCCGGGGAATCGGGTCGGGTTATCCGATGACGCAGAGCACGGCGTTTTTGGCTACCGAGTCGCCGCTGGAAAAATTGACGGCCTTGACGGTGCCGGCCACCGGTGAGGGCAGGGCGTTTTCCATCTTCATGGCTTCCAGTATCACCACCGTTTCGCCGGCTTCCACCGAATCGCCCACCTGTTTCGCATAACTGACGATCATGCCGGGCATGGGGGCCTTGACCGGGGTCCCTTCCACATCGGTGGCCGCCGGGGCGGCCGGCGCCGCCTGGCCCTTCTTTTCAGCCGGTTTGGGCGGGGCCGGCGCTTTGGGCGCTGCGGGTTTGGCCGGCGCCGGTCTGGCGGCCGGCGCCGAAGCCGGTGCGGCCTCGGCCGGGGCCTGGTGAGAGATCATCGGCATGCCCTCGGGAGCCTCCACCTCGACCTCGAAGTATTCGTCATCCACAAACACATTGAAGGTGCGAAGGTTTTCCCCTTTTTCCGGGGCCTCCTTCTTTTCCACCAGCTTGCCGGCTTTGGCCTTCTTGACCAGTTCCTCTTCCTTCTTGGCGTCTTCCAGGGTGCGGGGTTTGACCTCCTCGGGCGGTTCCTCCACGCCGTATTTCCATTTCAGGAATTTCTTTCCGGTGACCGGATAGATGGCATACAGAATCAGGTCGTCGATGTCCTTGGCCAGATCCCCGATCTCCTCTTTGGCCTTGTCGAGTTCCGGCTCCAGCACCTCGGCCGGACGCACGCTGATCGGCTCTTCGCCTCTGGGATAGCCCTTCAGCGCCTTTTTCTGAACCTCTGGATTGATCGGCACCGCGGTCTTGCCGTAGAGGCCGTAGCAGAGGTCCTTGACCTGGCCGGTGATCATTTTATAGCGCTCGTTCTCGTCGTCGAAGAGCACGTTGTTGACGGTCTGGATGCCCACGATCTGGCTGGTGGGGGTGACCAGGGGGATCTGGCCGAGGTCTTTGCGGACCTTGGGCAGCTCTTCGTAGACCTCGTTGATTCGGTCCAGGGCGTCCATCTCCCGAAGCTGGTTGACCAGGTTGGAGAGCATCCCGCCCGGGGTCTGGTGGAGCAGCACGTTGATGTCGATGATGGAGACTTTGGAGTCGTCCAGCAGGTGTTTGTATTTGGGCATCACCTCTTTTTCCAGGATCTGGTTGATCTTGGCCAGCAATTCGATATCGAATCCGGGGTCCCGGTTGGTGCCGAGCAGGCTCATCAGCAGCGGTTCGATGGCCGCGTGCGAGGTTCGGTAGGCATAGGGGGTCATGCAGGTGTCGATGATGTCCACGCCCGCCTCGATGGCCTTGAGAAAGGTCATGGGCGACATACCGGAGGTGAAGTGGCTGTGCAGATGGATCGGGGGCTTGACCGCCGCTTTGAGGGCGCTGATCAGCTCAAAGGCGTCGTAGGGGGCCATCAGGCCGGCCATATCCTTGACGCAGATGGTGTCGGCGCCCATGTTTTCGAGATCCTTGGCCTTGTTCACGTAGTAGTCGATGTTGTAGACATCGCCGCCCAGACGGGGCTCGGTCAGGCTGTAGCAGATGGCGCCCTGAAAGTGCTTGTCCGCGGCTTTGATCGCCTTGACCACGGTTTCGAAGTTCCGGTAGTCGTTGAGGGCGTCGAAGGTTCGAAAGATGTCCATGCCGTTGGCCGCGGCCCGCTCCACGAAGGCCTTGGCCAGATCGTCGGCGTAGTTGCGGTAGCCCACCAGGTTCTGGGCCCGAAGCAGCATGGAAAAGGGGGTTTTTTTGAAGTAGCGCTTCAGGGTCCGGATCCGCTCCCAGGGGTCTTCGTTCAGAAACCGGTGCATGGTATCGAAGGTGGCCCCGCCCCAGGTCTCCACGGCCCAGAACCCGACCTGGTCCATCAGTTCGGCTACCGGAATCATGTCTTCGGTCCGGCCCCGGGTGGCGAACAGCGACTGATGCCCGTCCCGAAGGCTCAGGTCCATGACCTTCACCGGGTTTTCGGCCTTGGGTCTGTCCTTGTCGTAATTCATTTCGGTCCATTTAACTTGTGTGTGATCGGTCGTCATGTTGCGATTCTCCCCTTAAAATGATTGAAGACGTTATTTTTTCGTTTTCAAAACGGTCCCTGCAAGATTATCGAATCCGTCCGCCGTGGAATGCCTTGAGCTGCATCAGATTGCGCAGATGCATCGCATCCTGGCGGCCGCTCATGCCCCACATGGAGGGCGGGGGCGCGGGTCTGGGCGCCGGTTCGGCTTCCGCAGCCGCCCGGGCCTGCATCATGGCGGCCTCTTCCGCCTGCATGTAGGCGATCACCGCCGATATCACCGCGGTCCGCTTCCGCTTTTCTCTTTCCTTGTCCTGTTTCTTTGTAGCCATGGGTTCTCCCTGTTCAGCTCGGGTTCTTAAAAAGATCGCGGCCCATTACAGCGGAATGTTGCCGTGTTTCTTGGGCGGTCTCAGCTCCCGCTTGGTGCACATCACATCCAGGGCTTCGATGAGCCGGGGCCGGGTCTGGCTGGGGGTGATGACGGCGTCGATGTAGCCTCGGTTGGCGGCCCGGTACGGATTGGAGAAGAGGTCTTCATATTCTTCGATCTTCTCCTGGCGCTTGGCAGCCGTGTCTTCGGCCGCCTGAATTTCCTTGCGGTGGATGATGTTGGCGGCCCCGCCCGCGCCCATGACCGCGATTTCGGCGGTGGGCCAGGCGATGGCCATATCGGCCCCCAGGTCCCGGGAACACATGGCCAGGTAGGACCCGCCGTAATCCTTTCGGGTCACCAGCAGGATCTTGGGCACGGTGGCTTCGGAGTAGACCCAGAGCAGTTTGGCGCCGTGGCGGATGATGCCGCCCCATTCCTGATCGCTGCCGGGCAGATACCCGGGCACGTCGGCGATGGTGAGCATGGGGATATTGAAGGCGTCGCAGAACCGAATGAACCGGGAGGCCTTGTCCGAGGCGTCGATGTCCAGGGCCCCGCCCATGTAGGAGGGCTGGTTGGCGATGATGCCCACCGACCGGCCGCCCAAACGGGCCAGGCCCACGATGATGTTCTGGGCGAACAGCTCATGGGGTTCGTAAAAATCCCCGTTGTCCACGATGGAGCGGATCACGTCCCGCATGTCATAGGATTTGTTGGGGTTGTCGGGGATGATGGAATCGAGGGCCGGATCGGTGCGGTTGGGATCATCGCCGGTGTCGACCATGGGCGGGTCTTCCATGTTGTTGGAGGGCAGAAAGGAGAGCAGGGTTTTGATGCCGTCGATGGCCTCCGCTTCGGTTTCGCAGGCGAAATGGGAGACCCCGCTCTTTTCACTGTGGGCCAGGGCCCCGCCCAGGTCCTCGAAGCTGATCTCTTCGCCGGTCACCGACTTGATCACCTGGGGACCGGTGATGAACATGTAGCTGGTGTTTCGGACCATGTAGATGAAGTCGGTCATGGCCGGGGAATAGACCGCGCCGCCGGCGGTGGTGCCCAGAATGGCCGAAATCTGGGGAATCACCCCGGAGGCGATGGAGTTGCGGTAGAAGATCTGGCCGTAGCCGGAAAGGGCGTCCACCCCTTCTTGAATCCGAGCCCCGCCGGAATCGTTGAACCCGACAAACGGCGCGCCCGCTTTCAGGGCCATATCCATGACCTTGCAGATTTTCTTGGCGTGCATCTCCCCCAGGCTGCCGGCCCGGGCGGTGAAATCCTGTGAAAAGGCGAAGACCGGCCGTCCATTGACCTTGCCGTAGCCGGTGATGACCCCGTCCGCCGGAATATCGACCTTTTCCATGCCGAAGTTGACGCAGCGGTGCTTGACGAACATGTCGATCTCCCGAAAAGTGGACGGATCGAACAGAAGATCCAGACGCTCGCGGGCGGTCAGTTTGCCTTTTTCCTTATGTTTGGCAACCGCCTTCTCGCCGCCCATCTCTCGAATCTTCGCTTCCCGATCCTGGAGATCCTTGATCTTGTCTGCAACAGTTCCCTTCATCTCAATATCCTTTCATATCTGCAGTTGAACGGTTAAAATCGATATGGATTGGGATGGGTATCCATATGTTAATCTGATTCAGATCCCGCCGGTCTGACGCATTCGTCCAGAAAGGCCAGCAGCTGATCCGCCGCAATCGTCGGGGCGGTTCGGCCTTCGGCCACCTCTTTTTTGAGCACCGGAAGACGCTCCTTCACATAGGGGCTGTTGTAAAACCAGTCTTGGAGCCCTTCTTTGACCAGAAACCACATCCACTCCATGGCCTGGCGCCGGCGCATCTCGGCCATTTCACCGCTGTCGGTCATCACCTGCCGGTGTTTTAACACGGTCTTCCAGATCTCCTCGATGCCGGTGGTTTCCAGTGCGCTGCAGGTGAGCACCGGAGGGGACCAGTTGGGAGAGGCCGGGGTCAGCAGGTGAAGGGCGCTTTCATATTCTTTTCGGGCCCGTTTGGCCCGATCGATGTTGTCTCTGTCGGCTTTATTGACGGCGATGGCGTCGGCCACCTCCAGGACCCCTTTTTTGATGCCCTGAAGCTCGTCCCCGGCCCCGGCGATCATCAGCACCAGAAAAAAGTCGACCATGGAGGCCACCGTCGTCTCCGACTGTCCCACCCCCACCGTCTCCACGATGATTAC
Source organism: Desulfococcaceae bacterium (assembly GCA_046541495.1). Classification (GTDB taxonomy): domain Bacteria; phylum Desulfobacterota; class Desulfobacteria; order Desulfobacterales; family Desulfococcaceae; genus JAABSQ01. Next base: position 10,029 of record JBKHDE010000071.1, read on the forward strand.
GTCGAATCCGGCCGCCTCGCAGACCAGCATCGTCTCCCGGGTCTTTCGGGCCACCCCGCCCAGGGTGCCGCTGGAGGGCGAGGGCCGAATGAAGGCCAATTCGTTGACCGAGAGCTTTTCCATGCGGGTCTTGTCCGCCAGAATCGAGCCGCCGCTTCGGGTGGAGCTGGGGTCCACCGCCAGCACCGCCACCCGTTTACCCTTTTGGGTGAGCATGGTGCCGAAGCTTTCGATAAAGGTGGATTTGCCCGCCCCCGGCACCCCGGTGATGCCGAGGCGCACCGCGTTTCCGGTATGCTCCAGGAGCCGGTCGATGATGGTTCGGGCCAGCTCCTGGTGGGCGGCCAGTCCGCTTTCGATCAGGGTGATGGTTCTGGACAGGATCAGCCGATTGCGGTCCAGAACCCCCCGGACATAGTATTGCGGGTCTTTTTCCATAAAATCAGGCCAGGTATTTTTCTTCCAGCAGGTTGAGCACCTTATTGGCGGAATCAATGATGGAGGTGCCGGGTCCGAACACCGCCTGAACCCCGGCGTCATAGAGGAACGGGTAGTCGGCCGGCGGAATCACGCCGCCGGCGATCACCATGATGTCCTCGCCGCCCGCCTTCTTGAGTTCTTCGATAAGGGCCGGCACCAGATACTTGTGGCCGGCCGCCAGGCTGGAGGCGCCCACCACGTGGACGTCGTTTTCGATGGCCATCTTGGCCGCCTCTTCCGGGGTCTGGAACATGGGGCTGATGTCGACGTCGAAGCCGAGATCCGCGTAGGAGGAGGCCACCACCTTGATGCCCCGGTCGTGTCCGTCCTGGCCCATTTTGGTGACCAGCAATCGGGGGCGCCGCCCCTGTTTTTCCATAAAGGTCTCGGTCCGTTTGCGAAGCGCGTCGATCACCTCCTGGTTGCCGGCGTATTCCGATGCATAGGCCCCGGAGATGCACTGGGTGGTGGCCACGAACCGGCCGAAGACCTTTTCCATGGCGTTGGAGATTTCGCCCACGGTGGCCCGGGCCCGCACCGCCGGCAGGGCCGCCGCCAGAAGGTTGCCGCCTTCTTCGGCCGTTCGGGTCAGTTCGGCCAGGGCTTTTTCCACGGCCGCATTGTCCCGGCTCGCCTTGATTTCTTCGAGACGGGCCACCTGCTCGTCCCGCACCGCGGCCGGCACCTCCCGAACCTCGAAATCGATCTTCTCGTCGGGGATTTTGTATTTGTTGACGCCCACGATCACGTCCTTGCCCTGGTCGATTCGGGCCTGCTTTCGGGCCGCCGATTCCTCGATCCGCATCTTGGGCATGCCCGACTCGATGGCCTTGGCCATGCCGCCCAATTCTTCGATTTCGTCGATGATCTTCTGGGCCTCGTTGACCAGGCTCTGGGTCAGGAATTCCACATAATAGGAGCCGCCTAAAGGATCGACCACCCGGGTGATTTCGGATTCTTCCTGAATCACCAGCTGGGTGTTTCGGGCGATTCGGGCGGAAAAATCGGTGGGCAGCCCGATGGCCTCGTCAAAGGAGTTGGTGTGCAGCGACTGGGTTCCGCCCAGTACCGCCGACAGCGCCTCCAGGGTGGTCCGAATGACATTGTTGTAGGGATCCTGCTCGGTGAGGCTCCACCCGGAAGTCTGGCAGTGGGTCCGCAGCATGGAGGAGCGCGGGTTCTGGGGATTGAACCGGCTCATCAGCCGGTGCCACAGGAACCGGGCCGCCCGCAGCAGGGCGATGTCCATGAAGAAGTTCATCCCGATCCCGAAGAAAAACGACAGCCGCGGAGCGAACCTGTCGACATCCATCCCGGTGGCGATCGCGGCCCGCACATACTCGACCCCGTCGGCCAGGGTGAAGGCCAGCTGCAGGGCCGAATTGGCGCCGGCTTCCATGATGTGGTAGCCGCTGATGCTGATGGTGTTGTACTTGGGCATGTTCTCGGAGCAGAAGGCCATGATATCCGAGATAATCCGCATGGAGGGCTCGGGCGGATAGATATAGGTGTTCCGGGTCAGGTACTCTTTGAGGATGTCGTTCTGGATGGTTCCGGTGAGCTGCTCGTGGGAGACCCCCTGCTCCTCGGCGGCCACGATGTAGCCGGCCAGAATGGGAATCACCGCACCATTCATGGTCATGGAGACCGACATCTTGTCCAGCGGAATGCCGTCGAAGAGGATCTTCATGTCCTCCACCGAATCGATGGCCACCCCGGCCTTGCCGATGTCGCCGGAGACCCTGGGATGGTCGGAATCATATCCCCGATGGGTGGCCAGGTCGAAGGCCACCGACAGCCCTTTCTGGCCCGCTTCCAGTGCCCGCCGGTAGAAGGCATTGGATTCTTTGGCGGTGGAAAATCCGGCGTACTGGCGAATGGTCCAGGGGCGGCCGGCGTACATGGTCGCCATGGGACCCCGGACATACGGGGGCAGGCCGGGCAGGGTGTTGACCACTTCCAGGCCCTCGATGTCTTCGGCGGTGTAGAGCGGCTTGACCTTGATCCCCTCCGGGGTGTTCCATTCAAGGCTTTCCAGGGGTTTGCCTTTCATCTGCTTGGTGGCGATTTCTTCCCATTGCTTCTTCTGGGGATGTTCTGACATGGTGTATGACTCCTTATTCATTCAAAAAGGTGACCCCTGCGCCCCTTTTCAGAAGCGAGGGAAATGTCGGTCAAGAAAAACCCGGGATTCGAACAATAGAGCGGTTTACCGCTGGCAGAGCTCCACCAGTACGCCCCCTGTGGCTTTGGGGTGCAAAAAGGCGATCTTGGCGCCGCCGGCGCCGATTCTCGGGGTTTCATCGATCAGTTTTATGCCCTTTTCCTTCAGCTCGGCCAGGGCCTCTTCGATGTTTTCCACCCGAAAGGCCACATGCTGAAATCCCTGGCCCTTCTTTTCGATGAATTTGGCCACCGGTCCGTCCGGCGACGTGGATTCGAGCAGCTCCACTTCGCTTTCCCCCACCGGAAAAAAAGCGGTGGTGACCTTCTGCTCCCCAACCGTTTCCGCGCCTTCGAATTCAAGGCCCAGAACGTCGGACCAGAAATTTTTCCCGTCCTCGATGCTGTTGACCGCAATCCCCAGATGATCGATTTTGAGTATCTTCATACGCCTGTTACCTCCTGATGTTTAAATATGGGTTGTTCTGTTGGAACCGAATCCTTTCGATTCGGTATTTCACCTGATGAATCCTTCCTATCCGCAGAAGCAGGCCCCTCGGGCCTTCCCCGCCTCAGAACTGGTTCGGCACCGGCTGCGGTTTCACCGGCTTTTTGACGAAAAACCCCAGCGGATCGATCTGCTCTCGAATCAGGCGCAGTTCCTGCTCCGTGGGCGGATCGAATTCCGATACCGCCGGGCTGACCAGAAGCTCAAAACCGGTGGCCGCCTGCACGCTCTCCACCGTTTCTCCGGGCATGGTGTGGATCAGCCGCATGCGGCGGGTGGACTCGTCGAAATCGAGCACCGCCTTGGTGGTGATGACCCGGTAGGGGCCTTGGCCCAGCAGTCCGGCCCGCTTTCGAGCGCCGGGGGCGCCGTCCAGAAAGCCCGGGCTGGTGATATAGCTCAGCTTTTCATTGAACCGGCGCTTTTCGTGGGGCATGATCAGAATGGTCCGCTCGCAGGAGGCGGCCATGTCGCCGGCTCCGCCGCTGCCCGGCAGCCGTACCCGGGGTTTTTGGTATTCTTCGGGAAATTTCCCCATCATGGTGGAATTGAGATTGCCGAACGGGTCGATCTCGGCTCCGCCCACAAACCCGAAGTCGCAAAAGCCCCGCTGGGTCAGCTCAAAGGCCGCGTTCAGCCCCTTGGTGTAAGAGGCGCTGCTGGAGGTTCGGGAATCGCCCACTGAAAAGGGGAGCCCCGTCTCCAGGGTCGGCCCTACCGCGCCGGCCTCAAAGACCGGAATCAGCCCCGGGGCATGGGTCCGCCGGGCCAGTACGGTGGCGATCATGGGCAGCCCGGTGCCCACGAAGACCACCTTGTTGTCCTCCAGGGTGCGGGCCCCCGCCACCACGATCATTTCCTGGGGGGTGTATGCCGTTTCTTCGGTCAACCACATATCGATACCGCCTTTCCGCTAATGTAATCGGGTGTCATCAGGCCAGCCGCTCAAAGTTTTCCAGTTCCGAGAGCTGCTCCTCCAGGAGCTTGCGCACCGGGAACCGGTCGATGAAATCCTGAAAGGTGTGATTGCCGAAGATATAATCCTCATAATAGGCCCTCAACCCGCCGGGATTACCCTTGCGAAGCATGCTGGCCAGGGCATGAAAGGTGGCGATATGGTCTTTATTGAAGTAATAATGGCGCCGGCAGCTCGAGGGATAGGCCCCGAAGGGGACATGGACGACCGCATCCACCGCAAAGAAGGGGATGGTGATCTCCTTGGGGAACCGGGTGATCAGTTCGTGGGAGACCAGCTGCTCGCAGGTAACGATGGTATGGGCCGCGGCCATGGCCATTTCCGGACAGGTGGCGTCGGTGCCTCGAATGATGCAGTTGCCGTAAAGGTCCGCCGCCTGAACGTGGATGACGGCCACATTCGGGTTGCTGGCCGGCAGCAGCACGATGGGATGGCCGGTGAACGGACATTCCACCACCTTGGCCCGGCACCGCCTCAGAATGTCGCTGCCCATGGGGCTTCGGCAGGGAATGAAGGTAAGCCCCATGGCGCCGGCCTTGAAGCGGGCCGACATGTTGTAGTTGGACCAGTCTTCCATCTCGATCTGGCCGTTTTCGGCCAGATGGCGAAAGATCGAGGACAGGCCGAAGGATTCATGGGCCCAGTAGGCCAGCTCCACCCGTTTGAAAGAAAAATGCTCCGGCGCCAGGGCCATGGCGCCGCCCAGGTAATCGATGGCCATGCCCCCCGACTGAAACGAGAGGGTGAGGTCCTGAAAGCCGTGGCGGATCATTTCATGGGTGATGGCCACGGGCTGGCGGATATTGACAAAGCCGCCGACAGCCACATTGTCGCCGTCTTTGATGAAGGCGTCCACCGCCTCCTTGAGGGAGCTCCGCTTGTCCCGCTTGGATTTGTCTTTGCGGACCAGGGCCTCCCTGGCCTCATCCGGATTCAGACCGGTCCAGACCATGTCGGCGGAATCCGGTTTCGGAGTTGAAAATTGATATGGATCGGAATGATTCGTCATGTATCTCCCATGATTATTTGAGCGGTTTATCGGGATCGGTGACCGCGCGCCAGACCATTTCAAACAGGGTATTGGCCTGCTCCGCGAGGGATTCCTTTCGGCCCCGCAGAATCCACATGGCAAAAGCGCGCTGCACGATCCCGAGGATGAAATCGAGAAGCACCCCGGCCCGCACCTCGGAATTGAGGACGCCTTCCTCCTGTCCCTGACGAAGCACGTCCAGAAAGAGGTGGATCATCTTCTGCTGCTGAAAGGTGTCGTCGGCCATCCAGGTCTTCATGGGCAGGGTCATGAACAGAATGCGGCCCAGCCCCGGGTGCCGTTCGTAATAGTCGAGCTGCACCCAGAAGACCTTCCGCAGCTTTTCCTTGAGGTCCTCGATGCCCTGAAGATGATCGATGATCCGGTCGGTGAGCTTTCCCAACCAGATGTCCACGAATGCGAACACCAGCCGTTCTTTGCTGCCGTAGTGCTTGTAGATGGTGGTGAAGCTGACCCCGGCTTTTCGGCAGACTTCCCGTATGCTGGCCTTGTGAAAATCCGAATTCGAAAACACCTCCAGCACGGCTGCTTCCAGTCGGCGGTGATAATCGGGTTTGAATTCGGTCAACAGGGTTCCCTCGTCTCCGCCCGGGGCGGAGTGAAATTCGGGTTGTTTGCCGTGTGCGCGAATGGATACCTTCCCGGAAGGCGCCATAAAATGCTCCTGTTCCTTCCGCTGCGCGGAGAACGGTTTGAGCTCTGTATATAAAAAACTGAAACAGCGTACCGGAAGATCAAAACGGCCCGAATATACGGGTGTTCTGCTGTTTTAATGGTTTAATTGCTTGCTTTAATTTAAAAAACAGTTTTTTAAGATCGGACCGTCGACCTTCAAAAGAACATTGTTACTTAGCCCTTTTAGAGAAAGGAAGGGACTCTGTCAAGCAGAAAAAAGGATGTCCAAGCGTTCATTAGTAAATTTATACAATAAAATTAATATTTTACCACACAAAAATTTCTGACTGTGCGCTCATTCGGAATGCCTGTGACCCCCCTTCTTCCGCCATGGCATACGGTTTCGCGAATACCTGTTCTTTCTGGCGGGGGTTGTTTGATGGGGGGAAAGTTGGTAAAGGTTTTGAGTGCCCAGGTTCAAGTGCCCAGTGCCCAGTGCCCAGTGCCCAGTGGCCAGTGGCCAGTGGCCAGTGAGCAGTGGCCAGTGAGCAGTGGCCAGTGAGCAGTGGGTAGTGGGTAGTGGGTAGTGGGTAGTGAACAGTAAGCCAGTGAGCAGTAAGTAGGGAGGGAGAAATTGGGCCTATCGCCTATCGCCCATCACCTAACATTCCATAGGAGGGAAAAAAGATGCGGGATTTGAGAGGGATGTTCCTGAGGGGTTGGATCGTCGGTGTTTTATTGTGCTGTTGGGGATGTGGTCCGAAGCCGGATATGGTGAATACGGAAAAGGAACCGGGGGAGGCCTATTCGGCGGACGAGGTGCGGCGGATGACGGTGGATCAGCCGTTTTTGCTGTCCGGGGAGTACTTTCGGGAGCGGGATCAGGAACCGAAGGTGGTGCTGGATGAGATGCTGGGCGAAAAGGATAGGCCGGCCGCGGAATCGGCTGCCAAAGCGCCTGCGGGGGGGACCGCCTCAAAGCCCCGGCCGGTGAAAAAACCGGCAGCGGACGCCCCGGGGTCCCGGCAGGCCGAGAAATCGATGGCGGCCGCGGAAGAGCCCCGGCCGGATATTCCGCCGGCAAAGGCGGCGGCGCCTTTGAAGGTATCGGACCGGCAGGCTGGTGCCCCCGGACCGGAGGAGGGGGCGTCCGGGGAATTTGGCCTGCCGGTGAAAGTCGGTGTGGTGGTGGACGGCCAGGGAATGGCGGCGGGGGTGCCCGAGCGGATTTCCGAGTCGGTTTCGGTGGGGGTGCGGGGATTGCCGGTGGTGATCGCGGATCAGGACAAGGTGCGGGAGGTGATGACCCGGGCCCAGTGTTCGAATGCGCGGGACCTGCTCTGCCTTTCCCGGGCTTTGGGGCTCTATCCCGGTGTGAGAATGCTGGTTCTGGTGGAGTCGGCGGACCTGCCGGATCGGATTCCGGGGACGGTGACCGTCCGCATGGCGGTGGTGGATACCGGGCTGCTGTTTCGGTATCCGATGATGGAAGCGGCGGTGCCGGTGGACTCGGCGGCGGCGGTGGACACCGCCCTGGCCGGGGCGGTTCAGCGGGCCCTGGCCTTTGCCGTGGACAAAAGCCAGGTCATGCCCTGGTTTTGCCGGGCCTTTGCCTTTGAGGACCAGACCTGGTTTATTACGGCGGGCGGCCGTACCGGGCTGAAACCGGGGGATCAGCTCAGGGTGCTGTCCCCCGGCAAGGTGGTGAAAAGCCCCACCGGGATGCCGGCCGGGTGGCTGCCGGGCGAGCCCAAAGGCCGGATTCGGGTGGATCAGCTCTTCGGGGCCGATTTTGCGGCCTGTTCGCTGGTGGACGGCGCCGGTCCGGGTCCGGAAGACCTGCTGGTTACGGCCCGGTGATTTCCATGGCCGCGATATAGCTGCGGGGGGTGCCGATCACCGACGAGATTTTTTGAATGACCGAAAAGACCAGTTCGGTTTTTCCGTCATTGTTGAGGTCCCCCAGGGCGTAGTCGGTGATCTGACCCGAGACTTCCGGGGTCTTCCACCGGCTGACCAGGCCGAAATCATCCCAGCCCAGGCATTCGATGTGGCCGCCTTTGTAGATCCGCACCCGTGAAAAGAGGCGGCCGGCCGCATCCCGGTTTTTGGCCACCAGGACCTCGGATTTGCCGTCTCCGGTGATATCCCGGGTCAGAATGCGAAGGGGCAGATACTGCCGGTCCATCTCTTTGTGCTCGCCGATGCGGGACGCGGCCTCCATGGGAAACTCCAGGTAGATGGCGCTGCCGCCGTAGGTCTCGGTGGACTCCCACTCCTTGTCTCCTTCGGGTCCCAGTACCCGCAGGTAGTCCTTTTCGTTGAAGGCCACCGTCATGTCCGCATTCCGGTCGGTGAAATCGGCGTAATTGAATCCATAGATATTGGTCCACGGGGGCAGGGCCTGGGGCATCGACGGGGCGTATTCACCGCCGGTCCATTTCATCTCCTCGACGCCGCCGGTAAAGAGGTTCCGGATGGAGCGCTGCTGGCCCATCAAGACCCGGTCCCGATCCGGAATGTCGAGCACCCGGTAGTACCAATCCGCACCGGATAGGATGCGTAAAAACCGGCCATTATCCCATTCAAGTACGTAAGAATCGAGAGAATCGTTACCTTCATTGACCTTGGTGACGAAAATTTCCGCAAGACCATTCTCATTGATATCTCCCACATCCACGCTGATGATCTTGTCGTTGGCGTCGCCCGGCACCTCGCCGATTTTGATGAACCGTCGGTCCCTGACGCGGTAGACGGAGACATCCTTACCTGTTCCCAGAACGATTTCGGTGCTGCCGTCTCCGTCGACATCCCCCAACGCGAGATGCCGGAGTTCCGCATCAAAATGACGGCTTCTCCAGGATTCCCCCAGCGGACCCCCGCCGGTTTCCGTTACCGTCCCCTCAATCTCCTCGGTCACCTTGCGGCCCGACTTGTTCCAGAGCGATTCCGGATGCTGCCGGCTTTCGGCCACATCGGGTGCCCGGTCCGTCGCAGCGGTTTTCGGGGCCGGTTTGCGGTCAAACACCTCGGCATTGACCTGAGAGGCGAATCGGTTGATATGGGAAATCACATCGCCCGGGTCCTCGCCAGTCTCATAAAAGGTGAGAGCCGATTTGCCTGCGCCGACATTGTATATCCGTGCGTCGGTGCTGATGTTGTCGCCGAAAACGGTCAGGCCGCCGAACACCACAAAGTCGGCGCCGGCCGTCTGCCCCAGGTCGGCGGCGACACTTTCGTTGACTTCTTCGGTTGCGTCCATCGCTTCATCGACGGCGTCGCGGCCCAGCACGCGGACCTTGCCTTCCTGGCCCAACCGGCTGGAGAGCATATCCCGAATGCCGTTTTGAAGAAACGAGAGATCTTTTTCCGAATGGATGTTGAACGGCAGCACCAGAACCGTTTGGGGGTTCCGGGCCGCGGCGCCGCCGACCAACAGCAGCGGAAAAAGCAAAACGATGATGATGAAAACCAGGGGAGAACGATGGGATTTCAATGTCCACTCCTCTTGTGGGTTATCGATATTCCGAAGCCGATACCGGCCCGAATGACAGTATTAAATCGTTGAATCCGGCGCGATGATAGGGAAAAGTAGGCTGACTGTCAAGCTATAGGCGATAGGTGATAGGTGATAGGCGATAGGCGATAGGCTATAGGCTATAGGCTATAGGCGATAGGCGATAGGCTATAGGCTATAGGCGATAGGCAATAGGCGGGTGATAGGCGGGTGATAGGTGATAGGAAACGTTGGAAAAGGTTCTAGTTCTTAGGGCGAAGATAAGGAGTGAGCAGTGATCAGGAGGATTTGGGCCCATAGCCCATAGCCCATAACCTATAACCTATAACCTATCGCCTATAACCTATAACCTATCGCCTATAACCTATCGCCTATAACCTATCGCCTATAACCTATCGCCTATAACCTATC
>JBKHDE010000072.1:0-19624 GCA_046541495.1 Desulfococcaceae bacterium
AGTTCGGAGTTCCGCCTTTAGGCGGCGCTTGTAAATTCCGACCCCGGGCCGCCTGAAGGCGGAACTCCAAACCGGGGCCGCCTGAAGGCGGAACTCCAAACCGGTCTGTTAAGTCCTCATAGCCTTGATTCGAAATATAACTCACCTTCATCAAAAACAACCCTTGACATTCACTTCCGCATCTTCGATATACGTTAAATATATTTTGAATATATTTAAGAGCCGAAAGAAACCATGCCCCGAAAAAACCGATCACACCCCACGGCCCCGCTCAGCGAGGTCGCCTATCAGCGGATCAAAGACATGATCATCACGGTCCGTCTGCGGCCGGGGGATCAGATCGATGAAGCCCGGCTGGCCGATGAACTTTCCATCGGCCGCACCCCGATTCGGGAATCCCTGTTCCGGCTGGCGGCCGAGGGGTTGATTCAGGTGCGCTCCGGCCGGGGATTTCTGGTTCGGGACGTCACCCTGAGCGATCTCAAGGATCTTTTCGAGACCCTCCTGATTCTGGAAAGATCCGCCGCGGCCCTGGCGGCCCGGCGCATCACCCCGGAACAGGTCGGGGCGCTTCGAAAAATCAATACTGATTTGGAAAAAGTCTGGAAGAAAAAGGATTTTCTGGGCGTCACCCTGCAAAACAGTCGCTTCCATCGGGCGGTTTACGATGCGGCGGACAACAGCTTTCTGAAGTCTTACCTCGATTCTCTGCAGAACCAGTCCCAACGCCTGGCCTACCTCTGTTTCAGCCGCCGGGAAGCTGCCCTGGACCTGGATTCCCACGGGGTCCATTCCATCAGAGACCACGAAAACCTGATCGCCGGCCTGGAACGAAGAGATGAGGGGGAGGCGGTCCGCATCGTCACCGACCACATCAAGCTGTTTCAAAAACGGGTTTATCAGTTCACCGCCCCGTCGGAGGTGGACATGGACCTGATCATCCTTCGGGAATAACGTCTGTTTACCCTTTTTATTCACCCGATGTCATCTCTGTGATGACGAATTGGAGTCAAAAGCTGTGGAATTAAGAGCCATACACGAGCGATGCTCCGGATGCGGGGTCTGTAAACTGGCCTGCGCCCTGGAAAACTATCGGGAGGTCAACCCCTCCAAATCCCTCCTTCGCATCGAAGGCCGCTTTCCCGCGCCGGGGGACTACCGGGTTCACCTGTGCACTCAGTGCGGCGAGTGCGCCGAGGTCTGCCCGGTCGAGGCGATTACTCCGGATGAAGACGGGGTCTACCGAATCGACGAAGCGACCTGCACCGAATGCGGCGCCTGCGTCGAAACCTGTCCGCACGGGGTCATCATGGTGGGCAAAGATTCGGATATGCCGAGCAAGTGCATTCTCTGCGGCGAATGCGCCCGGGCCTGTCCCCGGGGCGCCATTGGGCTGGTGGAAACCGAACAGCGAGAGGCGGTGTGATATGCCATACGGATACGCAGGCAAGATCCTGAGAATCGATTTGAGCACCGGTTCGGTGACCACCGAGCCGCTGTCCGAAGAACTGACGGAGCGGTTCATCGGCGGCAGGGGATTCGTGGCCAAAACCATGTTCGACGAAATCCCGGCCGGGATCGACCCCTTCAGCAAAGACAACCGGTTCGTCATCGCCTCCGGCCCCCTGAGCGGCCATTATCTGCCGGCCAGCGGCAAAACCCATTTCGGGACCAAATCCCCGGCCACCGGCGGCTATGCCGACAGCAACATGGGGGGGCATTTCGGTCCGGCCCTGAAATACGCGGGCTACGACATGATGATCCTGACCGGCTGCGCCGAGGTCCCGAGCTATCTTTACATCGACGACGACCGAGTGGAGATTCGGTCCGCCGACGCCTACTGGGGACAGGGATCGCTGACGGTCGAAAAACAGATGAAGGAAGATCTCGGGGAGGACTTTCAGATCCTCACCATCGGACCGGCCGGAGAAAAATTGGTCCGGTTCGCCTGCATCTCCCACGACTTCGGCCGTCAGGCCGGCAGAACCGGGGTGGGTGCGGTGGTGGGGTCCAAAAACATCAAGGCGATCGCGGTCCGGGGCACCGGCAGCCTGCCGGTCTTCGACGTGGACGCCGCCTTTGCGGCGGGCAAAGCCGCATTCCAACAGATCTATACCAAACCCGGGTTTACCGGCTGGACCCCCGAAGGCACCGCCGGCATCACCGACTGGACCAATGAGGTCGGGGTCTTTCCCACCCGGAACTTTCAGACCTCCCATTCGGATCATTATAAAGCCATCAACGGCAAAGAGATCCTCAAGCAGATCAAGATCACCGATAAGGGATGCTACTGCTGCCCCACCCCCTGCGGCAAGTACGGCAAAGCCGTCACCGCCATGGGATCGGCCTATATGGAAGGGCCCGAGTACGAAACCATCGCTCTGTTCGGCGGCAGCTGCCTGCTGGACACCATTCACGACGTCGCCTATGCCAACTATCTCTGCGACGAACTGGGCCTCGACACCATCTCCGGCGGGGTGGTGGTCTCCTGGGCGATCGAGTGCCTGGAAAAGGGCATCCTGACGGAGGAACAGACGGGACGCCCGCTCGCCTTCGGGGATCTTGAAACCGTCGATTATCTGCTTCGGAAAATCGCCGCCCGGGAGGGGATCGGGGATCTTCTGGCCGAAGGGGTCAAGATCGCTTCGGAAAAAATCGGCGGCGGCTCGGACCGATTCGCCATCCATGTCAAGGGGCTGGAGTGGACCGGATATGAAAGCCGAAACGCCCCCTCCATGATGCTGGCCTACATGACCGCCGACGTGGGGGCCCACCACAACCGGGCCTGGGTCCTGGGTCATGACGTGGCCGGCTCCGCCACCAATGTCCACGACCTGATCACCGCCGGCGGCAATGGGGAAAAACTGCCCAAAGCGCCGGTCACGGAAGACTGCGCCGATTTCGTCATCGAGTCCCAGAACACCCGGCCGCTGTTCGACGCCCTGGGGGTGTGCCGGCTGCAGTTCATGGAGATGGGATTCGAACCGGAAAACTATGAAAAGCTGTTCTATGTCATCACCGGAAAGATGATCTCCTGGCAGGAGATGCTGAAGGTGTCGGAACGGATCTGGCAGCTGACCCGGGCGTTCTCCGCCCGTGAAATCGCTCAATTCGGTCGCCACCTCGATTTCCCGCCGCCCCGGTTCTACACCGAACCGATCCCCAGCGGCCCCAATGCGGGCCACCATGTCACCCGGGAAGAGGTCGACCTGCTGCTGGACTGGTACTACCAAAAACGCGGCTGGACCCAGCAGGGGATTCCGGCCCGGGAAACATTGGAAGCGGCCGGTCTGCCGGAAATCGCCGAGGCCCTGGAAGCGGCCGGTCTCTATTCATAACTAGGAAGAAAGGAAATCCGCATGCTGCTCGGACTGCATACCTACAGCTTTCATCTTTACGTCATCCATTCATTTCCTTAAAAAGGGGGAACCATGCGTAAGATCCTGACACCGGACACGGTCGACAAAACCGCCGACGCGGTGGTCATCGGCGGGGGCATCATCGGGGTGGCCACCGCCTTCTGGCTGTCCAGGGCCGGTCTGTCCACCATCGTGCTGGAGATGCGGGACGGGCTGTCCACCCTGACCACCACCGCCTCCATCGAATCCTTTCGGGCCCAGTTCACCGAACCGGCCATGGCCGCTCTGGCCCGGGAATCGATCGAGGTATGGGAAAATTTCGCCGAGGTCACCGGTCTCGACGGGTATGAAATCGATCTGCATCACGGCGGGTACATGTTTTGCACCACCGAAGCGGAAAAGGTTCCCCTGATCCAGGAAACGGTGGACGGGTACCATGCCGTGGGGGTGACCGATTCCGAGTTTCTGACCGGAGAGGAGGTGATCAAACGGTATCCCTGGATATCCCCCGAGGTCAAGGCCGCGGCGTTCCGGGCCAAGGACGGCTGGTTTTCCGCCCATGAGGTGACCCAGGGATTCGCCCGGGCCGCGGAAAACGCCAGATTTTATCTTCGCACCCGGGCCACGAGCATCGAAACGGACGAAAAAGGGGTGTCGGCGGTGGTCACCGACCGGGGAACCATTCAGACCCGGGTGGCGGTCAATGCCGCCGGACCGTTTGCGGTCACGGTGGCCGGGTGGGCCGGCGTCGATCTCCCGGTGTTTCAGATGCGGCGCCAGCGGGTGTTTGTGGCGCCTCATGCCAAGATTCCCCAGGAGGCGCCGCTGACCATCGACCTTGAAAACGAATCCTACTGGCGGCCGGAAACCGGCGGGGCCCTGCTGGGCTGGCACGACCCGGACGAGCCCGAGACCGACCCCCTGGAGGACCCCCAGGGTGACTGGGATTTTCCGGCCGTCAACCTGGATATGGTCTCCCGGCTGAGCCCCTTCTGGAACGAGGTCATCGAGGATCTCACCAAGGACGACCTCTCGGTCTATGCCGGGCAGTATGTCCACGCCCCGGACGACCAGCCCATCATCGGGCCGGTGGAGGCGGTGCCCGGTTTCCATCTGAACTGCGCCTACTGGCCCGGGGTGATGCTTTCAGCGGCCTCCGGCCGGTGGACCGCGGATCTGATCACCGGAAAGATGAACAATCAAGACAACCCGCTGCGGCTTACCCGGTTTGCGGAGGGGGTCTCCACGGTTCGCGGGGCCCTGTTGCGGGGTCGGCATTAGCGGCAAAAGAATAGCCGCATTCAAAAAATCCTGGCCATGGGGAATGGAATATTCTATGATTTTCTCATGGCCGGGACCCCAAACATTGCTCTACCATCCATTTTCACATCCGCCGAACCGCCTGAGGCCGCAGCGGGGATGACGAAAGCGGTTTCATGAGGAAAATCGAAACCTCGGAATCCCCATCCCCCCTGCGCGGCTACCTGGCGGTGACCGCCGCCGCGGCCTGCTGGGGCTCCTCCGGGATTTTCATCAAGCTGATCATGACCGGCAGCGGCATGACCGCCACCGCCCTGGCCTTTTGGCGGGATATCGGCGCCTTTCTCCTGTTTTTGACCATCTGCGGACTGTTTCGGCGAAACGGCCTGCGGGTCCACCGGTCCGACTGGCCGTGGCTGGTCTGCATGGGGGTGAGCCTGGGGCTGTTTCATGTCAGCTGGAATTTGGGCATCCTGATCAACGGCCCCGCCGTCACCACGGTTCAGCAGGCGGCCATGCCGGTCATCGTGCTGGTGGTGGCCCGGTTCGCCTGGGGCGAACGGCTCAACTGGCAGAAACTGGGCGCGGCCTTTCTCATCGTCATCGGCACGGTTTTTGTATCCGGCATCTTATCGACAGGGGGACAGCCTTTGACGGTTCACGGCCTCATCGCCGGTTTCTGTGTCCCCGTGTTCTACGCCGGCTGGTCCATGTTCGGAAAACAGGTTCGGGGGCGGTATTCCGCGGAGGTGGTGCTGACCTACGCCTTCGGCATCGCGGCCCTGGTGCTGCTGCCGTTTCAGTTCCGAATCGGTTTTTTCTGGCCGATGTCTCCCTGGATCTGGACCTGGTACGCCGGCCTCATCGGCCTGGCGACCGGCGGCGGTTTTTTCGCCTATACCTATGGGCTGGGGCATCTGCCGGCCGGGGTGGCCAGTATTCTGGTGATGACCGAAATCCTGTTTGTATCGGTGTATTCCTTTTTTTTGCTGAACGAGATGATGACCCCCATGGAGTCGGCCGGGGCGGTGCTGGTCATCGGCGGTGTGGTTCTGCTGTTTCAGCGAAAAGAAAAACGGCCGGCGGCGGAAAAGGTTCATCACCCCAACCTGAATTCGAAACCCTATGAGGAGGAGTCCGGATCATGAAAATCATGGTGGGATATGACGGATCCAATGCGGCACTGGACGCCCTGCGGCTGTCGATAAAACACGCCAAAGCATTCGACGCCAAGGTGGAGATCGTTCGGTCTCTGAAAGGCGGCGGGGAAGACAAGGCCGAAAAAATCGAACTCGCCAACAGTCAATTGGCGTTTGCCGAGGAACTGCTGACCAAAGCCGCCATTCCCTGTGAAACCCATCTTCTGGTGCGCGGAATGACCCCGGGGGAGGATATGGTCCAATTCGCCAAGGAAAAGGGTATCGAATCGATTATCCTGGGGGTGAAACGCCGGTCCAAGGTGGGGAAGATCCTTTTCGGGTCCAACGCCCAATACGTCATTCTGAATGCGCCCTGTCCCGTCATTACCGTCCATTAACGGCCTTGATCATCGTTCGGCCGATCCTGAATGATCCTCAGGTCCACCGAAACGGTGATCATGGCCCCATTACCCGGTGCCGGTACGGCGCCGAACGGAGCGGATGAATGGGCTTTTTCACCACCCGTGACGGATGCCGGTTGTTCTACGACATTCAGGGGGACCATGCGATAGATGGGGAGATAGATGGGGGAACGGGAGTGCCGACCGTGGTCTTTCTCAACGGCACGGCCCAGACCGCCGTCAACTGGCATCCCCAGGTTCGGGCCCTGAAAGACCGGTTCCGGGTCCTTACCTATGACGCCCGGGCCCAGGGCCGAAGCGAACTCGGCTCGACGGGCCTTTCCTGGCAGCGCCATGTGAACGATCTGAAGGCGCTTCTGGCGGACCGATCCGTCTCCCGGGCCGCCCTGGTGGGCATGAGCCATGGGGCCTTCATCGCCCTGGCCTTCGCGCACCAATTCCCGAAACAGGTGGATCGACTGGTGCTGGGCGGGCTGGGGGACGCCCCCTCCCGCCGGTCTCGAATGTTCCTTCGCTCCTGGGCGGAAATTCTTGCCGCCGGCGGCCTCGAAATGATGGTCCGGTCCTTTATCCCCACCGTGTTCGGAGAAGCCTTTCTGCGGGATCATGAAAGAATCCTGGACCAAATCGTCGCCGCCCTGGTGCGGCGGAACAACCGAGACGCCCTCCTCGCCCACCTGAACGCCTTGGCCGAGTACCCCCCGGCCGCCCGGTTTACACTCCCCCCAGACATACCCCTGCTGGTGTTTTCCGGAGAAGATGACCTGCTGGCGCCGCCGGAAAGCGCCCGACGACTCGCCGCTCTCTTCGGCGGCCGATTCGAGCGGATACCCGGGGTCGGCCATTCCTTTCCGTCGGAAGCGCCGGACCGCTTTTCCGCCGGCATTGCCGCCTTTCTGTCCGCCTGAAACCCCCGATTTTACCGGTTCACCCGATAAAAAGCCGGCCTTGTTCATCGGTTTCGACCCAACCTCAATAGTGGAGGCCACCCCAGGCTATTTTCCCGGGCCGGGAAGCTGTTTGAGCGACAGCGAGTTCTTGCCGGGCCGGGACAATAGTCTGGGGTGGCCAAAACGGTGATCATGGCCAAAAAGCCCGACCGATCCCGGAAACGGGTGCTTTCCCCATCGGCTTTCGCCATGAAAGCCTGAAATGCCGACCTGGAATTTGATGAAACAAAAAATATCATTTTCCCGAGATTGAAAAAGACAAATATTTTTCACATGTGCATGTTTTCTTTTCAGTAAGCGAAAAATTTTTTTCCTTTTTCACTTGCCCGACATCACCGCTTTCGAAAAATTTTCTTCGCTCGATTTGGAAGGAAAATGGTGAATATCCAGCTTCTTGACCCTGGAATCGGAGACTAAAACACAAAAACTAAATTCCATTCATCACTTTGGTACATTCATTGCTGTAACAGAAATGTCAATGGTGAAACGGTGAAGTACATTCTTTCATCAACCCTGAATCAACCCTGTAACTGGAGGACGCTATGAAGAAACGGTTTTGGACCGGATGGCTGCTGGTAACCCTGTCGATCATTCTGATGGCCGGTGTGCCGACGGCCGGGGCGGAAAAGACCCTCAAGGTCGGAGTGCTCGGACCCTATACCGGCCCCTCGGCCAAAAACGGAGCCGAATTCAAGGCTTCGGTGGAGATGGCCATGGACAAGATCGACTACAAAGTCGGGGACTACAAGATCGAGCTGGTCTGGATCGACTCTCAATCGGACCCGGCCAAGGCGGCCAGCGCCTATGCCGAGGCGGTGGAGCGGAGGGGCATCGACTGCGCCATGCAGAACTGGCACAGCTCGGTGGCGGTGGCGGTCATGGATGTGGCGGCCCAGTACAAGGTGCCCCACTGGTTCGGATTCGGGGCCACCGAGGTGGTCAATGAAAAATGGCAGGCCGAGCCGGAAAAATACAGCTACTGGGGCGGCAAGGGATGGCCGGTGCCCGCCAAGATGGCGGTGGGGTATGTGGAGTGCCTCAACAACGCCGTGGAAAAAGGCACCTGGAAGCCCAAGAGCAAAAAAGTGGCCATCTACGGAGAAGACACCGACTGGGGCCGAAGCCTGGGCGGGGCCCTCAAGGAGATGTTCGCCGACAAGGGATGGGAAATCGCCTCGACCGACTATTTTCCCATCACCCAGACCGACTTTTACCCGCTGCTGAGCAAATACAAGACCATGGATATCGCGGTTCTCGCCGGCACCTCCACGGCGGCCCCCACCATGACCGCCTTTGTGAAGCAGGCCAACGAGGTGGGCCTCGAATCGGTGATCATCGCCGACGGTCTCGGCTGGATGGGCGACTGGTACAAAATGGCCGGTCCCGGCTCCAACTACGTGCTGGACATGATTCCCCAGCTGACCACCCCCGAAGCCAGGAAATGGGCCAAGGACATTCAGGCCGAATACGGGTTCAATCCGAGCCCCTCGGCCGGCGGCCTCTGCTATGACGGAACCAACATGTTCATCAAGATCCTCAACCGCACCCTCGAAAAATACGGCGAGCTCACCAAGGAGAACATCCACAAGGTCTTTCTGGAGGATGTCCACACCGGCAAGCTGACCTACAGCAAGGCCGACGGCGCCCTGATCATGAACGAGTACCGGTACACCGCCGATTCGGTGCCCGACCCGGTGGTGGGCAAGGACGCCTATTACTTTCCGGTGATTCAGTACACCAACGGGAAAGGGCAGATCGTCTATCCCGAAGACTGGAAGGAAAAGGATTTCGAGTCCCCGAAATAATCGGGCGGCTGTCGATTCCCAAAACGGGCCGGGTTCGCCCGGCCCCAATCCCGTATCCCTCTAAATCCGAGACGGCGGCAATGAATATCTTAGAAACCAAAAATCTGACCAAGCGCTTCGGCGGACTGGTGGCGGTGAATGACGTCTCCATGCGTGTCGATGAAGGGGAGATCGTGGGCCTGATCGGCCCCAACGGCGCCGGCAAGACCACCCTGCTCAATGCCATCGCCGGCCTCAATCCGCCCACCTCGGGCAAGGTCTTTTTTCTGGGTAAAGAGACCACCGGCCAGGGCCCGGACAAGATGTGCCGTCTGGGCCTGGCCCGGACCTTTCAGATCCCCAATCCCTTTCCAAAGATGACGGTGCTGGAGACGGTCATGTGCGCCACCCTGTTCGGAAACAAGGCCGGCGCCGTCAAGGACCCGACGGCCCACAGCCGCAAGATGCTCTCCTTTGTGGAATTTCCCATGGATGAGGACACCGTTTCCCAGCAGCTCAACACGGTACAGCTCAAACGGCTGGATCTGGCCCGGGCCCTGTCCACCAATCCCAAGCTGCTGTTTCTGGACGAGGTGGCATCGGGATTGAGCGAAGGAGAGCTGACCGACATCATGGCGGTGATTCGAAAGATCCGCGACAGCGGGGTCAATATTCTGATGGTCGAGCACATCATGCATTTGATCATGAATCTGTGCGACCGGCTGGTCTGCATTCAGTTCGGCACCAAAATCGCCGAGGGCCCCACCCGGGAGGTGGCTCGGGACCCCAAGGTCACGGAGGCCTACCTGGGTACTGCGGAAGATCAAGGCGAGTCCGAGCTCGCGTAAACCCTTTCACCGGCAGAACGGAGAACCGCATGCTTCTGGAAGTGAAACAACTCAATGCCGGTCACGGCTTTTTGCAAATCCTGTGGGATGTGTCGATTCAGATCGATGTGGGGGAGTATGTCTGCATCGTCGGCCCCAACGGGGCCGGCAAAAGCACCACCCTCAAGACCATCGCCGGCCTCATCAAGCCGATCAGCGGCCAGGTCCTGTTCAAGGGAGAGCCCATCGACGGTATCGGGGGCCATAAGGTCACCCGAAAGGGGATCGCGTTTACCTCGGAAGAGATGAACCTGTTCACCAACATGTCGGTCCAGGAAAATCTCCTGATGGGGGCCTACATCCTGGACGACAAAGCGTTGATCAAACGCCGGATGACGTATGTCTACGAATTTTTCCCGCGCCTGGCCGAACGCAGAAGCCAGCTGGCCGGCACCATGAGCGGCGGGGAGCGCAAGATGCTCGCCATCGGCCGGGCCTTGATGTCCGATCCCGACCTGCTGCTGGTGGACGAGCCCTCTTTCGGATTGGCCCCCCAACTGACGGCCACCGTCTTCGACTCCCTCAACAAACTGATCAAGGAAGGCTTGACCATCCTGCTGGTGGAGCAGAACGTGACCAAGACCCTGGCGGTCACCCACCGGGGCTACGTGCTGGAAAACGGCCGCATCACGCTGAAAGGCAAAAGCTCGGAACTGGCTTGCGATCCCCATGTCCGCAAGGTGTTTCTGGGCGTTTGAGAACCCACACCCGATAACCCAAAGGAAAGATCATGCCTGAACGTTTCCTGAGCTGGCTCAAATCGGCGGCCGGCATCACCATTTTGCTGACCATATTCCTGGCCGTTTACGCCACCATCGACCGGGGCCCCTATATCCTGGTCAACACCGCCATCACCGGCGGCATGCTGGCCCTGGTGGCCATCGGCCTGGCCCTCCTGCTGGGGGTGATGAACGTGGCCTCGTTCGTCCACGGGGAATACTTCATGATCGGCACCCTGGCGGCCTATTATGTGTTCACCCCCCTGAACGCCTATCTTGCCGAGAACCCGAGTCCCCTCCTCACCAATCTGGCCCCCCTGATCGCGATTCTCTCCGCGGCCGTGGTCGGCGCGGCGGCCGGGGCCCTGACCGAGGTTCTGGTGTTCGCCCCCATGCGCCGGCGCAGCCGGGAAAACTGGGTCATGAACTCCTTTCTGCTGACGGTGGGGCTGGCGGTGGTGCTGATCAACGCCCACCTGTTGATCTTCGGCGCCGATTTCAAGGGCATCGTCCGCTACTGGCCCGGAAGACCGTTCACCATCATGGATGTTTTCATCTCCCGGGACCGGTTCTTCGCCTTTCTGATCTCCATCGTGGTCATCATCGCCTTCTGGCTGTTTATGAAAATGACCCGGACCGGCCGGGCGATTCGAGCGGTCTCTCAGGATGAAACCGGATCACTCATGGTGGGGATCAATCTCACCGGCATTCTCATCTTCACCATGGCCCTGGGCTGTTCCCTGGCCGCGGTGGCCGGCGCCAGCCTGCTGTTTCTGTATCCGTCCTACCCCACGGTGGGATTGGAGGCGCTGTACATGGCCTGGTTCATCGTCATCCTGGTGGGGCTCGGCAACATCATCGGGGCGTTGACCGGCGGCTTCATAGTGGCCCTGCTGAAGGTGGTGACGGTGGAATACATCGGTTCGGGTTGGGACTTCGTGGTGCCCACGGCCCTGATTATCATCGTCCTGATTTTCAAACCCAGCGGGATTTTCGGTTCCGAAGTCCGGGGCGCACTCGAAAAATAGAAAAAGGAGATGAGGATTTCATGACCTCCATGGACAAAGTTCTCGGCAAATTGAATCTGACCCCGGCCGGTATTCTCGGCCTGGTCATTCTGGCGGTGCTGCCGTTTATACCGCCCTTTAATCAGGAGTATATGATTCGCTGGCTGATCTCGGCGGCGCTCATCGCGGCCGGCGCCATCGCCTTCGATTTTACGGCCGGCTTCATCAATATCGTCAACTTCGGTTTCTATGCCATTCTCGGCCTCGGCGGATACACCTCCGCCCTCCTGGCGGTCAATTACGGGCTGACCCCCTGGATCGGTGTTCTGTGCGGCGCGGTCACCGCCGGCCTGCTCGGGCTCCTGGTGGGGCTTCTGACCCTGCGGCTGCGGGGCATATTCGCCGCGGTGATGGCCTGGTTCGTCGGCCTGGCCCTGATGGGGCTGGCCACCAAACTGGTCTGGCTCACCCGGGGCCCTCTGGGATTGCGGACCCCCCAGCTGTTCGAAACCGCATCCAACATTCCCTATTACTATATCATGCTCTTGCTGATGCTGTTCATCTATCTGGTCTGCAGCTGGGTGACCAGCTCCAAGGTCGGCATCGCCTTCAAGGCCATCGGCCAGAACATGGATGCGGCCCGGACCTCGGGGATCAATCCGACCTACTACCGGATTCTTAATTTTACTCTGTCCTGCACCCTGGCCGGCCTGCTGGGCGGGTTCTACGCCCACTACTACGGCATTCTCACCCCGGATATCATGCACACCGCCAAAACGGTGGAGGTATTGGCCGTGGCCTATATCGGGGGCCGGGGCAGCCTCTGGGGCGGGGCCGCCATCGCCTTTCCCTTTATCCTGGCCATGGAACTGGTCCGTTCGGGGCTGTCCAACCTGCCGGGGTTGAACCTGATCATTTACGGGCTGCTGTTGATCTTTGTCATGATCTATTATCCGGGCGGATTCGCCCAGTTCTTCGATACCTATATCCGGCATCCCAGGAACAGGGCCATGAACTATTTTTTGAACGGAAGCACGGCCCGGGCCTAATTCATCCGGGAAAAGATAACAGACGTACACCATCCCGAAGATCGGGTGTTGAATTGAAATCAGAGAAGATTAAGGAGAATCAAACACTATGAAATCACATGCAAGAGTCGTCGTCATCGGCGGAGGGGCCATCGGCGTCAGCGTGGCCTATCACCTGGCAAAATACGGATGGAAAGACGTGGTGCTGGTGGAAAAACATGAACTGACCTCCGGCTCCACCTGGATGGCCGCCGGCAACTGTTCCTTCTTTCACAGCAATTTCTACTGCACCCAGGTCAACATGAAGTCGATCGACATCTATAAAAACCTCGAAAAAGAGACCGGCCAGTCGGCCGGATGGCACACCACCGGCTCCATTCGAACGGCCGACAACCCCGGCCGCATGGAGGAGCTGGGGTATATCTACTCCATGCATCAGTGCCTGGGTCTGGATGTCAGCTGGGTCACCCCGGAAGAGATCGCCGAGCTTCACCCCCTGATGAATGTGGAATCCTTCATCGGCGGCCTCTATTGGCCCGACGACGGCGACGTCGACCCCAACAGCATCACCCAGGCCATGGCCATCGGCGCCAAGAAAAACGGCGCGGAATTCGCCACCCACACCCAGGTCACCGGGATCGACCGGTCCGACAACGACGAATGGATCGTTCACACCGACAAGGGTGATATCACCTGCGAATGGGTGGTCAATGCGGCCGGTCTCTGGGGGCCCGAAGTGGCGGCCATGGTGGGGCTGGAAATCCCCTCCATCGCCGGCGAACACGCCCACATCCTGTTCGAGGCCATCGAGGCGGTGGAAAAGCGGGACAAACTTCTGCCCCTGGTCCGGGACCCGGACCGCTCCATCTACATCCGCCAGGAGATGGACAGCCTCATCCTGGGCCTCTATGAAGACAAGGTCAAGCAATGGTATCCCAAGGGGGTGCCCTGGGATTACGCCCAGACCGAACTTCAGCCCGACATCGACCATATCGCCGATTTCATCGAGCACGGCATTCACCGGTTCCCGATCATGGGCGAGACCGGGTTCAAGCATGTCACCGTCGGACCCATCACCTACACCCCCAACGGCGACCCGCTGGTGGGCCCGGCCTATCCGCTCAAGAATTTCTTCAACGCCTGCGGATACAGCTTCGGCATCACCCAGGCCGGCGGCATCGGCCATTATATCGCCGGCTGGATCATGGAGGGCGAACCGGAGATCGACCTCTGGCCGGTGGACAGCCGCCGGTACGGCTCCTACGCCAACTGGGCCTATATTCATGAAAAGATCGAGGACACCTATCCGAGGCTCTACGCCACCATCTTTCCCAATGACTGGCGCGGTGCGGCCCGGCCCAACCGGACCAGCCCCATCTACGAGTACCAGAAACAGGCCGGGGCCGCTTTCGGGGATTACTACGGATGGGAGTGTGCCAACTACTTCACCGAGACCGACGCCGACCGGATCGAAACCCCGAGCTGGAAACGCAACAACGCCTTCAAATACGTGGAAGCCGAGTGCAAACACGTCATGGACCAGGTGGGCCTGATCGATCTCACCCGGTTCGCCAAGACCCGAATCAGCGGCCCGGGGGCCGAGGCCTGGCTCAACAGAATGACCTGCCAGAAGGTGCCGACGAAAGACGGCCGCATCGCTCTGAGCCCCATGCTCGACCCCAAGGGCAATTTCAAGAGCGACATGACCGTCACCCGGGTCAAGGACGGGGAGTATTTCTGCGTCACCGCCAGTGTGGGCAAACGCCATGACCAGCACTGGATGATCCAGAACCTGCCGGAAGACGGCTCCGTTACCATGGAAGACCTGACCTATCAAATGGGCTGCTTCGTCCTGGTCGGCCCCAAGAGCCGGGCGCTTCTGGAGGCCGCCTCCTACGGGGACCTCTCCAACCAGGCCCTGCCCTTCGGCGCCAGCACCGAAATTTATGTCGGCCGCGCCAAATGCCGGGTCAACCGAATGAATTACGTGGGCGAGCTGGGGTATGAAATCTTTCATCCCATCGAGGCCCAGATTCCGGTCTTTCAGGCCCTGACCGAGGCCGGCAAGGCCTTCGATCTCAAGATGATCGGCATGTACGCCATGGAATCGATGCGTCTGGAAAAGGGCTACATGGCCTGGAAGAGCGAAATGAACGTCCACCACAACCCGTTGGAGACCAACATCGCCTGGACGGTGAAGTGGAACAAGGACTTCATCGGCAAGCAGGGGCTCGAAAAACAGAAGGCCGACGGGCCCGCCCTGAAGCTGGTCTGCATGACGGTGGAGGCCGAGGACGCCGATCCCTTCGGCTACAACCCGATTTACAAAGACGGGGGCTATATCGGCATGACCTCCTCCGGCGGTTACGGCCACCGGGTGGAACAATCGATCGGCCTGGGCTACATCAAGCCGGAGCACGCGGCCCCGGGCACCAAGCTGGAGGTCGAAATTCTGGGGAAAAAGCGGTCCGCCCAGGTGGTGGAGATGCCGCTGTATGACCCGAAAAACGAAAAGATGAAAGCCTGATCATTCAAAAAGCGGTTTGCGGACCGAAGCGGCCGGGCGGATCTCATACCCGGTCCGGTCCGCAAACCGCCCGTAAAAACCATATTCAAGGAAGAGGACTGATACCATGCAGATTTACGTATGCGTCAAGCATGTTCCGGATACGGCGGCCAACATCAAGATCGTCGGAGAGACCGGCTACAATGATTCGGCATGCAAATTTATCGCAAACCCCTATGACGAATACGCCATCGAGGCGGCGGTTCAGCTGGTGGAAAAACAGGGCGGAGAAGCGGTGGTGGTCACCGTGGGCCCCGAATCCGCCGTGGGCACCCTGCGCAGCGCCATGGCCATGGGGGCGGCCCGGGGGATTCTAATCAAGACCGAGGAGCAGTTTCTCGACACCGACATCACCGCCCGGGCCCTCAAAGCGGCCATCGAGGCGGACGGCAAAAAGCCCGATCTGATTCTCACCGGCAAGGGCTCGGTGGACACCGAGGGATTCCAGACCATGTACCGGCTGGCCGGAGCCATGAACCTGCCGGTGGTCAACGAAATCCTCAAACTCGACGTGGACGGCGGCAAGGCGACGGTGGAAAGAGAAATCGGGGCCGGCTCCCGAGAGGTACTGGAGGCGAATCTGCCCTGCGTGCTCGGGGCCACCAAGGGGCTGAACGAACCGCGCTACCCCAAGTTTCCGGACATCATGAAGGCCAAAAAGAAACCGGTCGACCAGAAGGCCCTGTCCGACCTGGGGATCGATCCGTCCGGCGCCAAGACCACGCTCTTGAAGCTGGAAGCGGTGCCCGAACGGTCCGGCGCCAAAATGATCGAAGGCGCGATTCCGGATCAGGTCTCGGAGCTGGTGCGCATCCTTCGGGAAGAAGAAAAGGTCCTGTAATCATTCCACACGCATCGCGCCGCTTCGGCGCGCAGGTTAGGAGAATTTAAAATGGCCAATATCGGAGTATTAATGGAAATCGAGGGCGGGGAACTCAAGAGCACCAATTTCGGCGTGCTCACCGCCGCTCACGAACAGGGAAAAAATAATGTGTACGCCTTGGTCCTGGGCGAAAAGGCCGACGCCTACAAAGAGGCGCTGGCCGCGCACGGGGCCGAGAAAATCGTGGAGATTTCGGTCTCCGGGGCGGATCTGTCCAAGAGTCCGGATCTTCAAGCCAAGGCGGTCGCCGCCGCCGTCGATGAATATTCGCTCACGGGGGTGCTGGGGCTGGCCAGCCCGATCGGCCGGGACATCTTCGCCCGCATGGCCGCGGACCTGAATCTGCCGCTGGTCTCCGACGCCGTGGCCGTGGACTTCGATCAGAAGACGGTCCGCAAATCCCACTTTTCCGGCAAGACCTTCGCCACCCTTCAACTCGATGCCGAAGTGCTGCTGTGCACCATCCGGCCCAACGCCGTCGAGGCCAAAGAGGCCCCGGCGGCGGCGGCGGTCGTTCCCTTTTCGCCCTCGGTCTCCGATCCCGGCCGGGTCAAAGTGGTGGACGCCAAGTTGAGCGCCTCGGACAAGATGGACCTGACCGAAGCCCCGATCATCATCACCGGGGGCCGGCCCATCGGCTCGGCGGAAAACTACAAGATCCTGGAGGAATGCGCCCGGGCCTTCGGAACCGCGGCGGTGGGCGCCTCCCGTGCCGCGGTGGACGCCGGTTACGCACCCCACTCCATGCAGGTGGGCCAGACCGGCAAGACGGTCAGCCCCAAGCTTTACATCGGCTGCGGCCTGTCCGGATCGGTGCAGCACTTCGCCGGCATGAAAACCGCAAAGGTGATCGTCGCCATCAACACCGACAAGGATGCCCCCATCTTCGAAAAATGCGACTACGGCATTATCGGGGACCTCTTCGATGTGGTGCCGGCGTTGACAAAAGCCCTCAAGGAATCTTAATATCCCGCCCCGCCGGCATCGGCGGGGAAAAACCCTTATTTCGACGCGCAACAGGACACGGGGACCCGACTGGAGTAGTCTATTATGGAATTTTATCTCATCTTTAAATCGATTCTCATGCTGGCGGCCCTGGGGACCGCCTTTACCATTTTTTTCAAAAAGGTCCGGCATCTGTACCGCCTCATGAAGGCGGTGGAAGGGGAGAGCCGGTTTCAACTGGACCGCATCAAGGACCGCATCCAGGTGCTGTTCACCGATGTACTGGGCCAGTCCAATGTCCGGCGGAAGACCCTTCCCGGCCTGGCCCACACCCTGATCTTCTTCGGGTTTCTGGCGGTGCAGCCCCACTCCCTGGAGCTGATGATCAAGGGGGTCATCCCCTCCTTTGAAATCGCCCATGCCGTCCCCATCCTCTGGGGAGCCTACCTGTTTATCGCCGACATCCTGGCCCCGCTGGTCCTGGTCGGCTTCGCCTACGCCATCTACCGAAGAACCGTGGTGAAACCGGATTACCTGACCATCGGCCGGGATGCCATGCTGATCATTCTCTTCACCTGTGTCATCATCATCACCTTTTCATTGATCAACGCCTTTCAGGTCGTGCTGGACACCGAATACAATTATGCGGCGGTCTTTCCGGCGTCGGCCCTGCTGGCCCGATGGTTCGACCTGGGCGCGCTCACCCAGACCCAGGCCCGCATCGGCTTCGAACTCTTCTACTACATCCATATCGGCACCATTCTGGGCTTTCTGGTCTACATCCCCGGCTCCAAGCACCTTCACCTGCTGGCCGCCGTCCCCAACGTCTTTTTAAAGCCGCTGGAGCGGGAAAAGGCGATGATCAAGACCGACATCGAGGACGAAGCGGCGGAGACCTTCGGCCTGGGCAAGGTGAGCGAACTCAACTGGAAAAACGTTCTCAATCTCTATGCCTGCACCGAATGCGGCCGGTGCGAGGAGCAGTGCCCGGCCAGCAACACCGAAAAGCCGCTCTCGCCCAAAAACGTCATCCATGACTTCAAGGTCGATCTTCTGGAGCAGGCCGAACCGATCCTGGCCGGGAATAGCGAAGCGGTCCAGCCGATCATACGGGAGGGTTCCCCGGTCACCCACGACGTGATCTGGTCCTGCACCTCCTGCCGGGCCTGTGAGGACATCTGCCCGGTCAACATCGAACAGCTCGACTTCATTCTGGAGACCCGCAAGCATCAGGTGCTGATGGAGGCCGCTTTTCCGCCGGAGCTTCAGGAGACCTTCACCAACCTGGAAAATCAGGCCAATCCCTGGGGGTTCGGAAACGACACCCGGGCCGACTGGGCCCAGGGCATGGAGGTGCCGCTGGTCAGCGACCATCCCGAGGCCGAGGTGCTCTGGTATGTGGGATGCGCCGGCTCCTTCGACGATCGGGGCAAGAAGATCTCCAGGGCCCTGGCCCGGGTGTTGCAGCGGGCCGGCGTCGATTTCGCCATTCTGGGGCCCGAAGAGGCCTGCAACGGCGACATGGCCCGGCGGTGCGGCAACGAATACCTGGCCCAGATGCTGATTCAGCAGAACGTGGAGGTGCTGGGCCAGTACAGCCCCAAAAAGATCCTGACCGGCTGCCCCCACTGTTTTAATATCATTAAAAACGAATACCCTCAGTTCGGGGCGAGCTATCCGGTTTCTCACTATACCGAATTCCTGTTCGATCTTCACAAACAGGGGCGCCTGGTGCCCACCGGCAAGAATTTCGGAAAACTGACCTATCACGATTCCTGCTACCTGGGCCGCTGGAACGGCATCTATGAAGCCCCCCGGAATCTGGTCACCAGCATGAACTACCCCGGCGGATACGTGGAAATGAAACGGCACGGCGCCAAAGGTTTTTGCTGCGGCGCGGGCGGCGGCCGCATGTTTATGGAAGAAACCATCGGCAAACGCATCAACACCGACCGGGCCGAAGAGGCGGCGGCCGCAGGGGTAAATACGGTGGTCGCCGCCTGCCCCTTCTGCGCCACCATGCTCTCCGACGGCCTGATGGAAACCGAGGCGGAAGTCGAGGTCAAGGACATCGCCGAGATCATCGACGAAGCCACCGCCTAACCCGAGCGAATCCGGAGGAAAAGATGACCCTTGAAGAGAAAATCGTCGGCATACTCAAAGACGCCAAGATTCCCTACGAAATATTCGAGCATGAACCGGTCTATACCAATCCGGCCATGGCCGAGGCCCTCAACGTCTCCGAAGGCGAAACGGTCAAATCCCTGGTCCTGATGACCAAGGAAAAGGAGATGGTGGTCCTGGTGCTGCCGGGGGACAAGAAGGTCGACTGGAAAAAGGCGGCCGCCGGAATCGGCACCAAAAAGGTCTCCTTTGCCAAACCCGAAGCGGTCCTGGACAAGGTGGGATGCGAAGTGGGATGCGTGCCGCCCTTCGGCCAGATGGCCGACCTGCCCATCTATATGGACCCGGAACTTTCTAAAAAAGATTATGTCTATTTCAACCCCGGGGTCCACGACAAATCGTTTAAAATCAAGGCCTGGGATCTGAAAAAGGTCGCCAATCCCAAGATGGTTTAACCCGATCGGGGCAACCACAGAAAGGGCAACCACCACAGGGCAACCACATAGGGTTGCCCCTACCGGATCGGTTTTTCCGAATTACCCGTGAATGGG
>JBKHDE010000073.1:0-19396 GCA_046541495.1 Desulfococcaceae bacterium
GAAGTCATATATTTTTTACTGATAGTTATAAAAGCCACGATCGAAAAATTTTATCAAACTCCTACTTAAAGGGGTTCTCAGATGCCGGTAATCGACTACGAAAACCTTCGAAAATTCGTGGCTCTCGAATTCGTATTCGGCGACGGGGCCCGGGGGCTGACCGCCCATTACGTCAAGAACCTGGAGATACACCGTCCGCTGTTGATCACCGATGAAGGGGTACTCGCCTCGGGGTGGCCCCAGCAGGTGATTGAAGGCATGGAAGGAGAAGATATCGGATCGGTCGTCTTTTCGAATGTGACCGCCAATCCCAAGGATACCGAGGTCATGTGCGGCGCCGCATTTTTCGCCCAAGCCGAATGTGATGCGATCGTCGCGATCGGCGGCGGCAGCGTCATCGACTGCGCCAAAGGGATCGGCATCGTCATTTCCAACGGCGGCCACATTCGGGATTATGAGGGGATCGACCAGGTGCCGGCGCCCTGTCCGCCCTTGATCTGCGTGCCGACCACCGCCGGTTCGGCCGCGGATGTCTCTCAGTTCGCCATCATTACCGATTCCGAGCGCCTGAACAAAATGGCAATGGTCAGCAAGGTCCTGGTGCCGGACGTCTCTCTGGTGGATGTGGATTCCACCCCCGGTGAGGGGACCCGGTTCCATCTCTATTTTCCGGCGGCGGACCAGTCGTCCGAGTCTGAAACGAGCCAGGAGACGGCGGCGGATCCCCCGGGCGGCCGGGAGACGATCCTTCTGGCCGAAGACGATCAACTGGTCCGGGAGTTGACACATCTCATTCTTGAAAAAGCCGGGTACCGGGTGGTGGCGGTTCAAGACGGGCAGGAGGCGGTTGACCGGCTTCGGGCCGACCCGAAAGGATTCGATCTGGCCCTGCTGGATCTGGTCATGCCCAAAAAGAGCGGCCGGGCTGTCTACCGGGTCATTCAGGCCGAGAAATGGAAGGTGCCGGTGCTGTTTTGCACCGGGTACAGCTTCGACGCCCCGGGTTCGGACCGAATCACGGAAGACCCGGTTCGGGTGATTCGCAAACCCTTTACCCCCAATGAGCTGCGTCGCACCGTGCGGGAAATCCTCACCCAAGAGACAAGCCCCCACTCGGATTGACATTCCATGTGAATAGTCTGATCTTAAGATTCAGATAGCGCATAGAACAAACACCTCAAAAGGAATGTTTTGAAAGGAGTCGAACCATGAGTGACAGAGGCGAAATACTGAGTTTTTTGATGGATGTTCTGGGGGAAGAAGGGTGCGGGGTCTCCTGCGAGAACGCGGATGTGTTTCAGGATGAAGAGGGGTGGAAGATGAAGCTCGAGGGCTTTATGGAACCCTGGAAACTGGGGAATTCGGTGGAAGAGGCCAAAAAAAGCATTCGGGAGTATGCCGACATGCGGTTCGGGTTGAGTTGAGGCTATTCCTTTAATTTTTTAGAAAACCGAATCCCATATTTTTTCATCCGGTTCCAGACCGTCACCCGAGAGACCCCCAGGATCTCCGCCGCCCGGGTTTGATTGCCGCCGGACGCCTCCAGGGCCTCGATCAGCCGGCGCTTCCGGATATCGTCCCGGTTTTCGGCGGCCGAATTCCGGGGGCGGCTGCCGCGGCCGGAAATCAGGTTGGGGGGAAGATGGTCGGGTTGAATCATCGGCTCCTGACAGGCCACGAAGGCGAACTCAAGGGCGCTTCTGAGTTCCCGCACATTCCCCGGCCAATCATGGGTCAGAAGGCGCTCCATGGCGTCGCGGCCGATGCCCTGGATGGATCGGCCGCTTTTGAGTCGAATCCGCCGAAAAAAGAAGTCGGCCAGCAGCGGAATGTCCTCGACCCGCTCCCTCAGGGGGGGTATCCGAATGGGGATGACGTTGATCCGGTAATAGAGGTCCTCCCGAAAGGCGCCTTCCCTCACCCGGGCCTTCAGATCCTGATTGGTGGCGGAGATCACCCGGACATTGATCGGCACCGGTCGGTTGTCGCCCACCCGTTCAATGACCTTTTCCTCCAGCACCCGCAGCAATTTGACCTGGGTGGACAGGGGAAGATCCCCGATTTCATCCAGAAAGATATCCCCGCCCTGGGCCGCCTCGAAACGGCCTTCACGGCTTTTGACGGCTCCGGTAAAGGCGCCCCGCACATGGCCGAAGAGTTCGCTCTCCAGCAGCGATTCGTTCAGGGCCGCGCAGTTGACTTTGATAAAGGGCCGGGTCGATAACCGTTCCGGGTCGGTTTCACCGGCGATCTCATGAAGCGCCCGGGCCGCCAGTTCCTTTCCCACCCCGCTTTCTCCCAGAAGGATCACCGGTGCGTCGGATACCGCCGCATTGGCGATCAGATCGAAGACCCGGTTCATGGCCGGTGAGGCGCCCCGAATACCGTGGAAGGCATCCTCGGCATTGAGTTGGCGCCGAAACGCTTCAAGCTGAGTGTCTTTTTCCACCAGCTCCGAAATGTCGGCCATGGTCTCCACAGCGCCCATGACTTTGCCGTTGCGGTCTCTTAGAAGGGAGGCGTTTTTGAGTACATGAACGGGGCGTCCGTCCTTTCGTACAAACGTGCATCGGCGCATTTTCATGGAGCCGGTTTTAAACAGCACGCACCAGTGGACCCCCTTCCGCTCCCGGGCGATTTCGCAGGTGTCGCAGTTGAGCACGGTGCAGGGTTTTCCGATCATCTCTTCCTGCTCATAACCGGTCATTTCGGTCAATGCCCGGTTGACCGAGACGATGGTCCCGCCCTGATCCACGATCATGATGCCGTCCTGAATGGTGTCCACCACCGTTTTCCAGTAATTGTTCAGCTCCTGTTCAAACACCGGGCCGCTCCTGTTAAATGTTTAACATTTGTTAAAGTCGGTATGTTTAACATTTTGACAGCTTCTTGACAATCGGTTTGATGGATCGGGTTAATCCGAGTATGAATCACCAATATATTCGGATGTTAATCTTGTTTTGGGGGGCTCTTGCATGGGCATTGGCACTCTCTTTGCAAATTTTTGTAAACAAAACGGAGGAACGGTTTTGAAACAACCATCGGTTCACATTCTGGATCTCAGAGGCGGGGTCGCGTCCTTTTCTCTGTTGAAAATATCTCAATTTTTCAGAGAAATGGCGGCCGGAGACGTGCTGGATGTCCGCGGCTGCGACGCGGAAACCCGGTCGGATCTGGTGAAAATTCTGCCTTCGGGGTCCTATCACCTGATTTATGAAGCGGAGGCCCCGGATCGGTGTATCCGGATACTGAAAAAGACAGCCGATGAATCGATCCATTCACATGAATCAAACCATCAATAGAAAAGGAGTGACGACACTATGACTTCCCCATTACGCGTTCTGGTGATCGGCGGGGTTGCCACCGGGCCCAAGACGGCATGCCGCCTGAAACGACTGGTACCCGAGGCCGAGGTGACCCTCATCGACAAGGACGACATCGTCTCGTACGGGGCCTGCGGTCTGCCCTATTTTGTGGAAGGGCTTTTTTCCGATGTCAATACGTTGATCCAGACCCCGGTGGGTGTGGAGCGGACCCCGATGTTTTTTGAAAAAGCCAAGGGTTTTCAGGTACTCACCCGCACTGAAGCCCTCAACATCGACCGGGAGAGCAAAACGGTCCATGTCAAAAATCTCGATTCCGGAGAGGAGCGGGACATGGGCTACGACAAGCTGGTTCTGGCCATGGGCGGGCACCCTTTTCGGCCCCCCATTCCCGGCATCGACCTCAAAAACACCTGGTATATGACCCATCCCCGGCATGCCGACAGCCTGGTCAAGGAGATCGAGGCCCAGGGGCTCAAAAAAGCGGTCCTGGTGGGGGCCGGATTCATCGGTATCGAAATGGCCGAAGCCCTGAAGGAACGGGGCCTGGATGTGACGGTGGTGGAGATGTTCGATCAGATCCTGCCCGGCATTCTGGACAAGGATATGGCCACCTTTGCGGCCAAGCACCTTCGGAAAAAAGGGGTGAAGCTGGTATTGGGTGAGCGGGTCACCGCCGTTCGGGGCGAAACAAAAGTGGAAGGGGTGGATACCGACAAGCAGAGCATCGAGGCCGACCTGGCCCTGATCGCCGTCGGGACCCGCCCCAGCGATCAGCTGGCCCGGGAGGCGGGGATCAACTGCGCCGAAAAAGGCGGCATCCTGATCAATGAATATTGCCAGACCAATGATCCGGACGTCTATGCCGGCGGCGACTGCGTGGTCAACCATTATTACGGCGGATACGCCGGCCGGGAGATGTTCGTGGCCCTGGGCTCCACCGCCAACAAGCACGGCCGGGTCATCGCCAACCACATCGCCGGACAGCCCACCCCCTTTGCCGGGATCGGCATGACCGGCATCGTCAAGGCCTTCGACTTCACCATGGCCCGGACCGGTTTGACGGAACTTCAGGCCAAAACCCTCAATCTCAATTATGAAACGATCATCTGGTCCGGTCCCGACATGCCCCACTATTATCCGGGGCACGGACCCCTGGTGATCAAGATGATCGCCTCCAAGCGGGACCGGAAGCTCCTCGGGGTGCAGCTGGCCGGTATGGGCAACGCGGCCAAGCGGCTGGATGTGGCCGCCAGCGTCATCCTGCTGGGGGGCACCCTGGACGACATCGCCAACATCGATTTCGGCTATGCCCCGCCTTACAGCCCGCCTCTGGATCCACTGACCACCTGCGCCCATGTCCTGACCAATAAACTGGACGGGCTGGCCGACGGCATTTCGCCTTTCGATTCCAAAGCCCTGATCGAATCGGGCAGCGTGGTGCTCCTGGATGTCCGCACTCCCCAGGAGTTGGAGGAGATGCAGCTTCCCTACGAGGTGGTCCACATTCCATTGGGGGCACTGCGCTCCAAGGTGAACGAACTGCCCAAAGACAAGGATATCCTGGCCTTCTGCAAGGTGAGCATGCGCGGCTACGAGGCCCAGCGCATCCTCAACGCCGCCGGTTTCGACCGGGTGCGGTTCATCGAGGGCGGCATCGTGGGGTGGCCGTTCGAGGTGAAGATGATGAAGTAGGCGGGAATTATCAAGGGGCGGCAATTTGCCGTCCCTTGATAAACAGAATGGCGCTGGTTCAACCGGTGCTTTAAAGATGCAGCGCCCGGCGGATCGGTTTCGTCGGGCGTTTTTCTAACGATTGGTTTCTGCAGCCAATGCGGCTCTGGCTTTTTCCGGGAGTTCGATTCTCACAAAATAGGACTCCGGGTAGAGATAATCTTCCTCGGATTCATCTATGATTCGGACATAACCCTCTTTGGATGCGGACTCATCCGGGATAATGCGGTAGACTTTCCGTTTTTCGAGATCATCGCACCCTTTATTTTCCAAGCAGAGGACGAAGATGAATTCGTTGTGAAGTTCCATTTGATGCTATCCTAAAATTCTTTTGATTTTCATCTTTTTAGTTCCGATCCCATGCGCTTCATACCAGTGAATTTCTGCTTTGCAGATTCTGCCGCTTTGAAGGCGAATATTTGCAATTCCTTTCAGCTTGCGCCACCGAGCAGCGCCAAATTGCCTTCGAAGTCTCATGATATCCCGTATATTTCCCCCGACAGCGATTGTCTCAACGGCTTCAATTTTCCCGAGGATCTCAAAGCTCATCGGTATACCTTATTGTTATCCATACCACAGTTCAAGTTTATTTTGTGGTAAATAACCAAATCCTTTATCTGAAGGGGGTATTTGGGGTTTTGGATCAATTTTTTAATGGTTTGCATTTTTGTTCAACATTGCTTATTTTGGGATAAGCCAACAATAAAGAGAGCCGTGCTACTGCAGGAGAAAAAAATATGGGAAATACCCGTTCCAATAGGCTGCTGACCCAGGTCGCCACGGCCCAGGGGCTCTTTTATATCATCACGGGGCTCTGGTCTCTGGTGAGCATCGACACCTTTCAGGCGGTCACCGGCCCGAAAACGGATCTCTGGCTCGTAAAAACGGTGGGCGCCATGCTGATCGTCTCCGGGGCCGTATTTCTCAGTGCGGCGCTGCGAAGGCGGTTCAGCCTGGAGATCCTGGTCCTCGCCGTCGGGAATGCGACGGTATTGGCCGCGGTCGATATCATTTATTCGCTGCAGGGTCGAATCCCCCTGATTTATCTGATTGATGCTCTTATGGAACTGATCATCATCGGTGCCTGGATCGGTGCCTGGCTAAAGGCCTGGCGAGGGCGATAGGCCGTTTTTACCCTTGTATAATCTCCCGTTCCATGGTATCTGGAATTCGAAATATACTTGGGTTTTCATAACCTACGGATCGGTTTTTATAGTCATTTCAATTGGATTCTCAGAAGAAGGTGTGAAAGGAGAGCGGGCAAATGACGAAGTACAAAATGGTCATCTCGTTGGGGCTGGTTTTTCTGATCGGTGTTCTTGCTCAGGTGATGTTTGTCTTTGCCGATATTGCGGACTCCCCGAGCAAAGCGGCCCTTGAATTCACCGAGGCCTATCTTACCTATGACCGAGACACCCTGGCGGAACGGTTCTGCGACGAAAGCCGGGTGGCAGATAACATCGACATGGTAGACCAATACATCTACGAGGCCCGGAGGGAAGCCGAAGCCCGCGGGTATGACCTGGGGATGTTCGTCAAGGAAAAGTTCTACCACGGGGATACCGAAACCTTGGAGCAGACCAGTGATTCGGCCATCGTTCGGGTCACCGGCGAAGCCAATACCCCCCTTCGTTCCTTCTTCTGGAAAGGGGAGGACGAAACCCGGCATGTGGATGCCAACCTGGTTCTGGTCAAGGAAAACGGGCGGTGGAAGGTGTGCGGATATCCGTTTGAACTGGCCCGCCTCAGTCCCTGAGCTCGCTCAGTCCCGATTCAGCGGCTTTTCCGGGGGCGGTGGACCATCATCGCCCCCGTCTGTTTTGGGTGGCAGGCACCATTGAGCCCTTCGGAAGATATAACCCGGACATACCTGAATATCCGCGGGTACGCCCGCCAGATCGTCTCCCGGTATCCCTCCCCGGATTTTTACATCGACCATCCGGAAGCCAACGCCCTTTCCAAACACTGTTTCGACTTCGACCCGGTGATCCGGGACCTCAGGCGATGGGTCACGGGTGAAATCCGAAATGATCTGGGCCATGGCCTCGATCATGCCGTCAAGGTGAGCCTGGATGCCGGCGCACTGATCTGCATCGAATGCCGGCGGGCCGGTTTTTCCGAGGCGTACCTGCAAAACCGCATTCGGGTGGTCCAGTGCGCGGGGCTGCTTCATGACATTCGGCGGATGGAGGCGGATCATGCCGCCGCGGGGGCCTGTCATGCCCGGAAGGTTTTGGCGCCGTATGCTCTTTGCCCGGACGAAATCGGCGATATCTGCCAGGCCATTCAAGACCACGAGGCGTTTCAGGACCGGGTGCCGGTCAACACCGCAGAAGGGCGGCTGGTCTCGAATTGTCTCTACGACGCCGACAAATTCCGGTGGGGCCCCGACAATTTCGCAGATACCGTCTGGAAAATGGTGATCGCCGCACAAATACCGCTGTCCCGATTCATTGAAAAATATCCCAAAGGCATGGAGCGGATCTCCCGCGTCAAAGAGACGTTCCGCTCCCGTACCGGCCGAATTTACGGGCCCCGGTTCATCGACCTGGGGCTGGCCATCGGCAAGGACCTCTACCGGGTGATTCAGGAAGAATTCGCCCATGTGACGGGATGCCCATGAGACTTATATTGATTGTGCTCGGTTTGATTTACACCCTGTTTCCCTTTGACCTTCTGCCCGATTTCATCGTCGGCCTGGGGTGGCTGGACGATCTGGGGGTGTGGGCCATTCTCTACTGGTTTCTGTATGTCCGCCGCATGATGAAAGAACAGGAGGGCCAACAGACCACCTATCGCACCCATCAACAGGGGCGCGAAGGGGGCTATTACCGATGGCGCACCGAGCAGGAGGCCGCCGGCGGCTTCGGGGCCCGGCAGGAACAGGCCCGCCCTCAGCCGCCGCCGTCTTCGGGGAAAAAAGATCCCTATTCGGTGCTGGGGGTTCGTCCCGGAGCGTCGTCCGAAGAGATCAAGCATGCCTACCGGGAGCTGGCCAACAAGTATCATCCCGACAAGGTCGCCCACCTCGGGGAGGATTTTCAGACCCTGGCCGAGGATCGGTTCAAAGAGATTCAGGAAGCCTACCAGACACTGATGCCCCGCAAGTAAGCGGCGGCGCGATTTCCGGTATCGGCAAACAACGAAGCGAACGGGACATGGTTCCCTACGGAGAATTCAGATGACGGACATTGTCGCGGTTTACGGAAGCCCCCGTCGCGAGGGCAACACCACAACGCTGATGCGCCGGTCCGTGGAAGGGGCCCGGGATGCCGGGGCCTCGGTGGAGGAGTTCGTCCTTCGGGACCTCAAAATGTCGCCCTGTCTGGAGATCTACAAATGCAAGGCCGACGGCCGGTGCGCCATTCAGGATGATTTTCAGCATTTATACGACCGGCTTCTCGCCGCCAAAGGGCTGATGCTCGCCTCGCCCATCTTTTTTTACACCGTCAGCGCCCATACCAAAATCATGATGGACCGGT
This sequence comes from Desulfococcaceae bacterium, assembly GCA_046541495.1. Taxonomy (GTDB): domain Bacteria; phylum Desulfobacterota; class Desulfobacteria; order Desulfobacterales; family Desulfococcaceae; genus JAABSQ01. The sequence goes on from JBKHDE010000073.1 coordinate 8,540, forward strand.
GTCAGTCGCTCTGGGTCAAAAAATACTGGATCGACCAGGTTCCTTTCAAAGAATGGGAGCCCAAGCGGCTGGGACTCTTCATCTCGGTGGGCGCCACCCAGGGGAAGAAACTTTTCGAAGGCGCCCTTTTGACGGTGCGCTATTTCTTCGACGTGCTGGATATGACGCTGTGGCGATCGCTGCTGTATCGAGGATTGGATTTTGAAGGGGATGTCGACAAGCACCCCGCCTATCTGGACGAGGCGTATCAAGCCGGAAAGGCGTTCGCGGCCGCCGTAACCGAGTTGAAGTCGGACCTGAATTAGATGCCGCATCTGCTCGAGGTGGTCGACCTTGTCAAAAAATTTAAAAAAGTCACGGCGGTCGACGGCATCCGCTTCGGCATCGAGGCCGGCATCTGCTTCGGGCTTCTGGGGCCCAACGGGGCCGGCAAAACCACCACCATTGAAGTCATCGAGGGGATCATTCCGCCCACTTCGGGCCGAATCCTTTATCGGGGAGAGCCCCGAACCCCCGACTTTCGGGAAGCCATCGGGATTCAGTTTCAGGACACCACCCTGCTCTCCTTCATGACCGTTCGGGAAACCCTGAAAACCTTTCAGCAGCTCTACCGCCACACCGCATCGGTCGATCATCTGATACAATTGTGCCGCCTGGCGGAGGTAGCCGACCATTACAACGACCGCATCTCCGGCGGTCAAAAACAGCGCCTCCTGCTGGCCATGGCCCTGATCAACGACCCCGACCTGCTTTTTCTGGACGAACCATCCACCGGTCTGGATCCCCAGGCCCGGCGGAATCTCTGGAACATCATCCTGGAAATCAAGCGGGCCGGCAAAACCCTCATTCTGACCACCCACTACATGGAAGAGGCCCAGTATCTCTGCGACGAGATCGTGATCATGGATCGGGGCCAGGTGATCGCTCAGGGCTCTCCGGCCGAGCTGATCCGTACCCACTGCCGGGGAACCACCGTCATTCTTCCCTGGACGAGCGTCCGGGATGATTTATCCGATCTTTCCGTCAAGGGCCGGAAGACGGCTCAGGGGGTTGAAATCCAGACCGACGACGTCAACGGATGTCTGAAGGAATTGATGGACCGCTCCGTGGATCTGGATGACATCACGGTCCGGTCTCCCAACCTGGAGGATGTCTTTCTCAAGCTGACCGGGCGTCAGCTGCGGAAGTGATCATGAATCTGAAGCGGATTCGGGTCATGTTTCGGGCCCGGAATATGGAATTCTTTCGGGACCGGGCCGCCTTCGGCTGGAACTTTCTGTTCCCCTTTCTGATCGTGGCCGGATTCACCGTCATCTTCGGCGGCGACACCCGATCGGAATACAAGGTCGGGGTGTTTCCCCATCCCACCGTTCAGGTCGACCTCGAGAAGATCGCCGTCCCCGAGGCGTTCAAAAAGGTCCGCTATCTCGATTTCGTCGGGTTTCCGTCCCGGGAGGCGGGGTTGGCGAAACTGCGGGATCACAAGATCGATTTTCTGATTCAGCTCGATTCTCCGGAAAACGCCTACTGGGTGAGCGAGGGTCCCAAGGGCTATGTGGTGGAACAGCTCTTCAACGCCGCTCTGGTGCCCGAGGAATACCGCGGCCTCGGATTGCGGGGTGAAATCGAGGGGCGGCCGGTGCCATATATTGACTGGCTGTTTCCGGGCATTTTGGCCATGAACATGATGTTCAGCGCCCTCTGGGGGGTGGGGTTCGTGATCGTCCGCTACCGCAAGAACGGGGTCCTCAAACGGCTCAAGGCGACCCCGCTTACCGCCGTGGAATACCTGACCGCTCAGATGTTCTCCCGAATCTTCGTGCTCATGTTCACTCTGGCGGTGATGTGGTTCGGATGCGAGCTGTTTTTCGGGTTCGAAGTCCGTGGCTCCCGGGTCTGGATCTTTCTGGCCTATTTTCTGGGCGGGCTCTGCCTCACCTCCTTGGGAATGATTGTGGCGGCCCGGGGGATCAGCGAGGAGTTCGCCAGCGGGGTCATCAATTTCATCGGGCTGCCGATGATGTTCCTGTCCGAGGTCTGGTTCTCCCTCGAAGGCGCGCCCCGGTGGGTGCACCGCATCGCCGAGGTTTTTCCGCTCACCCATGTGCTTCGGGCGGTGCGCCGGGTGATGAACGAGGGGGCCGGCTTGGCCGGGATCACGCCGGAGCTGACCATCCTCGCCGTTCTCACTGTCTGTTTTTTGATGATCGGGGCGTTTCTCTTCTCCTGGAATGAATGAGTCAATAAGACACGCCCTCGAACCACCCACCCCGTGGGAAAAAGCGGATCGCCTCATAGAAGTCGCTGTTGGTGATGAATCTGACGAAGGGGTCGGCGGAAGGCGCCAGCCAGAAAAAGAAGATGGTGGCTACGTAGAGCAATAGGGTGGCCTTGATGTCGTAGAGGCTGATGATTTTGAGGCCGGTGCCGAAGGAGTTTTTGGCCTTCATATTTTTGAAGTCGAAGCTGTAGACCTCGTCCAGGAGCAGATGGACGATATACCCGATAAATACGAAAAAACCGCCCATCCAGGCGGTGAGGGTCGAGACCCGGGCCACCCGGTAGAGGGCGATGGTGGCGATGAACCAGAACAGGGCCCCCGCCGGTATGGAATGGAAGACCCCCCGGTGAATGGTCAACCGGGTGAAGAGTTCGAAAATCAGATACCGCACCGTCACATACGCCGCCGCCCAGATGATCAGAAATTCCGCCGCCGTATCCCCCAGCCGCTGGCTGAAGGTGACCAGAAAGGCGATCACCAGAGAGAGTACATGGAAGGTGATCTTAAGCGGGGTGGAGCTGTCCGAGTCGATGTCGGGCAGGGCCGCGCCGGCGCTGCCCAAGGCGAAGTAGAGGATGATCTCTTCGGGTTTGGCTGCATCCCCGGCCAGCAGGCAGGCGGATGCGATCCCCACGGCCGAGCACCCGACGGTGAGGTGGGTTTTGAAACCGGCCATGGCGGATTATCCCTTTGATTCGGCCGGCGGTTCCTCCTCTTCGGATTCGGGCGGCGGCCCCTTGACCGTCTCTTCCACCGTCCGGTAGATGGATTGAAACAGCTCGGGAAAGGCGGTGGGCGAAACCCGGCCGGTTTCGATGAATTTCACCACGATCTCTTTGGAGGCCCGCAGAATCTGCTCGTCGATACTGGTTTTGGGGGAAGCCATGGGGCGTGTCCTCGTCTGAATCAGTCCAAATCATAAGGGGTCAGGCTTTCATGGCCCGACTCGGTCACCAGAATGGTCTGCTCGAACTGGGCGGACAGGGAATTGTCCCGGGTCACCGCCGTCCAGTCGTCCCGCAGAATGCGCAGCTCCTTGCCGCCCAGGTTGATCATCGGCTCGATGGTGAAGACCATGCCCGGGGCCAAAACGACCCCCTGCTTGGGCTTGCCGTAGTGGGGAATCTGGGGGGCTTCGTGAAAGTCGAATCCGACCCCGTGGCCCACGAACTCCCGGACCACCGAACAGCCTTCGCCCTCGGCATAGGTCTGGATGGCCCATCCGATATCCCCCACCGTGTTGCCGGGCCGGACCATCTCGATTCCCCGCTTGAGGCTCTCCCGGGCCACCCGAATGATCTTTTCGGCATCCGGGGTGGCGGCGCCCACCAGAAACGTCTTGTTGGCGTCGGCGTAATAGCCGTCCAGAATCGAGGTGATGTCGACGTTGACGATGTCGCCGTCTTCGATCACTCGGTCGCCCGGAATCCCGTGGCAGATCACCTCGTTGATGGAAACGCAGACGCTCTTGGGATACCCGCGGTAATGAAGGGTGGCCGGAACCGCGCCGTGGTCGAGGGTGTATTTATGAACCAGGGTGTTGATCTCCTCTGTGGTCATCCCCGGTGTGAGGGAGGACTCCACCAGGTCGAGGGTGTCCATGACCAGCACCCCGGCCCGCCGAATGGCCGCGATATCCTCTCGTTCCTTGAGTCGGATCTTGTACCGCTTGAGGTAGATTTCCTTCATGCTTTCGGGTTCGAGCCGGTTTCGTTTGCGCATGCAGCATTTTTTATGTTTGAGCCCGCTTCCGCAGGGGCAGGGGTCGTTTCTTCCGATTTTGGTCTGGTCTTTTTTCATGCCTGTTTCCACAGCTGTGTCCTTACGGTCTATTCAAAAATCCAGCGAAGGTATTTCCGCGCCAGATCGAAGGGGATGATAATCACCGAGAAGGCGATGATATAAAGCCATTCATGGGGCATCAGGGCCACGGTCCGGAACATTTCTCCGCCGAAATAGGTGATCAGCACCTGAATCAGAAAAATCAGCCCGACCACCCGCAGAAAGCCGCGGTTGTCGAAAATATGGGATAGAAGATTGAATCCCTCCACCCGGACATTGAATTTGTTGAAGTTGTTCAGAAAGACGAAGACCCCGAAAAAGGCGGTGAGAAACGCCTCGGGGCTGTGAAACAGCCCCCGCACCGGATCCGCCTTCAGAAAGATCACCGAGATTACGGTAATGAAAAAGCCGTTGAAGAGAATGGAGGACCACATGGCCGGGGTGATGATCCGTTCTTCCCGCCGCTTGGGGGCCTCTTCCATATGGCTTTTCAGGGGCGGTTCGCCGCTGAAGGCCAGGGCCGCCAGGGTGTCCATGATCAGGTTGACCCAGAGCAGCTGAATCATGGTCAGGGGCAGCTTGAACCCGAGAAAGGGCCCCAGAAAGGCGATGGCGATGGCGCTGACGTTGACCGTGAGCTGAAAGGTGATGAATTTTTGAATGGAGCGGTAGATGGTCCGGCCGTAATGGACCGCATTGGTGATCGACTGAATGTTGTCGTCCAGCACCACTATGTCGGAGGCCTCCTTGGCCACCTCGGTGCCGCTGCCCAGGCCGAAGCCGATATCGGCACTGGTCAGGGCCGGGCTGTCGTTGACCCCGTCGCCGGTCATGCCCACCACCAGGCCCATGTCCTGGGCCACCCGGACCAGCCGCATCTTGTCGGCCGGCAGACACCGGGAAAGGACCTTCAGGTCGGGCAGGATCTTCTTGAGTTCCTCGTCCGAGAGATCGGCCATCTCCGAGGACCGCTCCACAATGTCGTCATCGGAGGTGAGCAGCCCCGCATCCCGGGCGATGGCCCGTGCCGTGCCGTACCGGTCGCCGGTGAGCATCACCACGTGAATCCCGGCGCTTTGCAGGGTTTCCACCGCGGCCCGGGATTCGGGCCGCAGTTCGTCCCGAATCAGGGCGAACCCGAGCAGGGCCAGGTTTTCCGGCAGATGGTCGGTATTTTCCGGCAGCGGCTCCCGGGTGGCGGCGACGGCGATGATGCGAAATCCTTCGTCGGCCCGGCGGTCGGTTTCTTCGGACAGGAGGTTTCGCCAATTGTTCGGAAGCGAGGCGATTTCGCCGGTCCGCGTGTAATATCCGGTGCAGTTTTGAAGAATCTTTTCCGGCGCTCCCTTGATATAGGTGATCTCCACCCCTTCCCGGGTCCGGACCCGGGCCGCGGAAAATTTTCGGGTGGAATTGAAGAGCACTTCGGACAGGGTTTCCCCGCCTTCTTCGACGCAGGCGCTGATATCGGCGCCCACAAACTGAAGCAGGGATCGTTCGGTGACATTGCCGCCTAGAATGCGGTCGCATTCGGCTTCGGCCTCGCAGTTGACCACGCAGGAGCTGTTTTCCCGCAGAGAGATGTCGAGCAGGCGGGCCCGCTCGGCGTCCATCTGCTCGAAGCGGGCGAAATGTTCCAGCTCGGGCCGGTCCCCGTTTTCGGCCACCGCCAGAAATCCCACGGTTTCGAACTGCCCCTTGGTGATGGTGCCGGTCTTGTCGGTAAACAGCAGGTTGAGGCTGCCCGCGGTCTCGATCCCCAGAAGCTGGCGCACCAGAACATTGGATTTGAGGAGTTTGCGCATGTTCTGGGCCAGCACGATGGCGATCATCATGGGAAGCCCTTCGGGCACCGCCACCACGATAATGATCACCGCCAGGATCAAAGCGGTGGCCACATCATAGATGAACAGCTGCCAGTTGGAGATGTAGGCCGCCATGGCCGCCGTATCCCCGCCGGTATCGAGATAGATGGTCTTGAACAAAAAGGCCAGGGCGATCAGGGCGCCGCCGATATACCCGAACATGGCGATGTCGTCGGCCAGCTTGGCCAGTTTCACCCGCAGGGGGCCCAGCCGATCGTCGGTCTGAAGGGCTTCGGCGATTCTGCCCAAATGGGTGGCGTCTCCCACCACCATCACCTGCATGGCCGCCTCGCCGTCTTCCACGATGGCGCCCCGATAGACCCCGTGGGACTGGTCCAGAATCCCGTCTTTGGTCGGGTCCACCTCCCCGGGGGTTTTGGTCACCGACTTGGACTCACCGGTCAGGGCCGCCTGATTGATCTTGACCCGGCCCTGAAGAATGCGGCCGTCGGCGGGCACCTTGTCGCCCGGCTGAAGCAGAACGATATCCCCCACCACCACTTCGTCGATGGGGAGCTGGCGCAGGCCCTCTTCCCGAAAGACATTCACGAAGATCCTGGAGGCCTCCTCCTGCAGCTTCTGAAAGGTCTGTTCGTTCCTGAACTCCGAGGCGGTGGCTACCAGCGTGGCCAGGGCCACCGCCACCGCGATGCCGACCCCTTCGTACCATTCCGCGAATCCGAAAACCGCCAGCACCGTGACCACGAGCAGGGCCACCACCAGGATCACGATCATCGGGTCTTTGAAATTGTCTTTGAGTTTGTCCCAGAAGGTCTCCACCTCCTGGGGAGTCAGCTGGTTGGATCCGTGAATCCGCCGCGATTCTTCGACTTCGTTCCGGGTCAGGCCTTTGAAACTGAGCATGATGATTCACACCTAATTTAAGGGTTCGGTTCCGCTGTGAAACGGGGCGTCCAATAAAAAAAAGGCCGATGCCGATAATCGGCCACACCGCCGCCCTGAAAGTTCATCTTCTAATGATCGCCAAAAATTGATATGATTTACGGTAAGTCAATAAAATGAGCTTAAAATACAGACATCGCCGCCCCTGTGTCAAGCCTGAATAAAATCCGGTTTTCCCCTTTGCGGGACGGCGTGGAGGGTTTTTCTACCGGTAAATGCGCTTCAACCCTATTGATTTCATTGTAATAACAGGTAAAAAAGTGGTATCATGATTCGGTCAGCGTTCGTCAATTACCATGAGAAGGGAGTATCCCCCATGTCGGAAACCCGGGAAGTCGACCACATCTGCCCCGAAATCATCACGCAAACGCCCGAACTGTTGTCCATATTTCAGTACATCCATTCGGTGGTCAAGAGCCTTCAGCCCATCTTGATCACCGGCGAACCCGGGACGGGAAAGCACCTGGTGGCCCAGTGCATTCACGAGACCAGCGGACTTCAGGGCGATCTGGTTCGGGTGGACACGGCCCGCCTGGACGACCAGGGGTTTTCAGAAACCCTGTTCGGGGTCGCCAAAGGCGCTTCGCCCGAGATAGAGGCGGATATTCCCGGCAAAATCGACCAGGCCGCCGGCGGCACCCTCTACCTGGATGAGATCGGATACCTCAGCCCCGGCACCCAGCTGAAGCTGCTGCGCCTGCTCCAATACGGAGAATATGTGCCGGTGGGCGCCGAAACCCCCCGGCGAAGCGACGCCTACATCCTCACCTCCACCGATGTGGACCTTTGGGAGCTTCAGCGGGCCGGCGGTTTTCGAAAGGACCTCAATTTCAAGATCCGCACCCACCACGTCCATGTGCCTTCTCTGCGGGAGCGGATCGAAGACCTGCCGCTTCTGGTGGACCACTTTCTGGAGGAGGCGGCCCAGACCTTCGGCAAGAAAAAACCGACTCCGCCCAAGGAACTCTTCATCCTGCTTCAGACCTACTCCTTTCCCCGCAACGTGACCGAGCTAAAAGAGATGATCTTCGAGGCGGTGGAGCGACACACCTCCAAGGTCCTCTCCCTCGACGTCTTCAAAGCGCACATGGAGCGGGAGGAGCGGCTGGCCCGGGAACGGGGCTTCAACGAACCCTCCCCCTTTCGGGTTTTCAAAAACCTGCCCACCCTCAAACAGGCTTCCCAGCTCCTGGTGGAAGAGGCCATGCGCCGGGCCAACGGCAATCAGTCTATCGCCGCCCGCATGCTGGGGATCAGCCAGCCGGCCCTCAGCAAGCGGCTCAAGACCGAAGCTCAAAAAACCGAATAAACAGTGATATTAAAGGTTTGACATCAAATCGCCCGTGCTTATTTTGTAGTCATAAAAATTGATATTCCTTTTATCAGACTTTCAAAAATAAGAATAAGGAGAACAGCGCAATGCGATTTGATAAATTTACCATTAAATCCCAGGAACTGATTCAGAACGCTCAGAACCTGGCGTCCGAGCACCACAACCAGCAGATCGAACCGGAGCATTTGCTGGGGGCCATGCTGGGCGAACAGGAGGGGATCGTCCGATCGATGCTCCGCAAGCTCGGGGTGTCGCCCAATGCGGTGGTTCAGGAAGCGGCCGTGGCGGTGGACAGGCTCCCCAAGGTGAGCGGGGTGTCCGACGTTTACCTTTCCGGGCGCACCAAAGGGGTGCTGGACGCGGCCTTCAAGGAGGCTTCCCGAATGAAGGACCAGTATGTGAGCGTGGAGCACATCCTGCTGGCCGTGGCCGACGAGAAAAACGGCGAGGCGGCCGGGATTCTCTCCCGCTACGGGGTGACCCGGGACGCCATTCTTCGGGTGCTTCAGGAGATCCGCGGGGGGCAGACCATTACCGACCAGAACCCCGAAGAAAAATACCAGGCCCTCGACAAATACAGTCGGGACCTGACCGACCTGGCCCGCCTGGGCAAGCTCGACCCGGTCATCGGCCGGGATGAGGAAATTCGGCGGATCGTCCAGGTCCTCTCCCGGCGGACCAAGAACAACCCGGTCCTGATCGGCGAGCCCGGCGTGGGCAAAACCGCCATCGTAGAAGGGCTGGCCCAGCGGATCATTCAGGGGGATGTTTCCGAATCCCTCAAGAACCGGCGTCTGGTGGCCCTCGACATGGGGGCGCTGGTGGCCGGCGCCAAGTATCGGGGCGAATTCGAAGACCGGCTCAAGGCGGTGCTCAAAGAGGTGGAGCGGGCCGAAGGGGAGATCATCCTCTTCATCGACGAGCTGCACACCGTGGTGGGCGCCGGCGCGGCCGAAGGGGCGGTGGACGCCTCCAACATGCTCAAACCGGCCCTGGCCAGAGGCACCCTGCGGTGCGTGGGGGCCACCACGCTCAACGAGTACCGCAAATACATCGAAAAAGACGCGGCCCTGGAGCGGCGGTTCCAGCCGGTCATGGTGCGTGAGCCGTCCGTAGAGGACACCATCTCGATCCTGCGGGGACTCAAGGAGAAGTACGAGGTCCATCACGGGGTCCGGATCAAGGATTCGGCCATCGTGGGGGCGGCGACCCTGTCGGACCGGTACATCGCCGACCGGTTTCTGCCGGACAAGGCCATCGACCTGGTGGACGAGTGCGCCTCCAAGCTGCGGATCGAGATCGACAGCATGCCGGTGGAGATCGATGAAATCCAGCGGAAGATCACCCAGGCCGAGATCGAGCGGGAGGCCCTGAAAAAGGAAAAGGATGCGGCCTCCAAGGACCGGCTTCAAAAGCTTCAAAGCGATATCGCCGACATGAGCGAGGAGATTCACGGTCTCAAGGCCAAGTGGCAGAATGAAAAGAACCTGATTCAGAAGATTCGAAAGACCAAAGAGGAGATCGAGCAGACCACCATCGAGGAGCAGAAGGCCGAACGGGAAGGCAATCTCGCCAGAGTGGCCGAGCTTCGCTACGGCCGGGCCAATGAGCTGAGAAGGCAGCTGGAGGAGACGAATCAACAACTGGCCGAGCTTCAGGAAGAAAAGCAGATGCTCAAAGAAGAGGTGGACGCCGAAGACATCGCCGAGGTGGTCTCCCGGTGGACCGGGATTCCGGTCTCCAAGATGCTGGAAGGCGAGCGGGAAAAGCTGATTCAGACCGAAGACCGCCTGCGGCGCCGGGTGGTGGGCCAGGACGAGGCGATCACCGCCGTGGCCAACGCGGTGCGCCGGGCCCGGTCCGGACTTCAGGATCCGAACCGGCCCATCGGTTCCTTCATCTTCATGGGGCCCACCGGCGTGGGCAAGACCGAGCTGGCCAAGGCCCTGGCGGAGTTCATGTTCGACGACGAAGGGGCGATCATTCGGGTGGACATGTCCGAGTACATGGAAAAGCACTCGGTGGCCCGGCTGATCGGCGCGCCTCCGGGCTATGTGGGGTATGAGGAAGGCGGCCACCTGACCGAATCGGTTCGGCGGCGGCCCTATTCGGTGGTCCTTTTCGACGAAATCGAAAAGGCCCATCCGGACGTCTTCAACGTCCTGCTCCAGATCCTGGACGACGGCCGCATGACCGACGGCCACGGCCGCACGGTGGATTTCAAGAACACGATCATCATCATGACCTCCAACGTGGGGAGCCAGTTCATTCAGGAGCTGGGCACTGAAAACCGCGATGAAATGGAGCGGCGGGTCACCGAGGCCCTGCGGTCGACTTTCAAGCCCGAGTTTTTAAACCGGGTGGACGAGCTGATCATCTTCCACAACCTGTCGCCCGAGCAGATCGGCGACATCGTGGAGATCCAGATCGAACGGCTGCGCAAGCGCCTGGCCGACCGGCAGATTCACCTGGAACTCTCGGAGGAGATCAAGCGGCTGCTGGCCGAAAAGGGCTACGACCGGGTGTACGGCGCCCGGCCCCTGAAACGGGCCATCCAGAAGTATATCGAGAATCCGCTGTCAATGGAGATCCTGAAAGGGAATATTCCGGACGGCAGCGTTCTGGTGGCCGACCGTGAAGGGGATGAAGTGACCTTCCGGGTGGAGGAACCGGAGCTGGTGCAGAAGGCGGCG
>JBKHDE010000074.1:0-19124 GCA_046541495.1 Desulfococcaceae bacterium
ATTAACCTAAAGAAAGGATATCAATATTATGGCCGAAGGAATTATGGAAATCAGCGACAGCAGTTTTGAATCCGAAGTGTTGGAATCCGACAAGCCGGTACTGGTCGATTTCTGGGCCCCTTGGTGCGGACCCTGCAAGGCGATCGGACCGGTGGTTGAGGACCTTTCCAAGGAATACGGCGACAAGATAAAATTCGCCAAATGCAATGTGGACGACAACCCGGTCACGCCGGGGAAGTACGGCATCCGGGCCATTCCCACCCTCATCTTTTTTCGGGACGGGGAAGTCGCGGACCAGATCACCGGCATGGTCGCCAAGGCCAAACTGGAAGAAGCCATCGGTAAACTCCTGTAGAATGTGCCTGATTTAAAATGGACCGCGTCAATTATGATCTTATTATCCTCGGCGGTGGCCCGGCCGGGCTCACCGCCGGATTGTATGCGGCACGCGCCCGTTTGAAGGCTGTTCTCATTGAAAAATCCTTGCTCGGCGGGCAGGTTCTGATCACCGACTGGATCGAAAATTATCCGGGTTTCCCCGAGGGGATCACCGGCCCTCAGATGGTGAAGCTGATGAACGATCAGGCCGAGCGGTTCGGACTCAAAATCGAATCCGATGAAGCAATGTCGGTCGATTTTTCCGATCCGATCAAAAAGATCCGTCTCAGCGACAACACCATCACCGCCCATGCCGTGATCATCGCCACCGGTGCCGGCCCAAAACGCTTGGGTGTGCCGGGTGAAGCGCAGTTTTTCGGAAAAGGAATCTCCACCTGCGCCACCTGCGATGGACCTTTTTACCGGGATCGGGTCGTGGCCGCGGTGGGCGGCGGAGACACGGCGGTGAAAGAAAGCATTTTCCTCACCAAGTTCGCCAAAAAAGTTTATCTGATTCACCGACGGGATCAATTCCGGGCGGAAAAAATTTTTTCGGAACGGGCCCTGGCCAACGACAAAATCGATATCCTCTGGGACACCGTGGTGACCGGGGTCAGCGGACTCGACCGCGTGGAAGCGGTCCATGTTCGGAACGTCAAGACCGGAGAAGGCCGCTCTCTTAACGCGGATGCATTTTTCGTCTGGATCGGCATCCTGCCCAATGCCGACTTTCTCGGGGATGCCGTTAAACGGGACGAACTCGGTTTTATTGATGCGGATGCCGACATGGAAACCTCGGTCCCCGGGGTTTTCGCGGCCGGCGATGTGCGGGTCACCAGTTTCCGGCAGATCGCCACCGCCGTCGGAGACGGGGCCATTGCGGCCCATTCCGCGGAAAACTACATTGAAAACAGGGTCCAATGAAACAAAACATCATTTTTTGCTTGATCTTCTTATTTGCGTTCTCAGGGTGTGCCTGGTTCCAGGCCCGGGATGAAAAAACCGCCTATGAACTGGCCGAAGAAGGCATGACCGCCTATGAGGACGGAAAATATCGCCCTGCAATTGAATCCTTTGAAAAGCTCAAGGACTGGTATCCGTTCAGTGAATACGCGAGCCTGGCTGAACTGAAAATCGCCGACGCCCATTTCCATTTGGAAGAATATGATGAGGCCATCTTCGCCTATGAAGGATTTGAGACCCTTCATCCGCGGAATGAAGCGATCCCCTATGTCATCTATCAGATCGGCACCAGCTACTATCGTCAGCGGGATACCATCGACCGGGACCAGAAAGCGGTCCGCAAGGCGCTGGATACCTATCGGCGTCTCATCCGGGATTATCCCAAAAGCGAATACTCGGCCAAAGCCGAAGGCCATCTCAAAGAGTGTCTGAAAAGCCTGGCCGGGCATGAGTTCTATGTGGGGCTTTTTTATTTCAACAATAAAAAGTATGAACCGGCCCTGAGCCGTTTCAAGACCATTCTCACCGAATATCCGGATGTCGGTATTCATCAGAAAGCGCTCCACTATCTGGCACTCTGCGAAGCGTCCCTCAAGAAACAACGTCAGAACAATTAGCTCCCTCCCCTTGTGCCGTCGCCTCGGGTAAAAGCGAAGCGGCGGCAAAAAACCGCTTTACACCCACACCGATTCGGTTTATAGTTCTCGTTTCTGTTTTTTAGAGACTTACAGGCGATAGAACTCGAATACCTGTTTAAAGGAGAGAATGAAATGTCTAAAATATGCGAAATCTGCGGAAAAAAGGCCCAGGTCGGCAATCATGTCAGTCATGCCCACAACCTTAACAAGCGCCGGTTCAAACCCAATCTTCAGCGGGTGCGGGCCATGGAAAGCGGCCGGGTGACCCGAAAACTGGTCTGCACCACCTGCATCAAATCGAACCGGGTGGCCAAGGCGCCTTAACTGTCGATTCGATGCACTCGGGTGATCTGTTTCACCTTTTTCAAGGCCGAAAGGACCCGATTGAGATGTTCGGTGTCCTTTACGGCCAACGTAAAAATGCTGTCCACGGTTTTGTCGTCCCGAATCTCCGAATGGGCATTGACGATATTGGCGCCGTTTTTGCTGATATTGGACGCCAGATCCGCCAGCAATCCGACCCGGTCCAGAGAGCGAATGTGAATCTTGACCGGGTAGGTTTCGTTTGAATCATCGGTCCAAGAGACATTGATCTTGCGATCCGGACTCATCTGCAGGGCATTGACGCAGGTGGCCCGGTGGACGGTCACCCCGCGGCCCCGGGTGATGTACCCGGTGATCGGGTCGCCGGATACCGGCTGACAGCATTTGCCGAACCGAACCAGAATATCATCCATGCCTTTGACGGTGACACCGGTTCCCGGTTTTTTCCGCCGAACCCGATGAATGATTCTGTCGAGGATATTTTCTTGTACGTCCTCGCCCTCTCCTTCCTCCGACTCACCGCCGCCGGTTTTGCTGAAATATTTCTTCGCCACCTGAAGCGGAGTGATTTTGCCGTAGCCCACATTGGCGATTAAGTCATCCAGGGTCTTAAACCCGAATTCTTCCACCACCTGAGTCATTTCATCGGATTTGATCTGTCCGCTGAAGCTGATCTTGTATTTTCGAAAAGCCTTTTCGCACATCTCCCGGCCCAGGGTGATGGACCGCTCCTTTTCCTGGGTTTTGATCCATTGCCGGATGCGGGACCGGGCCTTCACCGTTTTGACGAAACTGAGCCAGTCTTTACTCGGATGGTGGTTTTTGGAGGTGATGATCTCCACAACATCCCCGGTCTGGAGTTCATGCTTGAGCGGCACCATGCGGCCGTTGACCTTGGCCCCGGTGCACTGGTTGCCCACTTCGGTGTGGATGAGATAGGCGAAATCGACCGGCGTGGCCCCCTTGACCATAGACCGAATCTCTCCCTGAGGCGTAAATACATAGACCTCGTCGGGGAACAGATCGATTCGAACACTCTCCAGAAATTCGTCGGGGTCATTGATGGAGGCCTGATTTTCAATCAGGGTCTGAAGCCAGGCGAACTTCTGGCTGATGTTTTCGTCCACCTGTTTGCCCTCTTTATACCCCCAGTGGGCCGCAATTCCGGCGTTGGCCACCCGGTCCATCTCCCGGGTGCGGATCTGAATTTCCACCCGCTCCCCATAGGGACCGATCACGGTGGTGTGAAGGGATTGATACATATTGGGTTTGGGCCGGCCGATATAATCCTTGAATTTGATGTCTATGGGTTTCCAGAGGGCGTGCAGCACCCCGAGGGCCTCATAGCAGTGGGATTTGGTGTCGGTGATGATCCGGAAGGCCACGATGTCGTATACATCCTCGAACTCGAGATTCTGCTGAAGCATCTTTTGATAAATACTGAAAAAATGCTTGTATCGACCGGTCACTTCGCAGGGAAGATTCGCTGTTTCCAATTCCTTTCGAATCAGATCCCGAACCGATTCCAGGTAGTTCTCGCGCTCTGCCTGGTCCTTGCTGACCAGTCCGCGGATTTTGGAGTGTTCCTCGGGATAGATATACCGGAAGGATGTATCCTCCAGCTCCTTTTTCATCCAGTAAATTCCCAGTCGGGAGGCGATGGGCGCATAAATATCGAGGGTTTCCTGGGAAATGGACCGTTTCTTTTCCTCCTTTCGATGGTATTTGAGGGTGCGCATGTTGTGAAGCCGGTCGGCCAGTTTGATCAGTATCACCCGAATATCGTCGGCCATAGCCAGAATCATTTTCCGAATGCTTTCGGCATGCCGCTCCTGGGCGCTGTGGGAGTGGACCTTGCTGAGTTTTGTCACACCCGATACGATGTGGGCGATATCCTTGCCGAAATCCGCTTCGATCTCCTCCTGTGTGGCGTGGGTGTCTTCGACCACATCATGCAAAAGCCCGGCCGCAATGCTGATCGGGTCCAGCCGCATATCGGCAAGAATATAGGCCACCTCCAGGGGATGGGACAGATAGGGTTCCCCGGACAACCGCACCTGTCCGTCATGGACCCGGGCCGAATAGATATAGGCCTTGTCGATGATGTCCAAATCCGATTCCGGATTGTTTTCCAGAACTTTGTCGATAATATCGCTGATACGAATCATAATTTAAAAATGAAAATGCCGGCCCTGCGCATATGGAAGGACCGGCATTTCCAAAAAGCATCCTCAATAGGCTTTTGCAAACACCACCCGTTCACGGCTTTTTCCACCGCAGCAGATGCAGGCTCCCTCTTCCCGGTGCGGGGTCAGGGGAATACACCGAATGGTCACCTGAAGGTCTTCCTTGATTTTGGCCTCACACGCATCGGAACCGCACCAGTGGGACCAGGCGAAGCCGCCGTGAATCTCAGGGGTTTCCCGATTCTCCGGAGTAAAATAATCATAAAAATCGCTCTTTTCATCGATATCTCGGGTATTCTCTTCGCGAAATGCTTTGGCCCGTGCAAAGAGATGGGCCTGGATTTCATCCAAAATATGGGCGACCGTCTGAACAAACTGGTCCCGGGGAATGGAAGTCCGATCCCGGTGGGCTTTATCCCGCCGTCCCACGAAAACCGAATTATTTGCGATATCCCGAGGCCCGATCTCCACTCGAAGGGGAATCCCTTTCTTGATCCATTCCCATCCCCGGGCCCCGCCGATGTCTCGGTCATCCACTTCCACTCGAAGCCGGTTGTGATGATAATAAAGATCCCGGAGTTCCCGGGCCAGGGAATGAGTGAATTCCATGACCGCCCCCTGTTCATCGGGATTTCGAAAAATGGGCATCAGCACCAGATGGGAGGAGGCCACCCGGGGCGGCAAAATAATACCGTCGTCGTCCCCATGGGTCATGATCACCCCGCCGATGAGACGGGTGGAGGTTCCCCAGGAGGTGGTCCAGGCGTAGGCTTCGGTTTCCTGCGGCGTCTGAAACTTGATCTCGGATGCTTTGGCGAAATTTTGCCCAAGAAAATGGGATGTTCCCGCCTGAAGCGCCTTTCTGTCCTGCATCATGGCCTCGATGCAGAGGGTGTCCACCGCCCCCGGAAACCGCTCAGACGCGGTTTTTCGCCCTTTGATCACCGGCATGGCCAGGCAATTCTCGGCAATCTCCGCATAGACATCCAGCATCTGCATGGTGCGGGCCATGGCTTCCTCGTCCGTGGCGTGAACCGTATGGCCCTCCTGCCATAAAAATTCACTGGTCCGCAGAAAAATCCGGGTCCGCATTTCCCATCGAACCACATTGCACCACTGATTGATCAGCAAAGGAAGGTCCCGGTAGCTGTTCACCCATTTGGAAAAAGAATCCCCGATAATGGTCTCCGAGGTGGGCCGAACGACCAAAGGTTCGGCCAGTTCGGCCGCCGGAACCAATCCGCCTTCAGGCCCTTTTTCGAGTCGGTGGTGGGTGACCACGGCGCATTCCTTGGCGAACCCTTCCACGTGCTGGGCTTCTTTCTCCAGAAAACCGAGGGGGATAAACAGCGGAAAATAGGCGTTCTTGACCCCGGTGGCCTTGAAGGCATCGTCCAGATCTCGAACGATATTCTCCCAGAGAGAGTAGCCCCAGGGTTTGATCACCATGCAACCCCGCACCGGCGACCGGTCCGCAAGATCCGATGCTCGAATGACCTGCTGGTACCATTCCGAATAGTCCTCTGCTCGTGTCGGCTCGATCGCCGTCTTCTCCTGTTTGGCCATATCGTCCTTTCTCAACTCATGCACAAAATTATACGAAGATTCAAACCTGTTTCCATTTATGAATTCTCATCGAGGGAATCTCCAAACTCCCGCACCGCCTCCAACAACACTTCCACGATCCGTTCCTGGGGAAATTTTCGAATCACCTCGCCCTTTTTGAAGAGAATGCCTTCTCCGTCACCGCCGGCCACCCCGACATCGGCTTCTCTGGCCTCACCCGGTCCGTTGACCACACATCCCATGATCGCCACTTTGATGGGATGGGGATTCGACAGGAGTGCCCGCTCCACCTGTTCCGCGATGTCGAAAAGACCGATCTTGCACCGGCCGCAGGTGGGACAGGATATGATCTCCGGTCCATGGCGGCGAATGCCTAGCCCCTTCAGAATTTCATATCCGACCCGCACCTCCTCCACCGGATCACGGGTCAGGGATACCCGCAGGGTGTCCCCGATCCCCTCAGCCAGCAGCATACCGATCCCCAGGGCGGATTTGACGATGCCGGCGTACAATCCCCCGGCCTCGGTCACTCCCAGATGCAGGGGATAGTCGCTCTGTTCCGAAAGGAGGCGGTAGGCCGTCACCGTCCGTTCCACATCCGATGCTTTCAGGGAAATTTTAATGGCACGAAAATCCAGCGCCTCCAGGATTTCCACATGCCGAAGAGCGCTCTCCACCATGCCCTCGGGGGTCGCCCCATTATATTTGTTTAGGATATCTTTTTCAAGAGACCCGGAATTGACGCCAATGCGAATGGGAATGTCCCGCTCGCCGGCGCAATCCACCACCGCCTTCACCTTATCGGTTCCGCCGATGTTGCCCGGGTTGAGCCGAAGCCCGTCGGCCCCGGCCCGGGCCGCCGCCAGCGCCAGGCGGTGATCGAAATGGATGTCGGCGATCAGGGGAATGGTGATGTCCTTCTTTATGTCGGCGATGGCCGAGGCCGCCAGCCGGTCGGGAACCGCCACCCGAATGATTTCACAGCCGGCCGCCTCCAGCCGATGGATTTGGGCCACGGTGGCGGCCACATCCTGAGTGAAGGTATTGGTCATGGACTGGACGGCCACCGGAGCCTGCCCCCCCACCGGCACATCGCCGACCTGAACCTGTCGCGTGTTTTTTCGTCTCGTTGCAAAGATGGTCATAATCGCCCGAATTGTAAAGGTCTTATAGGATAGAGTCAATAACAGAGAACGAACCGCCGTTCAAGCAAAATGAGAAAACCCGAAGGCTCAAAACAACCAGAGGATGCCCGTCGAGAGCCGGAAATTTTCATATTCTTCAGAAGCGTTCCACCCGGGCGCGGCCGAGCCCGAGCCTGACAGCAACTTGAAATCCGCAACCATCTGTATTTCTTGGACCGGATTTCAAGTTGCCCGAAGTTGCCCGGAAGGGGAAGGGAAAGAGGAGGTATGGGAGAAAAAGGGGCTTTAATCATCGTTTCGGCCAAACCTGAACGATAGACAGGCCGAAACGATGATCATGGCCGAAAAAGGTGTCGGCTCCGAAGCCGAATAACCCGGTTCCGAATATGTCAGTCCAAAAGGAATCGACCCGTTATCGGAAAAACGGGTTGTACTGTTTTTCCCGCCCGATGGTGGTTTCAGGCCCATGGCCGCAGTACACCTTGGTTTCTTCCGGCAGGGTAAAGAGTTTTTCCCGAACGCTGGAGATGAGGGTGTTGTAATCCCCGCCCGGCAGATCGGTTCGGCCGATGGAGCCCGAGAACAGGGTGTCTCCCACAAAGACATGTCCGTCGGTATACAGGGCTATGCCGCCGGGGCTGTGGCCGGGGGTATGACGAACCGCCAGGGTGATGTTGCCGAAGGAGATGGTATCCCCGTCCGACAAAGTGGTGTCGGGTTTCGGAGAATTTTCGGCGGACAACCCGAAAGAGGCGGCGGCGCTGGACAACTGCGTCAGCATGGGCGCATCCTCCGAGTGAATCAGAATGGGAGCGCCGGTGGCGGATTTCAGTTTCTTATTGGCGCCCACATGATCGAAGTGGCCGTGGGTGTTGATGATCTGTTTGACCTGAAGTTTCAGTTCGGCCAGTCGCATCAGAATCCGGTCCGCATCCCCGCCCGGATCGATTACGGCGGCCTCTTTGGTCTCTTCACATCCCAACATATAGCAATTGGCCATGATCGGCCCGACTTCCATACTTTCGATAATCATCATCAGTTCCTTTTTCGAACCTCTTTAGGTATCGTCATTTCCGGCCGCCGCCTGGGCACGGCGGATCAGATCCACCAATGTGGCGACCTTGGGTTTGGGTTTGGCCGCGGCCAGCGAATCGAATTCCGACGGCGCCATATGCGCCTTCAGATAAGCCACCACGTCGAAACGCTCCCACCAGCAGTCGATCACCTTCCAGCACTGGGGCGGCTCCTGACCGCTGGTCCGGCAGTAATGAAAGGTGACCGGCCCGCCCAGTCGCGGGCAGCGTCTTTCCAGATCATCGTACTGGTCGGGTTTCATGAGCGGCTCTTCAGGAGCTTCGGTTTGGGGTAATTCCGGAATATCGACTCACCCTGTGCGATTTCCGTGTCGCTCAGTTCATAGTTTTCCAGCTCCCCGCAAAAATAACGTTCATAGGCGCCCAGGTCAAGCAGACCGTGCCCGCTCCAGTTGAAGACGATGACTTTTTCCTTGCCCTCCTCCTTGGCTTTTCTGGCCTCTTCCACGACCACGGCCAGGGCATGGGTGGTCTCGGGCGCAGGAATGAACCCCTCGGTACGGGCGGTGAGTACGCCGGCCTGGTAGGCGTCCAGTTGGGTCACCGATCTGGGGGTGATCAGGCCCTCGGTCGCCAACTGGCTCACAGTGGGCGCCATGCCGTGGTAGCGAAGCCCGCCGGCATGAAAGGGGGGCGGCACAAAGGCGTGACCCAGGCTGTGCATGGGCAGCAGCGGGGTGTACCCGGCGGTATCCCCATGGTCGTACACAAAGGGGGCTTTGGTCAGGGTGGGGCAGGCGGCCGGTTCCACCGGATAGATTTCCACCTGCTTTCCGTTGATCTTATCCAGCACAAACGGAAAGGCCAGCCCGGCGAAATTGCTTCCGCCGCCGGCGCATCCCACCACCACATCCGGATAAAGACCGATTTTTTCAAACTGCTTCCGGGCCTCCAAGCCGATGATGGTCTGGTGAAGCATGACATGATTGAGTACACTGCCCAGAGAGTACCGGGTCTTGCCCGAGCCGTCGGCCACCGCCGCCTCGATGGCTTCGCTGATGGCGATGCCGAGGCTGCCGGGGGTGTGGGGATCTTTTTCAAGGGCTTCCCGGCCCGCCCGGGTTTCGGTGCTCGGGCTGGGGACACATTTTCCGCCCCAGGCCGCCATCATCGACTTGCGGTAGGGTTTCTGATCGAAGCTGACCCGAACCATGAACACCTTGCACTCCAGCCCGAATTGTGAGCAGGCATAGGACAACGCACTCCCCCATTGACCGGCGCCGGTTTCGGTGGTCACTCTTTCAATCCCGAAAACCTTGTTGTAATAGGCCTGGGGCACGGCGGTATTGGGTTTGTGGCTGCCGGGAGGGCTGACGCTCTCATTTTTAAAGTAGATCCTGGCCGGGGTTTCGAGCGCTTTTTCCAGTGAAAGGGCCCGTACCAGGGGAGCGGGACGCCAGGTCGCCAACACCTCCAGCACCGGCTCGGGAATATCGATCCAGCGCTGATCGCTGACCTCCTGTTCGATCAGATTCATGGGGAACACCGGGGCGAGATCCTCGGCTTTCACCGGATTGCCGTCCGGTCCCAGGGGCGGATTCATTTTAATGTCCGCGAGAATATTGTACCACCGGCGGGGCATTTCATCTTCAGTCAAAAGAATTTTTCTGGCTTCCATGTTATTTCGCTCCTTGCTTCGTCTTTTCGGTATCGGCGGAGGGAGGTTCACTCTGAGCCCGTCGTTTTACGACACCCGGCCGGCCCTTCACCGGGGAAAAATAGGCCTCGGCTTCCTCCGGGCGGACCGGTTGGTACCCCCGTTCGGCCGGAGAATGCAGCGGAATCTCCGTCTGTTCATTCGGGTCGGCCGTGATTTCACCCCTATCCACGGCCAGGTGGATGCTGTCGAGGATTCCGTTGATAAAGGCCCCGGATTCTTCGGTTCCGAATTTTTTTCCGATGTCGATGGCTTCGTTGATGGAGACCTTGGCCGGAATGTCTTCCCGGAACAGCAATTCGTATACCGCCACCCGCATGATGTTCCGATCCACACAGGACATTCGGCTGATCTTCCAATGGCTGGAAAACCGTTCGATCTGCCGATCGATCTGCCGCCGGTATGTCATTACCCCCAGTGTGATCTCCTCAAAAAAGGAATGCTCCTGATCCTCTTCCTGGAAACATCGGCAGAACAGTTTCAGCGCCTCCCGGGAAAAATTCCGCCGGCTGTCCATGAAGTAAAGGGCCTGAAGGGCCAGTTCTCGGGATTTTCTTCGATTTCGCATGGTGATCGTCAGTCTTGGTCCACCGCCTGCATCAGGTTGGCCATTTCGATGGCGCTCATGGCCGCGTCCCATCCCTTGTTGCCGGCCTTGGTGCCGGCCCGTTCAATGGCCTGCTCGATCGTGTCGGTGGTCAAAATCCCGAAAATCACCGGAATTTCCGATTGGAGACCGACCGCGGCGATCCCTTTGGAGACCTCCGCACAGACATAATCATAGTGGGAGGTGGCCCCTCGAATCACGGCGCCCAGGCAGATCACGGCATTATAGCGGCCCCGACCGGCCATTTTTTTGGCCAGCAGCGGAATTTCAAACGCCCCCGGCACCCGGACCACATCCACATCCTCGTCCCGGGCCCCGGATCGAATCAGCCCGTCCATGGCCCCGCCCACCAACCGCTCGGTGATGAAATCATTGAACCGGCTGACCACGATCGCGAACTTTTTTCCCTCCGCAATCAGATTTCCTTCGATGTGTCTCGGCATGACTGTCTCCTCTATCCTCGTTTGATATTCTTTTCAGGGGTTTTCCGGTTCAGGTTGAGCGTATGTCCCATCTTGAGCTTTTTACATTCCAGGTAGCAGAGATCGAACTCGTTGGGCGGCACCTCGATCGGCACCTGCTCCACCACACTGAGCCCGTAGCCTTGAAGGCCGATCATCTTCTTGGGGTTGTTGGTCAGAAGCCGCATCTTTTTGACCCCGAGATCGACGAGCATTTGGGCGCCGATGCCGTAATCCCGAAGATCGTCCTTAAACCCCAATTCGACATTGGCTTCCACGGTATCCAGTCCGCGCTTCTGTTGAAGTTCATATGCCCGAAGTTTGTTTACCAGCCCGATCCCCCGGCCTTCTTGCCGCAAATAAAGAACCACGCCGCA
The DNA here is from genome assembly GCA_046541495.1 of Desulfococcaceae bacterium. Lineage (GTDB taxonomy): Bacteria > Desulfobacterota > Desulfobacteria > Desulfobacterales > Desulfococcaceae > JAABSQ01. Next base: position 11,397 of record JBKHDE010000074.1, read on the forward strand.
GCCCTCATGGCTGATCATGTGCATCGCTTTATGAAGCTGTTCCCCGCAATCGCAGCGGAGGGAACCGAAGATGTCCCCGGTCATGCATTCGGAGTGGACTCGCACCAGTATCGGTTTTTCCGGATCGATTTCTCCCTTCACCAGGGCGATGTGAGTCAGATTGTCCAGGCTGTTCTCATAGGCGATGATCTTGAACTCCCCACCGTGAAGGGTGGGCAGCTCCGCCTGGGCCGCCGGACGCACGAAGGATTCGTTTCGAAGCCGATATTCCACCAGATCGGCGATCGTGCAGATGCCGATTCCGTGCTCCTGGCTGAACTGCTCCAGGGCGGGCATGCGGGCCATGGTGCCGTCATCGTCCATGATTTCGCAGATCACGCCGGCCGGTTTGAGCCCTGCCAGGCGGGCCAGGTCCACCGATCCTTCGGTCTGGCCGACCCGGACCATGACCCCGCCGTTACGGGCCCGCAGCGGAAAAATATGGCCCGGCCGGGCCAGATCGCCGGGGGTGCATTCATCCGAGACCGCCGTCAGAATGGTGGTGGCCCGGTCCGCCGCAGAAATTCCGGTGGTGACGCCCCGCTTGGCCTCGATGGAGACGGTGAATCCGGTTTCGAACTGTGAGGTGTTGTTATCCACCATCATGGGCAGTTCCAGGGCGTCCACCTTCTCTCCGGTCAGGGAGAGACAGATCAATCCCCTTCCGAATTTGGCCATAAAATTGACGGCTTCAGGCGTGACCTTTTCGGCCGCCATGGTCAAATCGCCCTCGTTTTCACGATCCTCGTCGTCCACCAGGATGACCATTCGGCCGGCCCTGATTTCCTCGATCGCTTTGTCTATGCTTATCCGTGGCATGGTTGCTTCCTTGTCTCCTTATTCACGCTTTGAATTTTAGAAATTAAGTCTTGGGTCCCTGAAAGCCCGACCGAAGGCTTAATTTCTAAAGTCCTTAAAGAAAACCGTTTTTGGCCAGGAATGCCATATCGATGGCGCTTTCCGTTTCCCGGCCGGTCTCGGGCCGGTGTCCTCGAACCAGAAATCGGGCCACATATTTGCCGATCATATCGGTTTCGATGTTGACCCAATCCCCGGCTTTTTTGTATCCCACCGTTGTCAGCTTGGCGGTATGGGGAATGATGCTGACCTCAAAGTCGCCCTCCCCCAGTCGGTTTATGGTGAGGCTGACCCCGTCCACGGCCACCGATCCCTTGGGAATCATCTGGGCGGTCAGCTCGGGGGATACATCGAAAGCGATGATGATTGCATTGCTCAGCGTCTTTCGGTCGGTTACCCGCCCTTTTCCGTCGATGTGGCCGGAAACCAGGTGGCCGTCCAACCGGTCGGAGAGACGCAGGGCCCGCTCCAGATTGACCCGGTCTCCGATTTTGGCATCCACCAGAGTGGTCCGCCCCACCGTTTCGGGGGAGACATCCACCGTGAACCGTTTTCCGTCCAGGGAAACGGCGGTCAGGCACGCACCGCTGACGGCGATGCTGTCACCGACTTTGGTATGGGTCAAGGGGAAATCAGCCTGGATGGTCAGTCTTTTTCCCCGGCCCGAGGCATTCACTCCCGTGATGGCGCCCAACCCCTCTATAATCCCCGTAAACATGATAATCGTTTTCCTGTATTCCTCTGTTGAACCGTTCGAAATCTTTTCCCAAGCTGAAAAACCGGATTATAAACCGCCTGAAAAACTCACCAGGTTTTGGTTCTATCGATATAGCCCTGAATCATCATATCCTCCCCGAACCGGTGAATCTCGGTATCCCGAATGGGAATGCACTGCCGCATGTAATCGGGCCCCGGCCCGGAGCAGATCGGGACCCCGTCGTCCCCGCCCAGGATCTTGGGTGCATAAAAAAAGCAAATTTTGTCGACGATCCGGGAATGGAGCGCGGAGGTGATTACCCGGCTTCCCCCCTCGATCAGCAAGCTGGTGATGCCGATATATCCGAGTCGGCTCATGAGCAGGGGCAGGTTGATGCGGCCGTCTTTCAGCGGGGCCTCCAGCACTCGAATGGATCGGTTTTTAAAGGCTTCCTTTTTCTTCTCGGGCACCGCGTCTCCGGTGACCAGAATGGTTTCCGCATCGGAATCGAGATTCAGGATTTTGGCATCCGTGGAGATCGACAACCGGGTATCCAGAATGATTCGGGTGGGGTCGATTCCCTTTCGCCCTTCCAATCGGGTCGTCAGGCTCGGATCATCTGCCGATACCGTTCCGATGCCCACCAGGATGCCGTCCACCCCGTGGCGGATCTGATGAACATATTCGCGGGATTTTTCTCCGGACACCCACTTTGAATCTCCGGTGCGGGTAGCGATTCGGCCGTCCAGAGTGGCGGCGCATTTTAAAATGACGAAGGGCTGCTGGGTCGTAATATATTTGATGAAAATTTCGTTCAGCTTTCGAGCCGCATTTTCCAGAACCCCCGCCTCGACCTCGATCCCCCGGGATCGAAGAAAAGCGTTTCCCCCTCCGCGCACATCGGGATTGGGATCCTCCATCGCCACCACCACCCGACGAATGCCCGACCGGATCACCCGGTGCGTGCAGGGCGGTGTTCTTCCCTGATGGTTGCAGGGCTCCAGGGTGACATAGAGGGTCGCCCCTCGGGCCGATTCCCCGGCATCCTCGAGGGCATGGATTTCGGCATGGGGGCCGCCCACCATACGGTGAAAGCCTTGTCCCACGATTTTTCCGTCCCGAACCACCACCGCTCCCACCATCGGGTTGGGAGCGGTATATCCCCACCCCTGCCGGGCCAGATCCAGGGCCTTCCCCATGAAATCGGCATCGGTTTTCAGCACGCTTTTCCATCCTCTGCATGGGAACCATTCTTTTCCCGATCCAGAAGCCGCTTCAGCTCCGACATGAAGTCATTGACATCCTTGAACTCCCGGTAGACCGAAGCGAACCGGACATAAGCCACATCATCCAGGTCATGGAGCTTGGACATGATCTTTTCACCGATGATGCGGGACGGAATCTCCTTTTCCTCGCTCTCCCGAAGGTCCCGCTCCAACTCATCCAAAAAGGCCTCGATGGCGTTCATGCTGATGCCCCGCTTTTCACAGGCCCTCAGAATTCCCAGCCGGACCTTCTCCCGGCTGAAAATTTCCCGCCGGCCGTCCTTTTTCATGATCATGACCGGAATGTCTTCGATGTGCTCGAAGGTGGTGAACCGCCGCTGACAGTCGATGCATTCCCGGCGCCGGCGAACCGCGTTTCCGTCTTTGCTCAGGCGGGAGTCGATGACCTTGTTGTTCACCTCTCCGCAGAAGGGGCACTTCATGGCAGCGGCACCTGACCCCCGGCGTCCACCTGACTCACCGCCACTTCCGCCTCCTGAAACAGGGTCCGGGACATGGTGTCGGCATATCCGGAAAGATAATAGATTTTTTTAATTCCCGCATTGATGATCATTTTGGCACAAATGGAACAGGGCAGATTGGTGCAAAAAAGAACCCCGTTTTTGATGGAGGCGCCGTGATAGGCGGCCTGTATGATGGCGTTTTGTTCGGCATGGATTCCCCGGCAGAGTTCGTGGCGCTCGCCCGACGGCACCTTCATTCGTTCCCGCATGCACCCCACTTCGGTGCAGTGGGCAATCCCCGACGGGGCCCCGTTGTATCCGGTTGAAAGCACCCGTTTATCCCGAACGATGACGGCGCCCACGGCTCTTCGGGTGCAGGTGGACCTTTTGGCCACCAACACCGCGATATCCATAAAATAGGCCTCCCAGGAGGGGCGATCGGCGCCGAAGACCATTTTAGTTCAAGGTCTCGATATCGGGGTAAATAGGAAACCGAATGCACAGCTCTCGCACCTGTTCCCGAACACTTTGGATCACATCCGCATGATTCGGATTCCGAAGCACCGCCACCATCATATCGGCGACGGCGATCATTTCATTCCGACCCATGCCCCGGGAGGTCACCGCAGGGGTGCCGACCCGAATCCCGCTGGTGATCCGAGGGCTGAGAGTGTCGAAAGGCACCGCATTCTTGTTGACCGTGATGCCGGCCCGTCCCAGTGCCGCCTCGGCGTCTTTGCCGGTGGTGGACAGGCTTCTCAGATCCACCAGAAGCATGTGGTTGTCGGTTCCGTCGGAAACCAGCTTGACCCCCTTTTCCGTCAACCGGTCGGCCAATATTGCGGCGTTTTCAACGGTTTTCCTCTGATAGGCTTTGAATTCCGGGGTTTCGGCCTCTTTGAAAGCCAGGGCCTTGGCCGCAATGGTATGCATCAGGGGGCCCCCCTGAATTCCGGGAAAAATCTGGCTGTTGATGCGGGCGCAGTAATCATTTCGGCTCAGGATCAGCCCCCCCCGGGGGCCTCGAAGGGTTTTATGGGTGGTGGAGGTCACCACATCGGCATGGGGAATCGGCGAAGGATGCACCCCGGCGGCCACCAGGCCCGCGACGTGGGCCATGTCTACCATCAGGTAGGCATCCACCGCCCGGGCGATTCGAGCGAAGGCGGCAAAATCGATGGTCCGCGGATAGGCGCTGGCTCCGGCCACGATCATTCGCGGGCGGTGGGTTTCGGCCAACCGGGCCACCTCTTCATAATCGATGCGGCCGGTCTCCTCCCGAACCCCGTAGTGAAAAAAATGAAACAGCTTCCCTGAAAAACTGACGGGGCTGCCGTGGGTCAGGTGCCCGCCATGGGCCAGATCCATGCCCAAAACGGTGTCGCCCGGTTGGAGAAGGGAAAAATAGACCGCCATATTGGCCTGAGATCCGGAATGGGGCTGCACATTGGCATATTCGGCGTCGAACAGATGTCGAGCCCGTTCAATAGCCAGTTTTTCAGCCACGTCCACGATTTCGCAGCCGCCGTAATACCGTTTGTCCGGATATCCTTCCGCATATTTATTGGTCAGAACGCTTCCCTGCACCGCCATGACCGCGCGGCTGGCGACGTTTTCGGAGGCGATCATCTCAAGCGTAAACCGCTGCCGCTCCAGTTCATCGGCAATTACGCCCGCAATCTCAGGGTCTGTCTTTTCAATAGTTTTCAAGTCCAAAGCACTCCCCCCTTCACCGGGTCAGCGGTCCTGTTCAGCCGATGCTGTCGAATTTTTCCAACCGGGCCTGGTGGCGTCCCCCCTCGAAAGCGGTCTCCAGCCAGGTGTCCACGATTTCCTGGGCCAGAATATCTCCGATGACCCGTCCGCCCAGCACCAGAATATTGGCGTTGTTGTGCAGCTTGCTCATCTTAGCGGAGAAGAGGTCGTTGCACAAAGCCGCCCGAACACGGGGAAACCGGTTGGCCACCATGGACATGCCGATGCCGGTGCCGCAGATCAGTATTCCCCGATCAAATCGTCCCTCGGAAACCGCCTCGGCCACTTTGACACCGAAATCGGGATAATCCACGGATGACTCATCAAAGGTGCCGACATCTTCCACCCGAAGGCCCGCCTGGTCGATAAGGTATGTTTTGATCCGCTCCTTGAGGGCGAATGCCGCATGGTCGCAGCCGATGATGATCGGCTTCTGAGATTCGTTCATGAACGGTTCCTTTATGTTCTCGGAAAGAGGTTGTCCCCCCGTACACCCCTGAAAAGCACATCGGCGGCGCTCAAATAAAACGCCGCTCCCCCTAAACTTTGCATTAAAAGTTTAACGTGCCATTATAAAGACAGACCGAATGTACCGCAAGAGAAAATATTATTCTTTTCGTTTTATCGGAACCAAATCCAGGCGACAGGTTCGGGATTTCTGCTTGGAAAATACCGGAAACCGATTAGAGAACGGATCTTCACCTTTTGGTAATATACGCGTCATCTTTTGGCAATGTAATCGTTTTATATTCCCGTTCATAGATTCTCAGAGGAAATAAATCCGGAAGTAAAATAAGAAACCAACTTAACAGGAGGTTAAAAATGCATCGTAAACGATCTTTTGCACAACTGGCTGTCGCGTTGATCCTGGCCGGGTCCATTCTGGCCGTCGGAGCGGGAGGTGCTCTATCCGCCCCGGATGAGGACCAGAGCATGATGCTTCCCGCCAATATCACGGAATTGGCGGAAAAGGCCAAGCCGGCGGTGGTCAATATCCGCACCGTCAAGAACCGGGGGGATGAAAGCCGAGTTTTTCGGCACTTTTTCGGGGACCAGGACAATCCCCTTCGAGACTTTTTCGGTCCATTCCGGGATCGGGAGCCGGGTCGTCAATTCAAACAGCAGAGCCTGGGTTCCGGCTTTGTCATCGACAATGACGGGTATATCGTCACCAATAATCACGTGGTCGAAGGGGCCGACGAGATCAAGGTCCGTCTGCCCGGCGATAAAGAATACGACGCCGAAGTCGTGGGCCGTGATCCCAAAACCGATCTGGCTCTGATCCGGGTGGATTCGACCCAAGGGTTGGAACCCCTTACAATGGGCAATTCGGAAACCCTGAAGGTCGGGGAATGGGTAGTGGCCATCGGCAGCCCCTTCGGCCTGGAGCAGACCGTGACGACCGGAATCGTCAGCGCCAAGGGCCGGGTCATCGGCGCCGGCCCCTATGACGACTTCATTCAGACGGATGCCTCCATCAACCCCGGCAACAGCGGCGGTCCCTTGCTCAATCTGAAGGGTGAGGTGGTCGGCATCAATTCCGCCATTATCGCCAGCGGTCAGGGGATCGGATTCGCCATTCCGATCAGCATGGCCAAAGGGATCATCGCCCAGCTCAAGACCGAAGGCGCGGTCACCCGGGCCTGGCTGGGGGTCGGGATTCAGGACCTGACTTCTGAAATAAAGGATTATTACGGCATCCAGGAAAAAGACGGCGTCCTCATTACCCAGGTATTCGAGGGAGACCCGGCTGACGAAGCCGGTATCCGGGAAGGGGATGTGGTGATCTCCGTCAACGATATTCCGGTGGATTCGAGCCGGGATCTTTCCGCAGTGATCGCCAATCTGCCGGTGGGTGAAAAAGCCTCGGTCAAGGTCCTTCGGGAGGGTGATGAAAAAACCTATCGAGTTAAACTGACCAAGCGGACCGATGAGGAGCGAATCGCCCAAGGCGATAAAACCGAAAAGGACGAACTCGGCCTCGGTCTCTCCACTCTGGAGCCGGAAACCGCCCGCCGACTCGGCTATGACCGAAACGCCAAGGGCGTTCTAGTGACACTGGTGCAACCGGGCAGTAAAGCCGATCGCGCCGGAATCCGCCAGGGAGACCTGATCATGGAGGTCAACCACAATCCGGTGGAAACGGTGAAGAAATTCCGGGAAGAGATGGATGACATCGACTCCGGAGAATCGGTTCGTTTTCTGATGCGGCGCGGCAATGCCGGTTTGCTGGTGGCGACGATGACCAAATAGTGTCACCTTCCACGGGAAAAAAAAGAGCGGAGCCTGAAGGCTTCGCTCTTTTTTTTGGGATGATGGTTTACATAAATTTGGGAAAATGTTTTGAATCAGGTCACTGGTGTCCGGTTAAGAATCAAATGATTTCAGTTGCTTATTGTCGCTAGTAATTTGATTTCTGTGGGCTTTATCCGTAAAAGACTGAAAAAGCGGTATTTTTTCAAAAAGTCAAACTCAGAATCTGTAGAATTGTGTAGATAAATGAACTTATGCTTATCTATATATTAAGCATAACCCAACTTCATGGCGTAAGAATTTAATATCCATGATATCAGCTGGTTGAGGTTATGAGAAAGCGCATTTTGGCACTACGTTTGTTTTTTGCGCCGTGCATCGGCCAATCCTTTGGGGG
>JBKHDE010000075.1:0-18633 GCA_046541495.1 Desulfococcaceae bacterium
AATCGCCTCCTCGCTTGGTGCCGTCACGGAAAAAGTGATCATGACGTTGGTAAAAACAAAGGGTTTTCGTTCAATCCGGACCGATTTTTTTTCGGGTTCCCCCTGCCACTCTTTTTTGGTTTCGGACAGGCTCAGATTTCCCTGCAGGCGGAGCGATTCCGGATTGTCCACCGGAAAAAGCACGTTCCGTTCTCCCCCCTGCAAATTGATATCGAAACCCTGGACCAGGTATCCGCGGGTGCTGATCGGCTGCCAAGCGGACTGAATCTCACCCGTCTGATAATCGGGCCATTCCATTTCACCTGCCCAGATATCATGGGTTTCCGTATACGCCCTGCTGTTCAGTACCCGGGAAAAGACTCCGCCTTCTTGCCAGGTGTTTTCCGCAACCTCGTAGTGACCATCCCATCTGCTGTAAGTGCCGGGCTCGACGAGCAGAGAGATGGGGCCGGTGAGGGTATAGGTTCTGCTTTCACCTGGCGGAATAATCAGACAGTCATTTTGATCTTCTTGTTCTTCCGCCGCTCCCGATACCGGTCCCCCTGATGTACCGGATGATTTTTGAGCAAGGTCGGCACGGATATCAGCTGAACCGCCCCCGAAATAGATACGGCTGACCAGAACCACCGCCACCACGGCGAGGACCACCACTCCCCATCCGGTCGGGGTCGTCGGAAGGGGAAACCTCTTTGGGCGGGAATCGGTAATGATGACACCGTTATCATCCTGTGGGGGCGTGCCATGACCGCTGTCCTGTTCCGGCCCGGTCGGTCGGAATTTTTTCGGAACAATGCCGCAGCGGGGGCATTCTCCCCGGCCGTCATGGGCGGTGATCAGGGTATCCGCGGGATTGGTGGCCTCATAACCGCAGTTAGGGCATGTTTTCAGGATTTTCCCGGGAGTACTTTGCGCGGCTTCGATCGGCACTACTTCGACATGGACGCCGGCTTTTTCCAGGGCGGTTCGGTATTTCTCCGCTTGGGCGCGAGGTAGATCGGTTTTGATTACCGCAGGCTGGTTTTTCAGAATGGTGCGGATTCGGTCGGGTGATGACTTAAAGAGGGCAGCCAAATTGCGAATAACCTCATTCGGGTCGGCATCGGTTTTGATGCCAATGATCTGGACCTTGTATTTGTCTGCCATGCCATCCTCCTCAACCTGGGGAATCATGGGGTTGGAATCTCCTGAATCGGGGTATACTTCAACGTCCGTTCACCAGCTCCAACATCTGCTTATAAGGGTGCCACGCCGACTTCTGGGTAGAATTTGGCGTTTCATCGGCCATTTTAAGGAAAAGCAGGTAAGTGAGTGGATCCAGGTAATCGCCGAGGCCGACGCCGTCATCCCGTAGGGTGTGGCAGAAGCTTGGGACTTTGGTGTTGATGGTATTGTTCATTTTAGTATTTTCTTTTCAGTGGTGACGTATTTCTGTTTTGAGCTTTGGGGTTTTTCCGGAATCGTAAGTGACAGAAGGTTTTTTTCTATTAGAGGGCGAAGATATTTTTTCCTGAAGTGTTCTCTGTCCTTGATCTCTATATGAGTTTGGATTTCTTCCCTGCTCCTGGGAGTTTGGCAAAAGTTGAGTATCTTCAGAATCTTTTCATCTTGCGGGGTGACTTGCGGGGTGACTTGCGGGGTAACTTGCGGGGTGATTTGCTCGGTCCCGAGGAAGCTCGCTTTGGCGGAAAGCGGTATTACGCATTTAAAAAGATCTTCTTCTATCATTTCAGGGTTTTGACCTCCGGAATAGAACCGGCAGTACTTAAACAGCTTTCTGACGCCGGAACCGAGTTCATCCGCCCGCCCGATTTCTTTGAAAAAGCGTGCGATCACCGGGTTTTTGGGGAATGGGGAAAAATTGGCGGGATCGATCAGGCCGTACCCGTGGGGCTTGTTGCTGTTTTCGGCAAAGACCCGATGGGTTTCGATGATGAACTTGGCCGGATAGGGATTCAGGAATTCCCGGTGGATCAGCATGTTGGCGGCCACTTCCCTGAAGATGTTGTCCCGCAGACTGATCCGTTGGTCTTTTTCCAGGAAGAAGGGGTCCGGCAGATGTTTGGCCGTGAAGGCCATCAGCCGGTCGTAGCTGTCCAGGAGATTCGTCCGGATGTCGTCCCGATCGTCATACCGGTCCAGATTCTCCCGCCGAAGCAGGGCGTCGGTGCGGTGGTGGGGCAGGACCGATAAAATAACCGGGTCCTCGGCCAGCAGCAGGACGGCGGCCAGGGTGAAGCCTTTCTTTCCGCTCTGGAAATCCCGCTGAAAAAGCTGGGCGCTCTGGAGCATTTCCATGTCCGACATGCCGGCCCAAGGATGGCCTTGCCGCTGATTGACGGCGAACTGTCTGGCCTTCGCGATCAGATCCGGGCGCAGTTCCTTAAGGGTGACATAGGGGTAAATCCGGTTTTCCGAATAGGTGGTCTGTTTTCGGATGTAAAGAGAGGTGACTAGATTGGTATTGGCGGTGATGTCGAAATCGCCGTCTTCATTGCGGTCGTAGATTTTTCCACTGCAGCGGTGCACCTGTGAGCTTTCGGGGACAAACAGCCGGATGAGCTGCTTCCCTTCCATGTGGATGTCCTCGGGCATGAGATAGCACGGCGGGTTCAGCTTTTGCGGGTTGTTCAGGTTGGTGACCAGCTCTTTTCGGATTTGATTTGCGGCATCGGGGTCGATGCCGGTGATGTCGCCTTGGTCACCTTGGTCATTGACCCCGAGGAAGATGTCGCCGCCGTTGCGGTTCAGAAAGGCGCAGATGCTTCGAAACAAAACACACTTTTGTTGAGATTGTTTCGGCATTCCTTGAATTCGACGGTGATACTTTCGCCTTGCTGAATCAGTTCCTGAACTCTGGACGGGGTCATTTTTCCACAATCTTTTCGAAATGGGGCACTTCAACAAATTATATAAACATCTGAATATTTCTTCATATTCTTATAAATTAAATATGTCAACTTGATTTCTGGAATAGCTTCCCCATTGGTTTGCCGAACAATGGTTGTCTTATTTCTTTCGAAAACGGAAAATATTCTTGACAAATGATAATAAATAGAATAATAGACTTAAAAAAAGGTAAAAATGGAAATATTAGATGAAATAAGCTTAAAAATACTGAACATTCTTCAGGAGAAGGCCCGCATCCCCAACGTGGAGGTCGCCCGCCAGGTGGGGATGGCTCCGTCGGCGGTTCTGGAGCGCATCCGCAAGCTGGAAAAGCAGGGGGTGATCGACGGGTACGAGGTGCGGCTGAATCCGGAGCGGTTCGGGCGGAGTCTGATCGCCTTTGTCTTTGTGCGGGTGGATGAATCTTCCGGGGCCGGGGTAGGCGAGCGTCTGGCCGAGATTCCCGAAGTGCAGGAGGTCCACTTCACCGCCGGTGAAGACGGCTACCTGGTCAAGCTTCGGGCTTCTGACCCAAAGGAGCTCGGCCGCTTTCTCCGTGAGAAGATCACCCCGCTTTCCGGCGTCCGCGCCACCCGCACTCTGACCGTGCTCGACACCCTGAAGGAGACCGCCCGAATTCCCATTCCCCAAACCCGACAGGAGAACATCTGACCATGCCCATGTCCCAAGCCTTCAAAGACCGGCTGTTTCCGGCCCTGGACCGGATCGCCGATCATTTCGGCACCCCGTTCCACATCTACGACGAAATCGGCATCCGTGACACCGGCGCCGCTCTCAAGCAGACCTTTTCCGCAATTGACGGATTCCGCGAATATTATGCGGTCAAGGCCCTGCCCAATCCGAAGGTTCTCGAGATCATGCAGGACATGGGTTTCGGATTCGACTGCAGCTCCATTCCCGAATTGATGCTGAGCCGCCGGATCGGTGCCCGGGGCGAAGACATCATGTTCACCTCCAACAACACCAGCCGGACCGAATTCGAGGCCGCCGAGGACGATGGTGGATGCATCCTCAACCTCGACGACATCTCCCTCATCCCCAAGGTTCCCCATTTTCCGGAGTTGATCTGCTTCCGCTACAACCCGGGCCCCCGGCGTACCGGCAACGCCATCATCGGGGTGCCCGAAGAGGCCAAATACGGCGTGGCCCACGACCAGATCCTCGACGCCTACCGCCAGGCCAAAGAGAAAGGCGCCACCCGGTTCGGCCTGCATACCATGCTCGCCTCCAACGAGCTCAACTACACCTACATGGTCCAGACCGCCGACATGCTACTGGAACTGGCCGAGGATATCGGCAAGACACTCGACATCACCTTCGAATTCATCAATATCGGCGGCGGTTTCGGGATTCCCTACCGGCCCGACCAGGACCCCATGAACATCGACGCCCTGGGCCGGGAGATCACCCAACACATCCAAAAATTCCGGAAACGGACCGGCTATGCCCCCCGACTTTATATGGAAAGCGGCCGTTTCATCACCGGCCCCCACGGGGTGTTGGTGACCCGGGCCATCAACCACAAAGACATTTACCGAAAATACGTCGGGGTGGACGCCTGCATGTCGGCTCTGATGCGGCCGGGGATGTACGGGGCCTATCACCACATCGAAATCCCCGGAAAGGAAAACCCCGCCGACACCGAAGTGGTGGACGTGGTCGGCTCCCTCTGCGAAAACAACGACAAGTTCGCTGTGCAGCGAAAATTGCCCCCCATCGACGAAGGCGACCTGGTGGTGATCCAGGACACCGGGGCCCACGGCCATTCCATGGGCTTTACCTACAACGGCAAGCTGCGTCCCCAGGAACTCCTGCTGCGGGCCGACGGCACCGTGGAGCGCATCCGCCGGGCCGAAACCCCGGCTGATTATTTCGCCACCCTCGACTTCCCGCCCGACACCCTTCAGACCGATATCGGCTGAGATCACCGCCCACTCGATTTTTTTCAATCCCCCTTTTGCCAAGGGGGATTTTTTTTGATATGGAGGGCGGCTTTGCGACCGCGTATCTATTTTATAAAGGAGGATTAAACACATGGACGCAGGCAAGGTGGGCCGACGGGTCACCAAATTGATGGAAGAGAAGGGGATGACCCCGGATGAACTGGCCCGGCGGGCCCAACTGGAACCATCTACCGTTCAATCGGTCACAGAGAACGAAGTCTATCCCTCTCTGGGTCCCCTGCTCAAGATCGCCCGGGCCCTGGGGGTGCGGTTGGGCACCTTTCTGGACGACCAGGTCAGCCGGGATCCGCTGATCATCCGTAAGTCCGAGCGAAAAGGGGATTTGAGCATGCTGCGGGCCAAGAGGCGGCCGGTGGACGCCCGGTTTTTTTCCCTGGGCCGGGGCAAGACCGACCGCCACATGGAGCCGTTTTTTGTGGAGCTGCCGCCCGAATCGGCCTTCGAGCCGGAAACGGACAAGAAACTGTCCTCCCATGAGGGCGAGGAATTCATCGTGATCGTCTCCGGCACTGTGGAAGTGATCTACGGCAGGGAAACCCACGTTCTCGAACCGGGTGATTCGATCTACTACAACTCCATCGTCCCCCATCATGTCGGATGTGCGGGGGAGCAAACAGCCGAAATTTACGCGGTGCTCTATTTTCCGGAATGACCGACAGAGGAAAGGCGGACCCATTATGCACGACACAGTATTGAAGGACGACACCCTCGGCCGGATTCTGGACCGGGCCGTGGAGCAGTATCCGGATCATGATGCAGTCATCTACGTGGATCGGGATTTCCGGCTCACCTACCGGGAATTCGGAAAGGCGGTGGACGAGCTGGCCAGAGGGCTGATGGCCCTGGGGGTTCAAAAAGGCGAGAAGGTGGCGGTCTGGGCCACCAACATCCCCTACTGGGTGGCCCTTCAGTTCGCCACCGCCAAGATCGGGGCGGTGCTTCTCACGGTCAATACCAATTATAAATCGAGCGAGCTGGCTTATCTGCTGAAGCAGTCCGAGACCGAAAACCTGTTTCTGATCGACGGGTTTCGGGACACCGACTATATCCGCACCCTCTACGACCTGGTGCCGGAGCTTCGCACTCAGGAGCGGGGATGCCTGAAAAGCCCGGCGTTTCCCCATCTCAAACGGGTCTTCTTTCTGGGGCAGGAAAAGCACCGGGGCATGTACACCATCCCCGAGGTGACCGCCATGAGCGTGATGACCGACGAAGCCGAGTACCGTGCCCGTCAGGCCGAGCTCGACCCTCACGATGTGGTCAACATGCAATACACTTCGGGCACCACCGGCTTTCCCAAAGGGGTGATGCTGACCCACCACAATATCGGCAACAACGGATTCTGGATCGGCGAACATCAGGGCTTTAACGACCAGGACCGGCTCTGTCTGCCGGTGCCGCTCTTCCACTGTTTCGGGTGCGTCCTGGGCGTGCTGGCGGCGGTGACCCACGGCGCCGCATTGGTGGTTCTGGAAACCTTCGACCCGGTGGAGGTCATGGCTGCGGTGGAGGCGGAAAAATGCACCGCCCTTTACGGGGTGCCCACCATGTTTATCGCGGTGCTTCAGCACAAGCTCTTCGACAAATTCGATTTTTCCTCCCTTCGCACCGGCATCATGGCCGGCTCCCCTTGTCCCATCGAGGTGATGCGGCAGGTCATCGACCGAATGCACATGACCGATATCACCATCTGCTACGGACTTACCGAGGCCTCTCCGGTGATCACCCAGACCCGGGCCGACGATGACATTCGGCGGCGGGTGGAGACGGTGGGCCGAGTCATGCCGGCCATCGAGGTCAAGATCGTCCATCCGGAAACCGGCGACACCCTGCCGGCAGGCCGTCAGGGGGAGGTCTGCTGCCGCGGGTACAATGTCATGAAGGGCTATTACAATATGCCCGAGGCCACGGCCGAGGCGATCGATCCTGAGGGATGGCTCCACTCCGGGGATCTGGGGGTGATGGACGAGGCGGGGTATCTGACCATCACCGGCCGCCACAAAGACATGATCATTCGGGGCGGGGAGAACATCTATCCCCGGGAGATCGAGGAGTTCATTCACGGCATGAAGGGGGTCGCCGACGTTCAGGTGGTGGGGGTCCCGAGCCCCAAATACGGAGAAGAAGTGGGCGCCTTCGTGATTCTCAAAGAAGGAGTCGACTGCCGGCCCGAGGACATTCGGGACTTCTGCCGAGGAAGAATCAGCCGGTACAAGATTCCCAAATATGTCGCCTTTGTGAACGATTTTCCCCTCACCGCCAGCGGCAAGGTCCAGAAATTCAAGCTACAGGAGATGTCGACCCGAATTTTTCCGAACCGGATCTGAATCGACGCTTCGAATGTGCTGAAATCCCTTGATGGCCCTATGCGTTTCTGGTAGAGATAGGCGGGTGTGAAAAATTACCCTTTTTGCGGCGCCGCTTATTGGGCGAGCAACGGCGCGAGAATCGCACACATCTGAATGCCGGTATCAATTCTCAATATCAGAAAAGAAGGGAACGCGGGGTATGATCAGAGTCGGTGTCATCGGAGCGACCGGGTATGCGGGGGCGGAGCTGGTTCGCATTCTTTACGGACATGTGGAGGTGGACATCACCGTGATCACCTCCCGCCAGTATGCCGGGGTGCCTTTTGATCAGGTCTACCCGGCTTTTGCCGGCGTGGTGGACCTGGTCTGCGAGGAATTTTCCGCCGATGCGGTGGCCGACCGCGCCGATGTGGTGTTTACGGCGCTGCCCCACAAACTGCCCATGGAGATCATTCCCGGCCTGGTGGAGCGGGGGCTTCGGGTGGTGGATCTTTCCGCCGATTTCCGGTTCCGGGATCCGGCCTTGTATGAGGCCGCCTATCAGCCCCACACCGCTCGGGACCTGCTCAAGAAGGCCGCTTACGGGTTGAGCGAGGTTTACACCGATGCCGTTCGGACCGCGCCGGTGGTGGGCAACCCCGGGTGTTATCCCACCAGTGTCCTGCTGCCGCTGATCCCGTTGCTGAAAGCGGGCCTTATCGATCCCAAGACGCTCGTGGCCGATGCCAAATCCGGAGTCAGCGGCGCCGGTCGGTCCCCCAGCGTGGGTTCGCTTTTCTGTGAAGTGGCCGAATCCTTCAAAGCATATAAGGTCGGGGTGCATCGGCACAATCCCGAAATGAACGAGGTCCTGAGCCGGGAACACGGAAAACCGGTCCGGATCACCTTTGTGCCCCACCTGGTGCCCATGAGCAGGGGAATGTTGTCCACCCTTTATGCCGGGCTGACCCGGTCGGCCACTCAGGAGAAGATTCGGGACTGTCTGACCGATTATTACCGGGGGCGGCCTTTCGTCCGGATTCATCCCGAAGGCCGAATGCCCGACACCCGGTTTGTCAGGTCCACCAACTACTGCGACATCGGTTTTACCGTGAATGAGGCCGACCGGCGGGTGATTCTGCTGTCGGCCATCGACAACCTGGTCAAGGGGGCGGCCGGCCAGGCGGTTCAGAACATGAATCTGATGTTCGACCTGGATGAGACCACCGGTCTCGATGCGATGCCGGCCCCTCTGTAAGATAAAAAAGTGTGCGGCTGTTCCTTGACATTTTCCGTTAATTGGCATACAAGAACGGGGTTGAGGAAAGGGGTAGGGAGCGAATGTCAAACTATGATGATATTTGATGAAAGGAGATCAACATGTCGGCGAAGTTAATCAAGGGGACCGAGATTCGAGAGCAGATCCTGGAAGAAATCGCAGCGGATGTCAAACAGATCAAAGAAAAGCACGGAGTGGTGCCGGGGCTGGTGACCATCCTGGTCGGGGAAAACCCGGCATCGGTATCCTATGTCACCCTAAAGATTCAGACCGCCCATCGCTTGGGCTTTCACGAAATTCAAGACAACCAGTCCGCGGACATGTCCGAGGCCGATCTTCTGGCCCTGATCGACAAATACAACAAAGACGATTCCATTAACGGCATTTTGGTTCAGCTTCCCCTGCCCAAACACATCGACGAAAAAAAGGTGCTCAACGCCATCGATCCCGACAAAGACGTCGACGGCTTCCATCCGGTCAACGTGGGTCGGCTCATGATCGGCGGAGATGAGGTGAAGTTTCCGCCCTGCACCCCGGCCGGCATCCAGGAGATGATCGTGCGGGCCGGCGTGGAGACCAGCGGCGCCGAAGTGGTCGTGGTGGGCCGGTCCAATATCGTCGGCAAACCCATCGCCAACATGATGGTCCAGAAAGGTCCCGGAGCCAACTCCACGGTCACCGTGGTTCACACCCGCACCAAAGACCTGGCCGCCCACTGCAAACGGGCCGATATTCTCATCGTGGCCGCCGGCGTGCCGGGCCTGGTCAAGCCCGAATGGATCAAACCGGGCGCCTGCGTCATCGACGTCGGGGTCAACCGGGTGGGTGAGAAACCGAGCAAAAAAGACCCCAACAAGATGGTTCCCATTCTTCGGGGCGATGTCGATTTCGACGCCGCCAAGGAGATCGCCGGGTCGATCACTCCGGTGCCGGGCGGCGTCGGCCCCATGACCATCACCATGCTGATGAAAAACACCCTCAAATCCCTCAAATTCAAACTCGGTTTGGCATAACAGGCGAATGATGAAACCGCCGTTCCGCGCCTGCTTCGCCCTTCGGGTTGAGCAGCACGGATACGGCGGGCAGTCTGGTCGTCGCAATTGAGGTGAACCCTTTATGTTACGGGTAACTTATGAGCCATAAAATCACATTCTTTATGCTCAGCACCAACGGGTCCCCCGTTCGGCAGTTTACCATTTCCAAATTCTTCATCGCCTTCATGGTGCTGGTGATCGGGGGGGTGTGCGGGGTGGTCGGGTACGGCTTTCAGGAATACCGAGTTCTCAAGCAAAAGAACCTGGTCAACATCGACCTTCGGCGCACCATCGACAGCCAGAATGAGACGGTGGAGGTTCAGCGCCGGCAGATTCAAAAGTTCGCCGAAGACATCAACAGCCTGAAATCCAAACTGACGGCACTCAACGGCTTTGAAAAGCAGATCCGCATCATCGCCAATCTGGATCACCTCGATATTCAGGAGGGGCTTTTCGGGATCGGCGGGTCCATGCCCGAGGATATCGATCCCAAGCTGGAGCTGACTGAAAAACACAACAGCCTGATGCGGGAGATGCACGGACAGATCGATCAGATCAATGAGGCCGCCGTTATTCAGGAGGACGGTTTTCAGGCACTGATTGATGAACTGGAAAACAAAAAGAACCTGCTGGCCTCCACCCCGGCCATCCGGCCCTCCAAGGGGCTCTACACATCGATATTCGGAAGGCGCAAGTCCCCTTTTACCGGGCTCAACGAATTCCATAAGGGGCTCGATATCGCATCGGCCGAGGGTACGCCGGTGCTGGCGACGGCCGACGGTACGGTCACCTATGCCGACGTAAAGGGGAACTACGGAAACATGCTGGTCATCGACCACGGCCACGGCATGGTCACCCGGTATGCGCATCTGAAGGAATTTTTAAAGGCGCCCGGAGAAAAGGTCAAACGGGGGGAAAAGATCGCCCTCATGGGCAACACCGGGCGGTCCACCGGACCCCATGTCCACTACGAGGTGCGGTTCAACGGAGTGCCGGTGGACCCACAGAAGTATATCCTGAATTAGCACGAATTTTCGTCCGAACTTGCCGTTTTCTGGGGGAGATGACCGGTTCATCTCCCCTTTTTGTTCTTGAAGCGCTCTCTGGAAGTCTCCGGTTTTCTTGGACGATTCCATCCTCCGAATTCCCGGCCCGGTATTTTCACCTCTGGCATAAAAATCGCTTTCATCATGGACAATCCATCCATTCCATCTTATTATAGGTTGAAAAATATCGGGAAAAGCGGTCATATTTCACAGGAAGCAGCACCCAAATACATGATAGAGAGAGTGAACCCATCCGATAAGGAATAATATATTTTCTATGATATTCGACTTTTTAACCAAAGTTTTTGGAAGCAAAAACGAAAGAGAACTGAAAAAAATACAGCCCCTGGTCGAGCAAATCAACGGTTTGGAACCGCAAGTGCAGGCCATGAGCGACGAGGCCCTGCGGAATCAGACGGCGGTATTTATGGAGCGCCTCGAAAACGGCGAAACTCCGGAAGACATTCTTCCCGAGGCGTTCGCCACGGTCCGGGAGGCTTCGGTCCGGGTGCTCAAGATGCGCCACTTCGACGTCCAGCTGATCGGCGGAATCGTGCTGCACCGGGGCATCATCGCCGAGATGAAGACCGGTGAGGGAAAGACCCTGGTTTCCACCCTGCCGGCCTATCTCAACGCCCTGAGCGGCAAAGGGGTTCATATCGTCACGGTCAACGACTATCTGGCCCGGCGGGATGCAGAATGGATGGGCCAGGTCTACCGGTTTCTGGGGCTCTCTGTGGAGACCATCGTCCACGGATTGACCGATGCCGAAAGAAAGGTGGCCTACAACGCCGACATCACTTACGGCACCAACAACGAGTTCGGCTTCGACTACCTGCGCGACAACATGAAATACGAGCGGGAATCCCTGGTCCAGCGGGACCTCCACTATGCCATCGTGGACGAAGTCGACTCCATTCTCATCGACGAGGCCCGTACCCCTCTGATCATCTCCGGGCCGGCCGAAAAATCGACCCACCTCTACTACCAGGTCAACGGCATCATTCCCCGTCTGGTCAAGGATGAAGACTACACCATCGATGAAAAGGCCCGATCGGCGGTGCTCACCGAATCCGGCGTGGCCAAGGCCGAAAAGATGCTGAATGTCGACAATATTTTCGATCCCGGCAATATCGAACTGCTGCATCATGTGAACCAGGCCCTCAAGGCCCATACCCTCTTTAAACTGGATGTCGACTACATCGTCAAAGAGGGCGAGGTGATCATTGTGGACGAATTCACCGGCCGGCTGATGCCCGGCCGGCGCTACAGCGAGGGGCTGCACCAGGCCCTGGAGGCCAAGGAAAACGTCAAGATCGAAAACGAGAATCAGACCCTTGCGACGATTACCTTTCAGAATTACTTTAGAATGTACGATAAACTGGCCGGGATGACCGGTACCGCCGATACCGAGGCGGCCGAGTTCAAGAAAATCTACGATCTCGACGTCATGGTCGTTCCCACCCACAAGCCCATGGTCCGGATCGATTACCCCGATTCCATCTATAAAACCGCTCGGGAGAAATTCGAGGCGGTGATTCAGGAAATCGCGGATCTCAACAATGTCGGGCAGCCGGTGCTGGTGGGTACGGTCTCCATCGACGTCTCCGAGGATCTGAGCCGAAAACTGAAAAAGCGGGGCATCAAACACGAGGTGCTCAACGCCAAGCACCATGAAAAAGAGGCTGAAATCGTCTCTATGGCCGGCCAGAAAGGGGCGGTGACCATCTCCACCAACATGGCGGGCCGCGGTACCGATATTGTCCTGGGCGAAGGGGTGACCGATCTCGGCGGGCTTCACATTCTCGGCACCAGCCGGCATGAGAGCCGGCGCATCGACAACCAGCTGCGGGGCCGTTCCGGCCGTCAGGGGGACCCCGGTTCCTCCCGGTTTTTCCTGTCTCTGGAAGACGACCTGCTGCGGATTTTCGGCGGCGACCGGATCACCGGCATCATGGACAAGCTGGGCATGGAAGAAGGGGAGCCGATCGAGCACAACCTGATCAGCCGGGCCATCGAAAACGCCCAGTCCCGGGTGGAGGCCCATCACTTCGATATTCGTAAGCAACTTCTCGAATACGACGATGTAATGAATCAGCAGCGAGAGGTGATTTATGAGCAGCGCCGAGAGGCGCTTCGGGGGGAAAACCTCAAACCGGCCATCGAGGAGATGATCCAGGAAAAAGCCGAGGAGCTGGCCCTCTATTTTGTGGACGAAAAAATTCCGCCCGAAGACTGGGATATTCAGGGACTGGATGATGCGGTGTTCAAGCAGTTCAATCTTCGCCTGAATATCGACCCGGAAATGATGGAGGGGCTCGATATAGAAGGTATTTTTGATCTCATCCGCAACCGGGCCATGGAGGCGTATGAGGACAAGGAATCCGAGATTGGGCCGGAGCGGTTCCGGGAATTGGAACGGATCGTCATGCTTCAGACCGTGGACACCCTCTGGAAGGATCATCTGCTCAGCATGGACCACCTCAAGGAGGGCATCGGGCTGCGGGGCTATGCCCAGCAGAATCCCCTGATCGTCTATAAAAAAGAGGGGTTCGAAATGTTCAATAACATGATCGCCCGGGTCAAGGAAGAGACACTAGAGATCCTGTTCAAGATCCAGGTGGCCAAGCCGGACGAGATGCGGCAGCTTCAAAAGCCCCGGGAGCAGGACCTGGTCTTTTCCGGCGGAGAGGACAATCCGTCTCCCAAGCGGAAGCCGGTGCGGCGGTCTGAAAAGAAGGTCGGGCGAAACGACCCCTGCCCCTGCGGCAGCGGAAAAAAATACAAGAAATGCTGCGGGAGATAAACTCGGGTATGCATAACCCTCGGCGGAGTGCCGAACTTCAGATTCTGAGTTCAAGGAAATGACCCATGAGTTTCAATACGCCGGATACCGAAGAGATCACCGAATCCAAAACCCGGGAGGACATTCGCGAACCATCCCTGTTCAAGGTGTTGCTCCACAATGACGATTACACCACCATGGATTTCGTGGTGGAAATTTTGATATATGTGTTTCACAAATCAGCGGAGGATGCCACACAGGTGATGTTGAATGTTCACCGCAAGGGCGTCGGGCTCTGCGGGGTATACACCTATGAAGTGGCCGAAACCAAGGTGGATACCGTTCACAGGTTGGCCCGGGAAAATAGTTTTCCACTCAAATGCACAATGGAGGAGAATTAATCATGATCAGCAAGGAATTAAGCGCAACCCTGGGGTTTGCGGTGAGAGAGGCCAGAAGACAGCGCCATGATCATGTCTGTATCGAACATATACTGTTTGCGATTCTGCACGACGATTTTGGAGTTGAAATTATCGAAAACTGCGGCGCCAGCGTCGAAAACCTGAAAAATCACCTGAACCGGTTTTTCAGTGAAAAGGTGGAAAGCGTTCCCGAGGGAACCGAGTACGTGTTTCAACAGACCACCGGTTTTCAGCGGGTGATACAGCGGGCGGTGAACCACGCCCGGTCCGCGGAAAAACAGGAGGTGGATGTCGGGGACATCCTCGCCTCCATTTTTCTGGAAAAGGATTCCCATGCCGCCTATTTCATGAGTCTGGAAGGAATGACCCGCCTGGATGTACTCAATTATATCTCCCACGAGGTCTCCAAGGAACCCTTTGAGGAGATGGAGCAACCGGAGAAGGTGGAGCAGGAGAAGGCAAGAAAAAGGTCGACCCGCTCAAGGTCTTTACCACCGATCTGGTCCAGCGGGCCGCCGAAGGCAAGCTGGATCCGCTGATTGGCCGTTCCTTGGAGATCGAGCGGACGGTTCAGGTGCTCTGTCGCCGACGCAAGAACAACCCGGTGTTTGTGGGCGAACCCGGCGTGGGAAAAACCGCCCTGGCCGAGGGGCTGGCCCTGAAGATCAACTCCGGTGAAGTGCCGGACCTGCTTCTGGATGTAAAGATCTATGCCCTCGATCTTGGGGCTCTTCTGGCCGGCACAAAGTTCCGCGGGGATTTTGAAAAGCGGCTCAAGGGCGTCATCACCGCCTTGAAACGCAAGAAGAATGCCATCCTTTTCATCGATGAAATTCATACCATCGTAGGGGCCGGGGCTACCAGCAGCGGTTCCATGGATGCTTCCAACATCATGAAGCCGTTTTTATCCACGGGCGAACTCCGGTGCATCGGGTCCACCACCTATGAGGAGTATCAGAACCATTTTGAAAAAGACCGGGCCCTGTCCCGGCGGTTTGAAAAAATCGAGGTGCCCGAACCATCGGTGAAGGAGACCTATAAGATCCTCAAGGGGCTCAAGTCCTACTATGAGGAGCACCACGACATCACCTACACCGATCCGGCCCTGAGAACGGCGGCGGAGCTGTCATCCAAATATATCAATGACCGGTTTTTACCCGACAAGGCCATTGATGTGATCGATGAGACCGGCGCCTATATTCGGCTCACCGGAGCGGCCAATCGCACCAAGATCCATCCCACGGACATCGAAAAGATCGTGGCCAAGATGGCCAAGATTCCGACCCACAGCGTCTCCACTTCGGACAAGGCCCGGCTGGAAACACTGACGGAAAGCCTGCAAAGCGTGGTATTCGGTCAGGAAGACGCAATTAAATCCATGGTCACCTCCATCAAACGGTCCCGAGCCGGTTTGGGAACTCCGGATCATCCGGTGGGCTCCTTTCTGTTTACCGGCCCCACCGGCGTGGGAAAGACCGAAGTGGCCCGCCAGGTGGCTTCGAACCTCGGGATTCAGTTTCAGCGGTTCGATATGAGTGAGTACATGGAAAAACATGCGGTGGCTCGTCTCATCGGTGCGCCTCCGGGGTATATCGGCTTTGATCAGGGCGGACTGCTGACCGACGGGATTCGAAAGCATCCCCATTCGGTTTTGCTTCTGGACGAGATCGAAAAGGCCCATCCGGATCTTTTCAATATCCTGCTTCAGGTGCTCGATTACGCCACCCTGACCGACAACAACGGCAAGAAAGCCGATTTCCGAAACGTCATCGTGATCATGACTTCCAATGCCGGGGCGCGGGAAATGAGTGCCCAGACCATCGGGTTCGGCGATCCGAGCAAGGATGTTCGAAGCAAGGGCGAAAAGGCCATCGAGAAATACTTCAGTCCGGAATTCAGAAACCGCCTGGACGGGATCATCTCTTTCAACCCCTTGAGCCAGTCGATCATGGAAAAAGTGGTGGACAAATTTCTGGACGAGCTCAATATTCAGCTTTCCGGAAAAAAAGTGACCCTTTCCATTTCCGATGAGGCCCGGGCCTGGCTGGCTGAAGAAGGGTATGACCCTAAATTCGGTGCACGTCCGCTTAAGCGGGTGATCCAGACCGAGATCAAAGACAGACTCTCGGATGAGATTCTCTTCGGGCGGCTGGAAAAGGGCGGAGAAGTCTTCGTGGATGTCGGGGATGAGGGGCTGATCTTTCATCTGGACGGAGAGCGAATTAAGCAAAAGGAAACGGCGTAAATCCGGTTGGTTTGTAAATGCCCGTATTTCAACTGACCGAAAAGATCGGGTTTCCTCCGCCGCATCTTGCCGAACAGGAAGGGATTCTGGCGGTGGGGGGGGACCTGAGCATCAAGCGCCTGCTTCTGGCCTACCAGATGGGGATCTTCCCCTGGTATGCAGAGGAAGACCCGATCATCTGGTGGTCTCCCGATCCCCGGCTGGTGCTCTATCCTCCTCAGCTTCGGTACTCCCGCAGCTTGAAACGGCTCCTCAAAAAGAACGTTTTCACGGTGACGATGGACCAGGCGTTCGCCCGGGTCATTATCGAATGCGCCGCAGTAAGAGCCGAACAGGGAGAAGGCACCTGGCTGGTGGACGATATGATCGAAGCCTATGTTCGGCTCCATGAAGCGGGATACGCCCACTCGGTGGAAACCTGGCAGGAAGGGCGCCTGGTGGGCGGGCTCTACGGTGTTTCTCTGGGCGGCGCCTTTTTTGGTGAGTCGATGTTCATGCGGGTCAGCAATGCCTCCAAAATCGCCTTTGTGCGACTGGTGCGGCAATTGAACTCCTGGGGATTCGATATGGTGGACTGCCAAGTGAAGACCCAGCATCTTCTGGGGTTCGGAGCCCGGGAAATCCCCCGGAAGCTGTTTCTGGATCAGCTCAAAAAATCCCTGAAGCGCAAGACCCGAAAAGGGAAGTGGTATTTCGACGAATCGATCAGCGAATGAACCGGTAATTCACACCTGCCGCCGGCGGGCAAATGCGAGGAGGAGGATGCGATATGGCCAGTGACTGCCTGTTTTGTCAGATTTCAGCGGGGGAGACGTCCACGGAATTTCTATACGAGAACGACCGTCTGGTGGTCTTCAAAGACATTAAACCGGCGGCGCCGGTTCACCTTCTGCTCGTTCCCAAGCGTCATATCCGCTCCGTCAACGATCTCGCCGATGGGGACCGGGAGATTCTGTCCGAAATGATTCTGACGGCCAAGGAGATGGCCAAAGACCAGGGGGTGGCAGAATCGGGGTACAAGCTCCTGTTTAATGTGGAAAAGGGCGGGGGGCAGGTGATTTTCCACCTTCACCTTCACCTGATCGGCGGATGGAAGCGATAGCCCATGAGCGAACCGGCGGCGGTATTTGATCAGATCTATCGGGAGTACCTCGACCGAGTGGCCCGGATCGACTGGCGGCCCAAGGCCGAGCTGTTGGGTATCCAGGTGGGTGAGCACGGAATCACGATTCCTTTTTTCGGAGTGCCGTATCGAATAGATGAAGCCGGCATATCGGACCTGAATGGAAACCGTCCGATTCAATCCGTCAGCGTCTCCCTCTGTCAGTATCTTCTCCTCAGCCCGGATGCGACTCCGGAAGGCGACGACTGGGTCACCTACAAGGATTTCAAGGATGCGGCTCCCTTTGCCGGCGCCTTTACCAAGAATGTGGAGAATGCGATTGCCGACCGTTTTTCCGGCCGGCTTCCGGCCCTGAAAGCGGCGGCCGACCGGCTGGAATCCCGCCCCTCGAATCTCGATCTGTCCCATGATTTTCACCGGGTGTTTATCGGGTTGCCGCGAATACCGCTGTTATTGGCCTTCAACGATGAAGACGAGGACTTTCCGGCCCAGGCGACGGTTCTTTTTGAGAGACGGGCGGAACGCTATCTCGACATGGAGTGTCTGGCCATGGTGGGATGGCTTCTTTGCGACCGGCTGCGCCATGCCGACGGTGAAACCGAGGGGACCATCACTTAATGGGCAATGGACTTTAACTCGAATTTTATAGACGTCAATTGTTCGCCATCAGGTTGCATTTAGCATCGAAATGCGTTTCCTTCCGGATGGTCCAATCGAAAGCGAAAACCCCTACCTTCATGGTCGCATCATGCGTCCAGCTGGGGAATTTGGCTTCATCGATAATAGAGTATTGCAGAAAAACTTCCACCCGGTGGGAGATTCCGATTTCCCATTCATCCTCATTTTCCACACCCAATAATGACGTTTGGTTCCCTTGCACCCAGGGGATGCCGTCTATTAGGATCGTGATTTCCGGAGGGAGATAGTTTTCAGGATCGGATACCTGGGGTACTGCTGCGGTAAAAAAGAAGTTTCGAGAAGAATAAGCGGCTCTGTTTCCGACGGCGGCGCTCCGCAATTTATACATCAGGAAAATCATGACCTCGTCTCCGAATGAGGGTCCGGTCATGAATCCATGGGTGGCGGAGTTGACGGGCATCGTGTCCCAAACCGGTGAGATCAGGGAGTCAAAGCATCCGGTCTGGCAATATCCCTTAAGGTAGGCGAGTTTGCCATGGAAATCGACCGCGCTTGTGAAGTTGTTATAATAGAAATTCGTCGGCGCGTTTTTTGCGTCTTCCACGGCGATCTTGAATTTGATCCAATGGTTTTTTTCAGCGATTAAAAGGTCCTTCTCCCAAGAGAATTGCTCGTAAAGGGCATACTCGGAGGCGGCCAATGTCGGCTGCCCGATGCTGAGATAATATTGGTACTGCGCAAACCGGTAATCGGCTTGGCCGGTCAGATATGTGATGTTGGAGTCCAATACTAAAAAATAGTCTTCGATTTTTTGGTCCGCATCGATGGCGTCGGCGTCATCGTCCTGGGGTGTTGCCATATTGGAAATAGAAAAGATCAGATACGGCGCGAACCAGTTCGG
>JBKHDE010000076.1:0-18575 GCA_046541495.1 Desulfococcaceae bacterium
AAGGTGGCGATCAATACCTTCCCCGGCGGCACCCTGCTCGGGGCCAAGAACATGATGGACGGGGTCATCGCCGGGCAGGCCGACATCGGCTGTCTGAGCATGGCCTATCAGCCGGGCCGTTTCTTTGTGACCAACGCCGCCAGTCTGCCGCTGGGGATTCCCGATGCCCGGGTCGGGAGTCTGGTGCTGTGGGACCTTTATCAGAAATACACGCCGGAATCCTTCGACAAGGTCAAAGTGCTGACCATGTTCACCACCGCGCCGGCCAACATCATGTGCAAAAAACCGGTCCGAAAACTGACCGACCTCAAGGGGCTGGACCTTCGGGCGTCGGGCGGGGCCGCTGAAATCCTGAAGGCCTGGGGCGCCAATCAGGTGGGGATGCCCATGTCGGCCACTCCCGAGGCCCTGCAAAAGGGGGTGGTGGAGGGACTTTTTTCATCCCTGGAAGTGATGAAGGACCTCAAATTCGCCGAAGTCTGCAAATACGTGACCATCACCGACGCCGTTATCTATCCCTTCGCGGTGGTGATGAACCTGGACCGGTGGAACAGCCTGCCCGAGGATGTCCAAAAGGTTATGGAGGATTTGGGCCGGGAGCAGGCCGAGTGGACCGGCGCCTATATGGACGATCATGTTCAGGCTGCCATGAAATGGTCCAAGGACACCCATGATGTGGAGGTCATCGTATTGTCGCAGGAAGAAAAAGCCAAGTGGGACGCCCTGTTGCGGCCGATCACCGATCAATGGATCGAAGACGCCAAAGCCAAAGGCATCCCCTCGGAGGCCATCGTCAAGGATATTCTGGAATTGACCCGGAAGCATTCCAGGTAGCTATCTGACATAATGGACCTGCTGGAAAAGCTGACCCTGAAGCTGAATCGAATTCTGATTGCTGTCGCCGGCTGTTTTCTGATCGGAATGATCCTGCTCACCTGCGCCAATATTTTTCTGCGAATCGTCTGGGTGCCGGTCCGCGGGACCTTTGAATTGATGGGGTTCTTCGGGGCGGTGGTCGCCGCCTTCGCCCTCGGGTTCACCCAATTGAGCCGGGGGCACATCGCCGTGGATATCCTCTTTCGTTCTTTTTCCGGTCGGACCATTCGAATCCTGACCGGCCTCAACAACCTCATCTGCGGGCTCTTTTTTACCGTGGTGGCCTGGCAGCTGGCCGAGAAAGGGAACATCCTTCGGGAAACCGGGGAGGTGACCGAAACCCTTCGGATTATCTATTATCCGTTCACTTACGGGGCGGCGGTGGGATGCGGTTTTCTGGTCCTGGTATTCGCCCGGGATCTGATCCGGACGGCGACCGGCCCCAAGGATGACGCGCCATGAGTCTGGCCGCCGTCGGTATCGGCGGCATTCTGGTGCTTTTGCTGGCGATGTTTCTGTTGGGGATGCCGGTGGGGTTCGCCATGGGGATCGTCGGGTTCTGCGGGTTCTGGTATGTGATCTCCTTCAAGGCCGGTATCAACATGATCGGCGGGGTGGTCTGGGATACCTTTTCCAGCTACGGCCTCACGGTCATTCCCCTGTTCATCTTCATGGGGCAGATCGCCTTCTATTCGGGGGTGAACGAAAAGCTTTACAACGCCGCCTACCGCTGGGTGGGGCAGATTCGGGGCGGCATCGCCATGGCCACGGTGATGGCCTGTGCCGCGTTTTCGGCCATCTGCGGTTCCAATGCGGCCACAGCGGCCACCATGTCCACGGTGGCATTGCCCCAGATGCGGAAATTCAAATACAACGCCAAGCTGAGCACCGGCGCGGTGGCCTGCGGGTCCACCCTCGGGGTGGTCATCCCCCCCAGCGTGGTCCTGATCGTGATCGGGCTGTCCACCGAACAGTCCATCGCCAAGCTGTTTTACGGCGGATTCGGGGCGGGTGTCGTCCTGGCGTTGCTCCTGACCCTGGCGGTGTACGGGATCTGTCGGCTGCATCCGGACTGGGGGCCGGTGGGGCCGGTGGTAAGCTGGGGGGATAAATTCCGTTCCCTCTCCGGGGCCGTGGAGATGCTCATTCTCTTTTTGCTGGTGATGCTGGGTCTCTATTTCGGTTTTTTTACCCCGGCGGAGGCGGGCGCGGCCGGTTCTTTTTTTGCGGTGGTCATCAGCCTGGTCCAGAAGGGGCTTACCTGGAAGGGGTTCCTGGCCTCGATCAACGACACCCTTCGCATCTCCTGCATGGTCATGACCATCGTGGCCGGGGCGGTGATTTTCGGTCGATTTCTGACCATTACCCGCATCCCCTTTGATATCGCCGAATGGGTGGTCGGGCTGCCGGTACACCGGACCGTTATCATGGGAATCATTTTTCTCATCTATGCGATCGGCGGCGCGGTCATGGATGCCCTGGCCCTGCTGTTGATCACCATACCCATATTTTTTCCGGTGGCGGATCAGCTGGGGTATGACCCGATCTGGTTCGGAGTCACCATCACCGTGGTGACGACTCTCGGGGCGGTGACCCCGCCGGTGGGCGCCACCACCTATGTGGTCGGCGCCATGGCCGAAGGGGTTCGCTTGGAAGAGGTCTTCAAGGGGGTGGCTTATTTTCTGCCGGCCTATATTCTCTGCATCATTCTGCTGATGCTGTTTCCGGAAATCGTGACGTTTTTGCCGGGGTTGGTCAGCTATTGAAACCAAAATATACTGCAGGAGGGCATAGATTTTACATGTTCATATATAGGCTCATTTAGCACTGCTTCTGTATTTATATGAAGCAAAGTTTATGACCTTGATCAGTATATCTACAAGGATTTGGGATAAGCAAGGATTTTCCCCGCCAAGCGCGGGCGCCGAAGTTCAACAAGCCCAACCAACGACAATCCTTGCTTATCCCAAATCCTTGTAGTTGGCAGTAAGGATTGGGGATATAAAAGTAAAGTTTATAACCTCACTCAGTATAACATGATGCTTCGCGAGCCAAAATGAATAATTTCGAGTACCTGAGGATCTTAGGCGAGTCGCGGAACTTAGACCAATCGCCTTAAGCGGGATTTCACTTATTTATGGTCAATATTTAGGGTACCCTGTCTTGCGAGTTTTTCTCTTATGGATTGGCGTCTGAATTTTTTTCGTTTGGTCATTTTTTCTAGATTTTGATAATGCTGGATCAATTTCTCAGTATTTTGATCATGCTCCTGGGAAATCAATCTTCTTATTCGTCTCACCCTATCGATGACCGGGCATTCCTTCATCCTTGTTATCCGCCGATGGAGGACATCCGGCCTCTGACAGTTTCATGAACCGGTTCATCCAGGTGATGCCCCCGGGGTTTATATCGGATCACCTTGATAAACGTTCTGGCGATATCCTCATCCGAACATCCGCTGCGCAGAAGGGATTTGAGATCTTCCTGGCGGTCCGACAGCAGGCAGGGGCGAAGCTGACCGGAGGAGGTGAGCCGAAGACGGTTGCACCGTTTGCAGAAGTGATGGCTCATAGGGCGGATGAAGCCGATTTCACCGATGGCGTCTTTAAAGCGATACCGTTCCGCCGGGCCCTCGTTTAAAACATGCTCCACCGGGAGGAGGTCACCCAGAGACTGAAGGCGGCCCATGATCTCCGGCGCCAAAAGCAGTTTTCCTTTTTCCAAGGGCGTGTCTCCGATGGGCATGTATTCGATGAATCGCATATGGAAGGGATACTGAAAGGTGAGTTCGGCGATATCGGTCAATTCATCGTCATTGACCCCCTTCATAGCGACGGTGTTGATTTTGATCGGATGCAGCCCGGCTTCATGGGCATCCAGAATGCTTTGCCACACATCCTGAAAACGATCCCGGCCGGTGATCTCTTTGAACTTTTCGGGCTTCAGGGTGTCGAGGCTGATGTTCAGCCGATTGATGCCGGCGGCTTTGATTCGACCGATGTTGTTTTTAAGCATCACCCCGTTGGTCGTCAGCGATATATCGGAAATCCCTTCGATTCGATTGAGCTTTTCCAGAAATTCATAGACCCCGTTTCGAACCAGGGGCTCCCCGCCGGTGACCCGGACCTTGGTAATGCCCAGCCGAACCCCGACCCGAATAATTCTTAAAATTTCTTCATACCTTAAAATTTCTTCATGGGCGAGCCATTCGAAGTCCCGCCCGGGCGGGCAGCAATATTGACACCGAAGATTGCATCGGTCGGTGATGGATACTCTGAGATAACAAAGGTTTCGATCATACTGATCGATCAGTTTCGAGGCTTCCAGGTTCATGGATCTTCCTTTCTGTAGCGTAATGCCTTATTTTAACCACAAAAATGAAAATGAAAAGCCTTTTTAATCGAAGCTTCGAAGCGAACTCAGAAACAGCCCGATTCCGCCCACCAGCAGAATCAGGATCATAATCAGCTCAAAGGCGGACATATGCCGCAGTCGAAACTGGATGCTGGAGATGATTCCGAAGCCGATCAGAATCAGGGAAACCCCGGCGAGTACCCATCCGATGGGGTTTTTGGCATTATAAAAAATGAACCCGATCCCGAAGATCAGCGGAACCAGGGTCAGCCCGGTAGTGAGCCGAAATGCCCCGAAAGAATAAAGGGCACGGCTCATGTGAAAATGATGGGTGACCTGAATCGCATCCAGAAACAGATAACCGCCGCCGATCATCATCACCAGCCCGATAAAAAACCGCCCGATCCCGCCCTGGGTGCCGCCTGCGCCTTGGATGGCCATGGTTTACTCCTTGGTGTTTTGTTGTAATGGCCCTAGAACCTGATTGTTCCTATGGCTATGCGTATTTGAGTTATCAGTAAAGAGTTGAAAAATTCAACCGAAAAGGCGGGATGAAAATTGAGTTACCCGAAAACTGATTCATCCATGATCAGGCGTGAAACAGTCTTACGCTGTTTTCTAAAAAAGGGGTGATGCCTTGGGGAATAGAAATATTACAGGTAAGGAGTTCAAAAAAATAACCGATTTCCCCGCTTCCGGACGGAAAAATCGGCCCCTAAAGATAGTGTTGATCCTAAAACGAAGCAGATTACAACGTCTTCAAATACGCAACCACATCCTCAATCTGCGCCTCCGACAGATCATCCCCCACCCGAGGCATATTTTCATAAGGATCTTTTAACTGATCTCGAACGGTTTCTTCCGAAACCGGCCGCCCGCTGACCGGAAGTTTTTCCCGCTCGAAGAGCCCTGCCAGGCCGGGACCGAGTTTGGATTCTTTGGAGTCGGAGAAGTGACATCCGGAGCAGTGTTGGGTGAACACCGTTTTTCCTCGGGCTTTCGGGGTGTCCTCGGTGGCGGCGGTGGGTTGCGGGTGCAGGGCTCGGAAAATGGAGAGGAGAATGACCACCATCAGGATCGTAAACACGACGGCGGTGGAGGTTTGGTTCAGGTTGGTCCTTCGCATGATGATGCTCCTTTGTGTTGATTCTTTCGGGGCTGCGCTCGTCTAATCCAGGAATGTAAAGATCTCCAGATGGATCCGCTTGTCGGGCACGCCCAGGTCCTTCAGGTGTCCGATCACCGCTTCCAGCAAACCGGGAGGACCGCAGACGTAAAAGCCGGCTGTCTTCAATTTGTTTTTGCAGAGCCGTTCTATTTTCTCCCGATCCACCATTCCTTGTTCACCGGTCCAGTTCGGGCCGGGGTTCTCCAGCACATGGACCAGTTTGAGCCGCGGAAAATCGCCTTCTGCGATCTTTTCCAGCTCCCTTCGGAAAACGATGCTTTTTTCGTCGGGATTGGCATAAATGAACAGCACCGAGCGGTCTTTTTGGGTGTCCTGCATATGCCGAAGCATGGACCGCAGAGGCGTCACGCCGATGCCGCCGGCGATGAACACCAGATCGCGTTCCTCCGGATGGAACATATAAGAGAACCGACCGAAGGGACCATGAACGGTGGCGGTATCCCCGGGCTGGGTTTCGCCGATGGTGGCGGTGAAATCCCCCAGTGCTTTTATGGTGGAGGAGACGATGCCCTGCTCGGTGGGGCTGGAGGAGATCGTCCAGTGATGTTCTTCTTCGGGAAGGCCTCGGTTCCGGTGAAAGGTGATGAAATGAAACTGCCCCGGCACATAATCGAACACCTTTCGGGTGCCTCTGGGCGGGCCCAGGGTAACCGACCAGGCATCCTCGATTTCCGCTTTGACCTCCAGCACCCGGTAGGGGTAGCGGCTTAGTTTTCGAGGGCGCAACAATCGGTGATAGACGAAAACCCCCGCTGCGACGACCAGAAGCACCGGCCAGATCCATTTCAGTGGTGGGTTCTGAAGGTTTCGCCCGGTATACCAGCTGTGGACAAACGCCAGGACCAGGGTGGAGGGACCGAGAATATCATGCCAGAAGCGCCATTTCTCAAATTTAATTTTCAATCGCGTTTGAAACAGGCTCAATCCTCCGTTGATCAACAGGACCACCAGGGTGATCTTGCCGACCCAGATGTACCAGGGGAGGTCGAGACCGTAGAGCAGTTTCCAGCCCGCACCGCCGGCCGCTAGTAAGATCGGGTGCAACACCAGCAGGCAGACCGCAAAAACAGCCATGTGCCGGTGAAACCGGATCAAAATGTCCATCCCGAACGGCGCTTCGATCCATTTGAACCGGCCGGCGAGAACCGGTTGAAGCATCAATATCATAAAGGCGACCAGGGCTATATTTTTCGCGATTTCATATAAAATGCCCTTCTGATGAAGGGCGCCGGGGTTAAAAAAGGTGACGACAAGCACCGGCGAGATCACCAGAAGGACATAAGCAAGAATGCGCCAGAGGCCTTTTGACATGGTGAGGACCTCCTATTGTCTCTCGTATTTTCCCATCAAAAAATCTTTGTCGATGGCATGATTGGTCATGGCACGTTCCACCGTCACCTTGTCGGCGCCTTCCGGCAGATCGAGAGTGGTGTCCAGGGCGTATAGGCGGATGAAATACCGGTGCTCCCGATCCGGCGGGCAGGGGCCGTAATACCCGGTCTCTCCGTTGGTCCCCTTACCGGGGGTGCCGGGAGGTTCCTGACCTTCGGGGATTTCTTTGACATCGGTGGGCATGTTGAAGACCACCCAGTGATCCCAGACGCCTTCTTTCCGCACTTCTTTGGGCACATCGGGATCATCCATGATCAGGACCAGGCTTTTGGCCTCCGCCGGTACTTCGGAGATAGCCAGCGGCGGGCTGATATTGTCGCCGTCACAGGTGTATTTGCTCGGGATCTTGCCTTCATTTTGAAAAGCGCTGCTGGTAACCTTCATGTGAATCCTCCTTGATTGGCTGTTAGGGTTTGCAGATTGAGAATCAGGCCGAACAGTCGGTGCTGTTCGGGATCTTCTCTAGACCATACGGTTAAGGACCTTTCTCCGGAATGGGGTAAAAGGCGTATTTCCAGCTTTCTTTCCATGTATTTTGAGCGACCGGTGCTGATCGGTCTGTTAAGCACCGAATTTCTCCAGACGACCCGCATTGGCCATCATCAGCGGCATCAGGTCGGTGGCCGGAATCCGGGGGCCGAGTCCGCCGGCCATGCAGGCCCGTTCTCCGAACCGGTTGACCGGATCATTTCGGCAGTACTTGGACCAGAGCAGCACCGGTACCGGATGCCAGGAATGGTATTTCATAAACGACGGGGTCGAATGATCGCCGGTGACCAGCACCACATCGGGATTCAGCTTCATGATCCGCGGAACGGACGCGTCCACCGACTCGATCAGAGAGACCTTGCGGTCGAAATCCCCGTCTTCACCGGCGCTGTCGATCTTCTTGACGTGGAAATAGAAGAAATCGTAGTCTTTCCAATGCTTTTCCAGGGTCTCGATTTCATCCGCCAGTTTCTCCCCGGTCTCCAGGATATCCATTCCCACCAGCCGGGACACGCCCCGGTACATCGGGTAGGCGGCGATTGCTGCCGACCGGACCCCGAAAACCTCGGGGAAGGTGGGCCAGTCGGGCTTTTTGGAAAAGCCGCGCATCAGGACCATGTTGGCCGGGGCATCATTGGACAGCACCTCACCGGCTTTCTCGATGAATTGTTTTACCAGATCGGCCGTATGCTCGGCCTCGGAAGCGATCGGTTTGGGCGGCAGCGGTTTCAACCCGGTGCTTTGGGGATCGGTGTCCGCCAGCTCCCCCGAGAGATTCTCTCCCCGCATGACCAGCAGAAACCGATATTCCTTCACCGTCTCGATAAAGATTTCCACTCCGGGAATCTCGATCTTTCGAAGCTTTTTGCAAAGTTCCTGATTTCTTTCGGTAGGGATGCGTCCGGCCCGGCGGTCGGTCACGTTTCCATTCGAATCCACCGTGCAGAAGTTCCCCCGGGCCGCCACATCGCCGTCTTGGAGATCAAATTGGATGCCCAGGGCCGCCAAAACACCGCGGCCGACCTGATAGCGGATGGGATCATACCCGAACAGGGCAAGGTGAGAAGGGCCGCTGCCCGGGGTGATGCCCGGGCCGATCGGCTGGTGAAGTCCGCAGACCCCTTCCCGGGCGAGCTGATCCAGATTGGGGGTGTTCGCCTTTTCCAGTTCGGTGAAATTCTCCGCATTCGTCGGCAGACCGCCCAGACCGTCCATGACCAGCAGTATGACTTTGGAGTCCGCCGGTTTGACCAGTTTTCGAACGATATTGAAATCCATTTGAAACCCCCTTTCGTGGAAGCGAGTGGGTAAATATCGAGACCGGCTACTTGTCTTTCAGAACGGCCACACCGGGGAGCTGCTTGCCTTCAAGAAACTCCAGAAAAGCGCCGCCGCCGGTGGATACATGGGTCATCTTCTCGGCCGCATTGGCCTGGTTGACCGCGGCGCCCGAATCCCCGCCGCCGATGTAGACTTCCGCATTCAGGTCGGCCAGTTTGCGGGCGACGGCGTTGGTGCCTTCGTCAAAAGGTTTGGTTTCAAACACCCCCAGCGGACCGTTCCAGATCACCGTCTTCATGCCCTGGAGCCTGTCCATGAAGCCGTCCACCGATTCGGGGCCGATATCGACGATCTTCCATCCCGAGGGAACCTCTTTCACTGATACCGTCTTGTGCTCGGCGCCGGCCTCAATCTTTTTGGCGATGATCACGTCTTCGGGCAGCACCAGTTTGTCGCCGGCTGTATTCATGATCTTTTCGGCGGTATCCAGCCCTTCTTCTTCGATGAAGGAATCGCCGATTTCCAGCCCCCGGGCCTTAAAGAACATATTGGCCATGCCGCCGCCGATCAGCAACACCTCGGTCTTCTCCAGAAAGGTTTCGATGACCCCGATCTTGTCCGAGATTTTGGCGCCCCCGAAAATGGCCGCCATCGGTTTTTCCGGATTGTCTTTCAACCGGGTCAGGGCCTCTATTTCCCGGGCCATGAGAAGCCCGGCCACGGCGGGAAGATGATGGGCCACCCCTTCGGTGGAGGCATGAGCCCGGTGGGCTGCGCCGAAGGCGTCGTTTACGAAGAAATCGAAGCCGTCGGCCAGTTGGGCCGCGAAACCGGCATCATTGGCTTTTTCTTCCGAGTGAAAGCGGGTGTTTTCCAACAGCAATACCTCTCCGGGTTCCAGATCGGCGACGGCGGATTTCACCCGTGTGCCGATACAGTCGTCCAGCATTCCCACCTTCACTTGTAAGATATCGGTGATGTGATCGGCCACCGGTTGAAGGCTCAATTCCGGATCGGGTTTTCCCTTGGGCCGTCCCAGGTGGGAACAGAGCACCACCCCGGCCTTCTGTTCGATCAGATGCCGAATGGTGGGCAGGGTGGCTCGAATTCGGGTATCGTCGCCCACCCTTCGGTGATTCAGCGGCACGTTGAAATCACACCGGACCAGTACCTTTTTCCCTTTCAGATCCACATCCTTAACGGTCTGTTTGTTCATGGTCTTCTCCTCGTCGTGTTAGGAACTTTCCTTAGTCGTGACCCACCACGTTCTTGGGATTTCCCTCGGCAAAAGCGGTGATGTTTTCGACGGTGGTATGAAGAATCCGCTCCACCGCCTCCCTTGTATTGAATCCGCTGTGGGGCGTGATATAGACGTTTCGCAGCCGCAACAGAATATGATCGGCCAGAAGGGTTTCGATGTTCTGTTCTTTTTTCTTTCGAAAAATGGACCGAAGCAGTTCCATTTCTTCCCGAATGGCCGGTTCTTCCGGAAGCACATCCAGCCCGGCAGCCGCCACTTTTCCATCGGCAATAGCCCCGGCCAGGGCATGGACGTTGACCACACTGCCCCGGGCGGTGTTGATCAGGACCACGCCGTCTTTCATGGTTGCGAATTCTTTTTCGGAGAGCAGGTGATACGTTTTTTCGTTTCCCGGTACGTGCAGGGTGATGATATCCGAATTTCGAAGCAGCGCATCCAGATCGACATAACGGAACCCGTAGTCCTCGGCAAGTTCCTTCTTCGGCGCCGCGTCAAAGGCCAGGACTTTCATTTCAAATCCTTTGGCGATTCGAATGACGTGCTGCCCGATGTTGCCGGTGCCGATCACCCCCAGCGTCTTTCCCTCCAGGTCGAAGCCTTGAAGGCCTTTCAGCGAAAAATCGCCCCTTCGGGTCCGGTCGATGGCCGGAATCAGATTGTGGCTGATGGTGAGCAGCAGTCCGAACACATGCTCGGCCACCGTATTGTCTCCGTAAGTTGGCACATTGGAAATGGTGATGTTTTTTTCCCTGCAATATTCCAGATCGATATGATCGAATCCGGTCGAGCGGGTGGATATCATCTTCAGGTTCGAAAACCGCTTCAACACCTCCGCGCTCAAATCGGAATAAATAAAAGTGGATATCACCTCCGCGTCTGAGTGGCCCTTGGCGGTATCGATCCCCAACGGTGCTTCCAGAAATTCCACCTCGTGATCAGAGGCGAGGGACTCGAATGCGCCGTGCTCCCAGGTTTCGGTTTCATATAGGGTTATCTTCATTCTGCCAATCCTCTATGCGGTACCGAAGGTTCGAAAAAGGTGAATCAAGCTCATGCAGGAAAACGAAAAAGTGCGGCGGCATGGGCCCCTTCGGCCGGCATCTCTTTCGGCGGTACCGCATACACGGTGCCGCCGTTGAGAAGTGTGTATACGGCCGCAAAATCGAGCATGTCCTGGTCTCCGGGTTCTTCCCGGTCGTGGAGGTCGAGGGTATCGGCTTCCGGATCATATTTTCCCCATTGCCGAACCTGGGTGGTGACGAAAAGAAGATCGATCCGGCTGAAGTAGGCGGCGGGAATGATCGCCCTCAGATCCTGAGATGCCGAATCGGTGTGGGCGGAATCGGCATAGCGTTGGGCCGCCGCTTCCTGGTCCTTTTTAAAATGGGGTTCCACCGCCTTCCAGGCCTTTTGGTGAAGGTCTTCAGGACTCAATTCATCGGGATTGCCGTGAACCTCCTCTTCAAGAATATTCGAATAGCCGCTGACTTCACGAAACAACCGTAAGACGACTTCCACACCGGCCAAAACCAGGGGGGCGTCTTCATCTCGTAAAAATTCCTTCAGGGCGTGGTCCACCTGGCGTAGATATCGTGAGATCGCATCTTTTTCATCATCGGTTCCGACCCCGTAGCCGTGAAAAATCGCGGCCCGGTCACCGGTTGAAGGCCCTCCGGCGCCTTGATTCTGGACCGTTCCGGTTTTGGTCGTGAACTGGAGCTGTTTTTCAAACTCGTCGAATTTCAGTGCCTCCGCCATATTCTTGGGCATGGCTTCCGGTTCGATTTCCTGGATCTTGTGGCGGGTGCACTGGAAGAATCGAATCCGGTTCTGGCTGACCGCCAGAATGAAAAACCGGTTGTCTTTGGAAAGATAGGGAAGTACCGGTTTCATATGGAACCGTTCGGTGACCACCGTCACTTCATCGAATTCCACCGGGAGGCGATAGGTACGCGCTACGCCATCGGATAAAAACATCGCAAATCCGTCGCTCTGGTACTGCCAGAAAGAAAAATCCTCAACCAGATTCCGGGCCGGCTCAAAAATGTCGTTGGGCACTTTTTTTTCGGAACTTACCGCTTTCCACATATCTTCAGCCTTATTCAGCAGGTTTTTGAATCGGATCGGGTTTTGCTGAGCGTCCTTCCATCCGCGGTAGGTCGGCATGTAAAGGGAGAGGCAGGGACCGTTCTGTTTTTCGATCAGTTCCTTGAGATCATCTCGGGTAAATATATCCATTTGGAAGGCTCCTTTCTAAATTGATATCCGTCTATTCGAATGAATACTATCCGAATGACGAATAATTTTGATTCTTCTGTATAATCAGATGTTTCAGCCTCAGATCGAACAGGTGAGTATGAACTTTATCCGTCAGAATATCTCTTGTGAAGGGGAAAATATATGGGGGAAAATCCGTATAATCAAGCCGCCGATATGGTATAGCGAGAACGGCCGCTTCACGTCCCGCCAAAAAGAGGGCAACCCGTCGGGATTGCCCCGTCGAATGAATTCCATCGTCATTCGGATTCTGTAAATGCGATCCTTAGAAGCCTGAAATTTCCAACACAAAAAAGACGGTGATGATGGTCATATAGAATCCGCCGATGGCGACAAGCGGCGTGACCTTGAAATAATCGGGAAAGGTCGCCTTTCCGAAATCCCCTTTCTGCAGAATCTTTTCGGACAGGCTCGGATACAGGCTCGAATAGATGATGGCGCCCACCAGCATACCCGGCAATCCGCCCGCCAATGCGTCCATCGATCCCTGGCCGACGGCTCCGAGTGTGGTACCGGGGCAATAGCCGAGAATGGCCATGCCGGAGCCGAATATCAGACTTCCGATCACCGTGGAACCGACGGCGCCCTCTTTGGGATGAAGCTGCACCATTCCTTTTCGACGCATGGTGTAAATACCGATCATTCCCACTACCGCGGCGGTCATCATGATTTTCATGACAGTGAAATCCCGCAAAAGCATCTGGCCGAGGATGATGTCATAGCGGGTGGCCTGCCCCCGTTGAAGAAAAAAACCGAATAGAATGCCCATTATAAGTCCCAGCCCCAATTGAACCGGTTTTTGTTCATGAAGTCTTTTCAACATGGCGTGTTCTCCTCTCTATGGAAAATCGGCGCTCAGTAAATCAGGAAAGCGGTGATCGCGCCGCCGACAAAAAAGCTGACCAGCGCGACCCAGCTGCTGATCACCAGTTGAAGGGTGCCGCTGATGCCGTGTCCGCTGGTGCATCCGCCGGCCCAGCGGGCCCCGATCATCAAAATGACGCCGCCGATGAATGCGGCACCTATCCGAGCCGGAATGTTGTGGCCGAAACGCTGTTCCCACATGGCGGGTATCCAATGAATTTGAAAGTCTCCGGAGAGTTTGGCCGACAAAAAAGCACCGATCACGATGCCGACGACAAACACCCACTCCCATCCGATGTTCAAACCCAGTTTCTGATAATAGGGCTTTTCCTTTGCTTTTTGACCGCGAACCGCGGTTTCCAACATTCCGCCGGTTCTGGCCACAGCAGAGGAGACCCCGATGGGGTGATCGGAAAGAAGAAAGGTCAACCAGCTCAGCATGCCGATGCAGATGCCGACCAAATACGGGGACCAGACCCGTGAGTACAGAAATCCGCCCCCGGTTTCAGTCAAGGGCTTCACGCCGAGCTGATCATTGGTGGTCACCACACCGGTCTGGCTGTAAGCGGATATCGCCGTGATCGCCAGGATTGAAACCACCGGGAGAAGCCATGCCAGCCTTTTGAAAACCTTTGCAGATGAAAAATTCATGATGTGCTCCTTTGCCTTATCAGGGATTGTCTGCTTCTATTTTCTTTACGAACTATAGCGGGAGAGGCGGGGAAGTAAATACTGCAAACCCTTTATAAAGAAATGGGAAAAACCTTACTGGAAAAACCTTGCTATAGGTGAGGCGGCTCTTACATAGATTCCACACTCGCCGGGGGGGCAGGCAGGCCTGTGTTCGGGTTTGCTATACCGTCTTTATACGGTGT
The DNA here is from genome assembly GCA_046541495.1 of Desulfococcaceae bacterium. GTDB lineage: Bacteria > Desulfobacterota > Desulfobacteria > Desulfobacterales > Desulfococcaceae > JAABSQ01. The sequence continues at coordinate 13,859 of JBKHDE010000076.1, forward strand.
GAATACTGAGTTTATCCCATTTCTTTCAGGGCTCTTATACTTTATGTTGTAGGTCATTAAAACGCCATAAGGAGGTGAGGAGAAATGATTGAAACCCTGTTATTGATTCTTTTGATTTTGTTGTTGATCGGTGCTTTGCCGGCGTGGCCGTACAGTAGAGCCTGGGGGTATTATCCGAGTGGTGGGTTGGCGCTGTTACTGTTGATTATATTATTAATTATATTGTTATAACCCAGTAGCAAGGAGAAACCATGAATTGGGATCAAATAGCTGGAAACTGGAAACAGGTCAAAGGAAAAATCAAACAGGAATGGGCAAAATTGACCGATGACGATCTCGATTGGATCGAAGGAAATCGGGATCGGCTGGTCGGAAAAATTCAGGAGCGGTATGGAAAAGACAAGGAAGAAGCCCAGCGGGAGGCCGAGGACTATATCGCCCGCATGTAGAGGCATCTGATGCGATGGGTCGCGGGCCTCTTCAGGAAATGAGCCTCGCCCCGGCATTGTTAATATGAAGGAAAAACAAAAAAAAAGGAGAAATCATATGAACTGGGATCAAATAGCCGGAAATTGGAAGCAAGCCAAAGGCAAATTCAAACAGGAATGGGGAAAGCTGACCGATGACGATCTTGATTGGATCGAGGGAAATCGGGATCGGCTGGTCGGCAAAATCCAGGAGCGATACGGAAAGAGCCGTGAAGAAGCCGAGAAAGAAGCGGATGCCTACATTGCTCGTTAATAGAGCAGCTGTCTGAGCTTGCGCAGAGAATTTTCTGAAAACCTTATAATCAACAAGAATGGAGGAGATATGTCTACCTTAAAGAAAATAATGATCATCGGCGTTTCGGTTATTTTTATCGGCATCGGCGCCATCGGCTGCACCGAAGAAGAGCCGATGGAAAGAGCCGGTGAAGATGTGGAAGAAAGTGCGGAGCGAGCCGGTCAGGAGATGGAAGAAACCGGTGAGGAGATGGGCGAACAGATGGGTGAGGCCGCTGAAGAGACCGAGGAAATGGCTGGCGAAGCCTATGAGGAAACCGAAGAAGAAATGGGAGAGGCTACCCGGGAGACAGGAGAGTTGATGGAAGAGGGGGGCGAAGAAATGGAAGAAACCGGTGAAAGGATGGAGTAAATACCTGATCCGTTTTGTATCGGAAAGGAGGGATAAGATATGCTTGGATGGGCGATAATGTTTTTTGTCATCGCGATTATTGCGGCCCTGTTGGGCTTCACCGGCATCGCCGGCGCAGCTGCCGGGATTGCACAGATTCTATTCGTCGTTTTTCTGATTCTGTTCGTGGTGTTTTTAATCATGGGGAAACGGCCACCCGCCTAAACGCCGGGGCCGACAATCTGCGCCATCGGACACATCGACGCTGCTGCATTCCGCATTCTAAGGAATCCATTATGCTCGAAGTGCCGGTGGCGTTGTTTATTGGGTTGCGCTGTTTATTTTTTTCTATTGGAGAACTTTCAAGATGATATACCGATCTGTTTTCGTACGGTTGATAATGGCAGGATTGATCTGGTTTTCTATTTCGACGGCCACTCCACCGGTTCTGGCGGCGGATCCACCGGCGGCTGAAGAAAAGGGAAACGGGGTTGATGATGGGTGGATTCAATCCAAACTGGTTACCGCCTATTCGTTGAATGAGCATCTCAACCCTTACGATCTGGAGGTCAAGGTGGATCAGGGAGAGGTCGTTTTGACCGGTCAGGTGGAAAACGGAATCGAACGGGATCTCGCCGGGGAAATCGCTCGAGGCGTGGACGGGGTCGTCGCGGTGGAAAACCAGATCGAGGTCGAGGGTGAAAAAGCGGTGCGCACCGAGCCTTCTTCATTTTACCGGAGTGTCCGGGACGCCACCCTGACCGCCCGGGTGAAATCGAACCTGCTCTGGAACCAGTATACCGACGGAACCGATATCGATGTGGATACGGACGATGGTATCGTCACCCTAAAAGGGGTGGTGGCATCCGAAATGGAAAAAAAACTGGCGGTTCAGATCGCCGAAAACACCCGCGGTGTGCGAAAGGTTCAAGAGGCGTTGCGGGTTGATCCGGAAACGGCCGGCGAAGAAGGACTTCTGGAGAAAACCGGGGATGCGGTGCGGGGGCCCATCGAAAAAACCGGCCGGGTGGTCAGCGACACCTGGATCACCAGCAAGGTGAAAACGGTGCTGATGTTCAGTAAAAAAACCGAAGGGGCCGATATCGACGTGGATACCGATCACGGCATCGTCACTCTGGAAGGCACCGTTCAGTCCGAGGCCCAGGCAGAGCAGGTGGTGGAACTGGCCGAGGATGTGGTAAACGTCAAATCGGTGGTATCCAGACTACGGATGCGGTAATTTCGAGGGAATGTCCAGGAACGGTGAATCCGGGGGAATAATGATATGATCGACTTTTTTTCAAGTCTTTGGACCGATGCCACCAATCTGATAGACGCCTGGTCCGATTTTTATTGGTTCACCTTTCTTGAATACCTGTTCAAGATCACCGCCGCTTTTTTGGTTTCTTTGCCTCTGGCTCTGGAGCGGGAAGTTTATTCCCGCAGCGTGGGGCTGCGTACCTTTCCGCTGGTGGCGGTGGCCAGTTGCGGGTATTTGCTAATCGCCGAAGGTTTTCTCAGCGGAGATACCCCGGACGCCCGGGCGCGCATTATGCAGGGGCTGATGACCGGCATCGGATTTATCGGCGGCGGGGCGATCCTCAAGAAGGGCAAGAATGAAATCATCGGCACCGCTACGGCGATCAGCCTCTGGTCCACCGGAACCGTGGGCGCCGCCATCGCCTTCGATCGATATGAAATCGCTATTCTGGTGTCCGGGATCAATTTCATAGCCCTTCGAGTTTTGTCTCCCATTAAAGAAGAAATAGATGAAGATCCCTATACGGACGACTCTGACAATGCCAAAAAAAATAATTACGAAGACGGTGATTCCTGATTATCCGGTCCCTTCGGTTGCTGTTGAATGGAATCCGTTCGGTGTTTCAAAACAGTCCGGGGGTCATCAGGATCAACTGATTGAGGGTTTGACCAATCCGGTATTAAGGATGGTTCTAATCGAAAGGGTAGGTAAAAAAAAGGCACCATAGGGCCGAATGTATAAGAAGCCATCTATATGGTGCCTGCAGTGAAATTCAAATGAAACTATAGGTCACAAATAATGTGTGAATTTGAAATAAAGAGTTCTTACTCGTCTTTTCCTTCTTCATACCCCTCTTCAAATGATTCGGCGCCTTCTTCGACCTCTTCGGCGGCTTCTCCGCTGACCCTTCCGGTTTGGTAACACCCGGCCAGGGTTCCGAAGCTCAAAAACAGGGCCATCAACAGAATCATCGCTTTTTTCATCATCTTTTTTCCTCCTTTTTTCGTTTTCATGTTATGGCAATTCATCAATCTCATTCAAATGGTTGAGACTGAACTGAGATTTCTTTTTCGACTACGTACGTCCGTGCCTAAGCCGATTTTTGATCTCCATTCAGGGGCTTATCGACCCAGTTTTCGTTTGATTCTGCTATAAATATTCCGAGAGATCGATTCCACTTTATCCAGAAAAAGGGCAACGAATTTCACTCGAGCCGCAATCAGGCCCAAGGCCGGAATCCAAAGAAGAAAACCGGGTGATCCGGGAGGGATGGAGAATAGAAAACCGATGATACCCAGTGCCACACCGGCCCCGATGAAGACATACGATTCCCACGGTTTCGCGTCTTTCAGGGATTCCTGGTTCTGCCGGTAGTGGTTGATAAACCGCTCCCCCGGCCGGTCTTGGGACAATTGGTGAAACGTACGTTTCAATCGCTGAATCATTAATCTTTTCTCTCTCGCCCTATCGTCTTTTTCCGATACCGGACGGAATTATTTTTTTGTCTTGCCGAACATATCCATCAGGGTCTTCACGATTTCGGTCACAATGACAGAATAGGTGGTGATGCTGTCGGCGGCTTTGTTGACGGTGGTGACCGCATCGGTGACGTTGTCGGTGAGCACCTCAATGGCCGCCTCGGTCTGACAGACGCTTTTTCGAATTCCGATGCTGGATTCCCGAATGTTTTCGGAAATTTCCGGAAGGTAAGACAGGGTCAGATCGATGCTGGTCCGGTTCGCTTCCACCACTTCATTGATTTCCCGGGCCAGGGAATTGATGTTGCGAAGAACGATGATCAGATAAATCCCCACCCCGACCGCCAGATTAAAGAGTATAAAAACAGCGATTTCCTGTAAGGTAAAAACGGCATTCATCGGGTATCCTCAATCAACCAGGGTTGTGAATTCACATTCAGGACATCATTCGCCAAAAGGATCAGGAGGCCTTCTTTTTGGCCTTGCCGCTTTCTTTTTTGGCCTCTTCGGCTTCCGGCGCCATATCTTTGACCGCTTCAATGTATTGGCTCGTGACTTCACCGATACGTTCTTTCTGGTCGGCGATCGCTTTTTTGGTCTCCTCCAGGTTTTCCTTCAACACCTCCATGGTTTCATTGGCCCGGTCGGCCAACTGCTCCCGGGTTTCGCTACCCGCTCTCGGGGCGAACAAAACCCCGGCGACCGTTCCGATGGCGGTGCCGATGGTGGCCCCCATCAACAGGTTCTTGGCCCGGTTTTTTTTCTCGGCTTTTTCCCGACTCTTGGCGAGTTTTTCAATGGCGTCTTTTAACATCCATCCACCTCCTGCGATTCCGATGGGATAAAAAAATTTTTTCATTTTTCC
>JBKHDE010000077.1:0-18562 GCA_046541495.1 Desulfococcaceae bacterium
CAGGTTTGGAGTTCCGCCTTTAGGCGGTCAAGGGGGCGGAATATCCAAGCGCCGCCTGAAGGCGCTACTCCGAACTGAGGAGATCGCCCGGAGCGGGATGATAATTTGTGGAAATCGCATGGGAAAACTGAATAAAACGAGAATTTAGAATCTAACAAACGAACACCCGGTTTATGCTGCTGCTGGGCGGGGGCCATAATCAACGCGTAACCAGACCCCGCTCAATGGCATAGGCGGTCAATTTGGCCGCATTGTGGATATCCAGCTTTTTCATCAAATTGGCCCGATGTTTGTCCACCGTTTTGACGCTTATAAAGAGATACTCAGCAATTTGCTTATTGGTGTGGCCTTCACCCACCAGTTTCAAAATCTCTTTTTCCCGCTGGGTTAAATTCTCCCACGTGGTGTTCTCTTTTAGATTTTTCCTACCCTCAAGATAACCTTCCAGCACCTTTTCAGACACATCCGGACTCAAGTAGGGCTTGCCCGCCAGCACATGACGAATCGCCATCTGGAGTTCGTCGTAATTGGCATACTTGAGGCAATACCCGTCCGCGCCCGCCTGAAAGGTTTCCAGAATGTAGGACTCGGATTTGTGGACGGTGAGCACCAGGATTTTGGTGTCCGGATATCGGCTTTTGATGTCCTTAATCGCGGCGATGCCGTTCATCTTGGGCATGGACAGATCGATCATCAGAAGATCGGGGGTATGCTTCTCGACCGCACGAATCGCCTTGAGCCCGTCTTCGGCCTGCCCGACGACCTCTATTTCATTGAGAGAATCGAGAAGCGTGACCAATCCCTCTCGAAGAATGGTATGGTCTTCAGCAACCACGACCCTAAATTTTTTTGCCATTTCAGGCCCTCCTTAAACCGGATTTTTGTACCATGGCAAAGGATATTAGCGGCTAAACCGGTTCATGGGTATAGGGTGTATTCAGTAAGTAATCCTGAAAAACTCTGTATTTGCATAAGCACCAACCGTTTATGCTGTTCCCTCCCTCCCTACCGCGCGATGGATATCAACCGGTCTCATTATGATTCAAAATCCAAAATACTGAATTTGCCCCATTTACCCGGGGGCCTCCGGTGTGACAGGATTAAAATACCAAATATTTTTAAACATTTCGCAAGGAAACAGAGGAGGTTTTTCCATTAAATCCCAATGAGCCCGCACGTCCATCGCTCTTCTACCATAAAATCCCAAATACAATAAGGAGGCTCCGGCATGAGGCGGAACAAAAACTTTTTCGATACAGGTCGTTCTGGGTCCACATTTATCATCATCCTATCTATTTTAGTATTTTCAGCACCGGTATTCGCTCAAAACCTGACACCCGCAGAGATTAAAAGCGCCATTCGAACCCAGTTGAAACATGAACGGGGTATACCGGCCCATTCAATCAAAGTGAAGGTCGAAGAAGGAACGGCGATTCTCGACGGAACGGTGGACAATCTCTTGGCCCGTGAGCGGGCCGCCGAAGTGGCGGGCTCCATACGCGGGGTCCGTGCGGTGGTCAATCAAATCGACATTCAGGCCGAAGATCGGGAAGATGAGGCGCTCAAGGCCGACATCCGAGAAGCCCTGGCCATAGACCCGGCCGCCGAGGCATTTGAGATCGAGATTCAGGTTCGGGACGGAGCCGTCACCCTGACCGGGGAAGTCGATTCCTGGGCGGAAAAACGCCTGGCCGGAAAGGTCGCCAAAGGGGTTCGAGGGGTCGAAAAATTCACCAACAACCTCGACGTGGAAAGCCGAACCCAACGGCCCGACAGAGAAATCCGCCAGGAAATTCAGGAGCGGCTGGCCTGGGACCTCTGGATCGATGACGCCCTGATCGAGGTCGCCGTAACGGACCGGGTGGTGGAATTGTCCGGCGCCGTGGGGAGTCTTCTGGAAAAAACCCGGGCTTTGAACAAGGCCCGGGTGGTCGGGGTCCAGGCGGTGGATTCCGAGAAACTGACGGTCAACTGGCTGCTGAGAGATGAAATGCGGAAAGATTCCGAATTTCAGGCGGCCGAAGACGAAAAGATCGAATCCGCTTTGAAAACCGCATTTCGAAACGATCCTCGGGTCAAATCCTTCAATGTGACCCCGATGGTGGAAGACGGGGTGGTCACCCTCACCGGGGTGGTAGACAATCTTGAGGCCAAACGGGCCGCGGCCCGGGATGCGCAAAACACGGTGGGGGTGTGGCGGGTCAAAAACTTCCTTCGGGTTCGGCCGGACCGAATCGCCGAAGACGATACCCTTGAAAACCGCATTCAAGAGGCCCTGAAGCGCAGCCCCGATGTGCACCGGTTCGATGTGGTCGCCGATGTGAAAAATGCAAAGGCGTATCTGTACGGGTCGGTCGACTCCCGCTATGAAGCGGCCCGGGCCGAAGAGGTCGTCTCAGGGGTGAAAGGGGTGGTGGCGGTGGACAACAACATCGATATTTCCGATGAAGCCGGGCCGGAAAGCGACGATATTGTGGAAAGCGACCGGGAATTGAAAGAAAATGTGATCTCCGAGCTTCGCTCAAGTCCATACGTGGACGCGGACACCATCATCGTTACCGTGGAAGACGGTGTCGTCACACTGGCCGGAAATGTCACCAGTATTCGGGAATTGAATGTGGCTGCTCAAAACGCTCGGGAAGCCGGAGCCGAAAAGGTGGTCAATTTACTCGATTTCACGTACGGCCCGACATCCTATTACTAACCGGATGACCCGGCTTCGCTTATCTTTTCGGCAAAAGGCTGAATGAATGATAGAGAGGCCATCCCCGGGATCTTTTCCCGGGCCGGGAAGCTGTTTGACCGAAAGGGAGTTCTTGCCGGGTCGGGAAAAGATCCCGGGGATGGCCGAAGCGGTGATCATGGCAGGATGACCTGCACCCCGGCGGAATTCCGGGGCCGCATACAATAGTCCATTCAGCATGATCAATACACGCATTCAGGAGAATCCGACATGGGAAACAATGATGCCTATATTCGATGGTTCGAAGACCTCGATTCAGATGATGTATCCCGGGTGGGCGGAAAAAACGCCTCCATGGGAGAGATGATCGCCAATCTCAAGGAAGAAGGGGTGCGGGTTCCGGACGGGTTCGCCACCACCGCCCGGGCCTACCGGGAATTTCTTTCCGCCAATGAGCTTTCCGATCGGATAGAATCGCTGCTCGGCGAGATGAAAAATGAAAGCAAACCCCTCGAAGAGGTGGGCAAATCGATTCGAAGCCTCTTTAAAAAGGGGAAGTTCCCGGAAAACATTCAGACGGCGATCGGAGAAGCCTATCGGGAGCTGAGCCAACGGTGCGACACATCCGATGTGAACACCGCCGTTCGAAGCAGCGCCACCGCCGAGGACCTGCCCGAAGCCAGCTTCGCCGGCCAGCAGGAGACATTTTTGAATATCTCCGGCACAGAGGATCTGATGGACGCCTGCCGAAAATGCTACGCTTCCCTTTTTACCGACCGGGCCATCTCCTATCGGGAGGAACAGGGTTTCGATCACATGAAGGTGGCTCTTTCAGTGGGCATCCAGGAGATGGTTCGCTCGGACAAGAGCGGCTCCGGGGTGATGTTTTCCATCGACACCGACACCGGATTTCCGGATGTGGTGGTCATCAACGCCACCTGGGGCCTGGGCGAAAACGTGGTTCAGGGAACGGTCAATCCGGACGAATACCAGGTCTTCAAACCCCTTTTGAACGAGGGGGATTTCAAACCGCTGATTGAAAAGGCGCTGGGTGCCAAAGAAAAAAAGATGGTGTATGCCAAAGGCGGCAGCGAGACCACCAAGAATATCGACACCCCCAAAAAAGAGCGCCGCTCTTTTGTACTGGAAGATGACGAGATTCTTCAGCTCGCCGAATGGGCCGTGGTGATCGAAAATCACTACGACAAGCCGATGGACATGGAGTGGGCCAAGGACGGGGATTCCGGGGACCTGTATATCGTCCAGGCCCGGCCGGAGACGGTCCAGTCCCAGAAGAGCGCCCAAACCCTCAAGACCTATTCCCTTCAGGAAACCGGCGAAAGGCTGGTCTCCGGTCTCGCCATCGGCGACGCCGTCGCTGCCGGCAGGGTCTGTAAAATCGAGAGCGCCGACCAGATCGACCAATTCGAAGACGACGCCATTCTGGTCACTGAAATGACCGATCCCGACTGGGTTCCCATCATGAAGCGGGCCGCCGGCATCATCACCGATCACGGGGGCCGCACCTGCCATGCGGCCATCGTGAGCCGCGAATTGGGGATTCCCGCCATTGTAGGAACCGGCGAGGCCACCGACGTCCTCGATTCGGACCGGGAGATCACCCTCTCCTGCGCTGAAGGCGACCAGGGCCATGTCTATGAAGGGATTCTCGATTATGAGGAAGAAGAAATCGATCTGGAGGAGATCCCCGAGACCGAGACCCAGATCATGATGAACATCGCCAGTCCGCCGGCCGCCTTTCGCTGGTGGCGCTTGCCGGCCGACGGCATCGGCCTGGCCCGGATGGAGTTCATCATCAACAACATCATCAAAATCCATCCCATGGCCCTGGTCGATTTCGAGGATCTCGAAGACGATGACGTCATCGACGAGATCAAGGAGCTGACCCTAGGATACGACAACAAGACCGACTATTTCGTGGACCATCTCGCCCGGGGCATCGCCAAAATCGCCGCCTCCCGGTATCCCAAGCCGGTCATCGTTCGAATGAGCGATTTCAAAACCAATGAATACGCCGATCTGATCGGGGGATATCTTTACGAACCGGAAGAGGCCAACCCGATGCTGGGGTTTCGCGGCGCATCCCGCTACTACAGCGACGAATACCGGGAAGGATTCGGCCTGGAATGCCGGGCCATCAGAAAGGTGCGCGAAGAGATCGGGCTTTCCAATGTCATTGTCATGATCCCCTTTTGCCGCACCCTGGAAGAGGCCGACCGGGTTCTGGAAGTTATGGCCGATTTCGGCCTGGAGCGGGGCAAAAAGGACCTGGAGGTCTATGTCATGTGTGAAATCCCCTCCAACGTCATTCTGGCCGATGCATTTGCGGAACGGTTCGACGGGTTTTCCGTGGGGTCCAACGACCTCACCCAGCTGGTGCTGGGGGTGGACCGGGACTCCTCCATTCTGTCCGATCTCTTTGATGAGCGAAACGAGGCGGTCAAACGGGCGATTCACGACCTGATTCAGACCGCTCATCAGGCCGACTGCAAGGTGGGGATTTGCGGACAGGCCCCCAGCGATTATCCCGAGTTTGCGGAGTTTCTGGTGGAATCCGGGATCGATTCCATTTCCCTGAACCCGGACAGCGTCATCAAAATCAAAGAACATATCGCCGATATGAAGGGGGAGGGGTGAACCCATGCAAATATGAAAACGACGGATATACGACGAACCGAGCCGGCATGACGGCACCCGGGTATTGATCGATCGGATCTGGCCCCGGGGGGTGTCCAAAGAAGACGCCCGGCTGGATGCCTGGCTCAAAGACATCGCCCCCAGCACCGAAAATTTAAGAAGGGGGAGGCTGTTTTGAGAAGGAAGAATGTAGAGAAAATAATTCGAGAGAGAAGGTCCGGAAGGAAAACCCATTACGTGTGGGACTCCAGCCAGATAGAAAGTTATCTGGCACAAAACCCCCAGGTTGAGCGGCACCAGATACTCGTCTTGGGCGCCGGCCGTTTCAAATGGAATGGGGATTTAGGAGGAGACGGAATTCACAGGTTGCGATCGCGCAATTTCAGTTAGTTATCCCGTAAACTCGTTCGCCCCCCCGAAAGCCCCTTTATCCCGCTTCAACCGATGCCGGTCAAACGCCCTGGGAGAGTTTCTTTCGGGCTTTGACCATAAAAAAGATTCCGGCCGCAATAAACAGAACACCGAGAATAAATCCGAACACCGGAAAAACCGTAAAATTGATGATCAAAAAGATCAATCCGACGATCAGCAAAAAAATGCTCGTGGACATATTCGACATCTTTTCCACCATGCTGGTTTCCTGAGCCATTTTTTCCTCCTTTCACGATTGTACTTTTCAATTCTGAGTGAATCTTAACAAATGAAGGAAAAAGAAGAAAATAGGGGGATTCATGTAGATTGTCGTTGATAATTGCGAATCTAATATAGTTCGGCCTTCGCAATGCTTGGTAAAAATCTGATATACCTTAATTTTTAAATAAAAAAGGGAAATATGCCTATTAAAACTTGTATCTGGAAATTGCCTGCGTTTCGACCTTCGGATAATAATGATTTATTGGTTTTTACAGGCTCTTGGTCGGTGTATTTTGCTCCATTTTAAGCACAATGACATGGGCGGTATTGCCACCTAGTTCAAAATTCCTTTTGCAGCAATATGAACTAGTTAATATTTATTTTTTTAAACAAATAAACTAGTTAAAAATGTCATCGACCGAAATATACGGATTTCACCGTATTTACTTTTCCCTCCTTCATTCCTAAAATTGTTTTGATTTATGAAACAAAGTTCTTATTATCCTTTTCCCTCCCAAGGACTCTATAACTTTTTTTAGCAATGCAAACGGAGGGATTCAATGCACCCTTATCAATATAAAGGAGGAACCACCATGGAATACACCCAAATCCCCGGCACCGACATGAACGTCTCGCGCATCGCCCTGGGCACGTGGGCGATCGGCGGATGGATGTGGGGCGGCACCGATGAAAAGGAGTCTATCAAGACGATTCATGCCGCCCTGGATGAAGGCATCACCGTCATCGACACCGCGCCGGTCTATGGTTTCGGCCGATCCGAAGAGATCGTCGGGAAAGCGGTTCAGGAATACGGCGGGCGGGACAAGCTCTTCATCTCCACCAAAGCCACTTTGGAATGGGAAGACGGAAAGGTCTATCGCAACTCCACCCGCGATCGCATTCTCAAGGAAGTCGACGATTCCCTTCGCCGTCTGAAGACCGACTATATCGACATCTATTTTGTCCACTGGCCGGATCCCCTGGTTCCCATCGAAGCGACCGCAGAAACCATGAAGGACCTTTTTGACAGCGGAAAGATTCGATCCATCGGGGTCAGCAACTACTCACCGGATCAGATGAAGGACTTTCGAAAATCGGCGCCCCTGCACCTGAGCCAGCCGCCATACAATATTTTCGAGCGGCAGATCGAAGGGGAAGAAAAGGAATACTGCCACGACCACAACATCGCCCTGATGACCTACGGCGCCCTGTGTCGGGGAATGCTGTCGGGCAAGATGTCCAAAGACCGGGAGTTCAAGGGCGACGACCTGCGCCAGTATGATCCCAAATTTCAGGGAAAGCGCTTCGACCAGTATCTGGCCGCAGCCGATAAACTGGAAGCGCTGGCCAAAGACCGCTTTAACAAAGACCTGTTGCCGCTGGCGGTTCGATGGGTGCTGGATCAGGGGGTCGAGATCGCCCTATGGGGCGGGCGAAAGCCGGAGCAGATGAAGCCGGTCCGGGAGGTGGTGGGTTGGAATCTCAACGGCGCCGCCAAGAAAGAGATCGATAAGATCCTGGAAGATACCATCAAAGATCCGGTGGGACCGGAATTCATGGCGCCGCCCACCCGGGACAAGAAATAGGATTTCGAAAAAGAATAACCGCTCGAATGCGGGCGATGAAACGGCGGAAGGGAGCAGCCGACCAGGGTCTGATCCCTTCCGTCAATCGGGTTCGCGATAGAGGGCCAGGATGCCGGAACGGGTCAGCTTCTTGATGCCGATCGGCTCCAGAAGCTTGATCATGGCATTCACCTTTTCTTCTCTTCCCACCACCTCGATGATGTAGTGCTCCGCGCCGGTATCCACCACCTTTGCTCTGAAGGTATCCACAATTCGCAGAATTTCCGTCCGGTGTTTGGGCCTGGCCTGAACGCAGATCAAGGCCAACTCCCGCTTGACCGCCGCTTCACCCGTCATGTCCCGCAGCTTGATCACATTCACCAGCCGACGAATGTTTTTCATGATCTGCTCCAGCTGAGACGGATTGGTGCGGGTGGTGATCGTAATCCGCGACAAAGCGGGATCGGCGGTGGGCGCACCGCAGATGCTTTCGATGTTGTACCCTCTTCCGGCAAACAGGCTGGTGATTCGGGCGGTTACGCCGGGCTCGTTTTCCACCAGCATGGTCAGGATGTGCTTTTCTTCCATCATCTTTTCAGTAAACCTTGCGCGGGGTTTTTACCGAAGGCTGACGTGGGAACCGTCAACACCGGTGTGATTGATCAAATTCTCTGCCATTCAGCCGGGTCAGTATGCCAGCATCGGCGCTCAAAAGCAACTCGTTAATCTTCTGCCATGGTCCTTGGATGATTCGACAGGACCCTTTCTTCGTTTTTTCAAAAAATAAAGAAATAATTGAAAAAATTACATAAAAAACCCTATTCACTCTTCTGATTCGCTTCCGGTAATCTTGAGAGAAGCAGTAACGGCTGGTTTGAATGCAGACAAAAGGAAAGGAGCAATTCCATGGCTGAAAATGAGAATGGGAATGAACTGGAAACCCTTGAAAAAGGCAACATCTATTTTTTCTACCGCCCCCGGGTCGAAGAAGAAGACCCCGAGGGAAAATCGGATGTTCAGCGGTTCTACATGGTGCTGAATCCGGAAGATCCCAAGGAGCGCTTTCGCCTGGCGATCATCGGCCGGAAAAAGCTGCCGAAACCGGAGCGCGCCGGCAAGGCCCGGGACTGGGGATTCGTGGATATGGTGCGCAAGGACCCGAAATCGATTCGAGAGGCCTTGAGCGAAGAAAATTACCGAACCAAGACCCGCGGCGAGCGGCATAATCCGGCGGCCCGGCCTTGCGGAGAAGGGGTCTACCGCATTCTGCGGCATGAAGACCATACCCATCTGGTCTACCTGCTCGAACTGCCCAAGAGCGAAGACGCGGTTCAGGATGAGCTGGGGATCGAAGAAGAAGCCAGCTACATCATCAGCGTCAAAAATCCCGAAAGAGGCGGGCCCCGAGCCGCCGGACTCAAGGAAGAACGGCAGGCGGAATACCCGAAAACCCTCCAGGAAATTTTCCGGGATCGAAAATTCGCCGATGCCGATCCGCCCGACTTCCTGAATCATGAGGGAACCGAATTTCTGCTGATCGGCGCCTCCGGAGACCCGAAAGAGGAGCTGGGTATTACGCTGAATGCGGAGAAAGAATCCAAACACAGCGCCGACGTCTTCAAACAGATGGGCATCGACAAGTCCGAACGCCCCGTCAAACCGCTGTTTGAAGGGGAATGGGCATGAAGAACTGCCGTGTAAACACGAGCGTCCGCCCGCATAAACCGTTTCATCAAGGAGACCGATCATGACCGAATCCAAAAAGGCCGTTGCCGAAAAAGTGTTGGAAACATACGGGCGAACCTTCAGCGACCAGTTGGGAATCTATATCGAGGAAAACACCCCGTCTCCCCTCTTCCGTCTCCTTGTCTTCGCGATTCTCTCCAGCACCCGCATTCGGTTCCAGGCGGCCATCGATGCGGCCGAAGCCCTTTCGAAAGCGGGATGGAACACGCCCGAGAAGATGGCGGAGGCGACATGGCGACAACGCACCGATGTGCTCAATGAATCCGGCTACGCCCGGTATGATGAAAGCACCTCGAGAATGCTCGAAGACACCGCCAATATGCTTCTGGAGGATTACAAAGGGGATCTGCGCAACCTTCGCGAGGAAGCGGAGCGGGATCCTGATCAAGAGCGAAAACTGCTGAAGAAGTTCAAAGGAATGGGGGATGTCGGGGTGGACATTTTTTTTCGGGAGGCCCAGGCCGCCTGGGATGAACTGATGCCGTTCGCCGATGACCGGGCTTTGAAAGCCGCAAAAAAACTCGGTCTCGGCGACAGCATTTCCGATCTGAAGAACCGGGTTGACAAAAAGGACTTTACCCGGTTTATCGCCGCGCTGGTTCGAATCGAACTGGAGGATGCCTACGGCGAAATTGAAAAATAAGGGGCGGCAATCCCCGGTTATTTCACCACCAGCACCGGATTGGTCACCTCTTTCACCAATTCAAGAAGTTCCGCTTCCCGGCCCGACCATTTTTCCGCCGGCAGCAGCAGCGGGCCGGTGCTTTCCATCCCCACGAAATGGGCGACCACCATCGGATTGGAGCTGATCAGAGGGCGAAATCGTGCCGTCAAGCCATGCGGTTTCAGCTGTTCGGTCACCGCCTCGCGAAATGTTTGCGCTTCGGCTTTGGAGTCGGCCAGCAGAAAGACGCTGATAGGTCCTTCCCGGTCCACCATGAAGTGAAGGGCCGCATCCAACGCCTTTCGAGCGGTGTCGGTGCCGTCATAGACCACCACCGGCTGGTCCGGTTCGCAGCACCGGTGAAGGATCATGGTCAGACCCCGTCTTTGAGCGATCACGGCCCGAACCGAGGAGCCGACCCGTCTCGATCCCAGAAAGGACCTTCCGGATCTCCCCATGATGATCAGGTCGGCTTCGGTCCCCGCTGAAATCAGCTCCCGGGCGACCGGTCCGCGGATGGTTCGAAAATTCCAGGTCAGGCCCCGCCGGTCGGCGGCCGCAGCCAGTGCTCTGCGAATCTGTTCAGCCTGCCCCCGAAGCTGCTGTTCCAGTCGTGACGGTTCCAGTCGGCGGCCGATCATAGACAGATAGCCGATCTCTGTGACAAAGGGCAGTTCCACCGCCCGCAGCAGATCGATGTCTTCCACGAACAGTCCATATAGTTCGGCATTCAACCGTTCGGCCAGTTCTGCGGCGGTTTTCAGTCCTTCCAGGCTGGCGGGAGAAGCATCCAGAGCGACGAGAATCCGTCGAATGGTGTGTTGTTCGGTCATTCGTCCTCCTTTTTCTCCGCTTCCATTTGCATCTTTCGGCCGAATTCGATCCGCTTTTCGGCCATTGCTTCCAATCGGGCCAGCACCTTGGCATTGATGGTGTTTTCCGGATACCTGCCCTCTTTATCCGGCTCTCCGGCCTCCACACCGGTGAGGATTTCGATGCCCTGATCGATGGTCTCCACCGGAAATATACTGAACCTGCCTTCTTTCACCGCATCGATGATATCGTGTCGCAACATCAGGTGGGCTACATTGGAAGCCGGGATCAAGACGCCCTGCTCTCCCGTCAGTCCCCGGGCATTGCAGACATCGTAAAATCCCTCGATCTTTTCATTGACCCCGCCGATGGCCTGCACCCGGCCGTGCTGGTTGACCGAACCGGTTACCGCAAAGGACTGCTTGAGCGGAACCTCCGAAATGGCGGAGAGCAGAGAATAGAGCTCCGCCGAAGAGGCGCTGTCTCCTTCCACGCCGCCGTAGGACTGTTCGAAAACCAGGCTGGCGGACAGGGACAGGGGCCGGTCCACCGCATACCGTCCGTTGAGAAACCCGGCCAGGATCAGCACCCCCTTGGAATGAATGGGGCCGCCCATGGCCACCTCCCGTTCGATATCCACCACATTGCCCTTGCCCAGGTGCACCCGTGCGGTGATCTTATTGGGTTTGCCGAAGGCGAATTCACCCAGCTGCATCACCGAGAGGCCGTTGATCTGGGCCACATTCTCACCTTCGGTGTCGATCAGAACGATATCCCGCTGAATCTGCTCATGCATGGCCTCCCGAATCCGGTCCGAGCGGTAGAATTTGGCATCGATCGCCTTTTGTACCGCCTGGGCGTTCACCACGGCGTCGCCGTTTTTGCCGGCCCAGAAATCGGATTCCCGCAGCAGGTCGGCCACGGACCGCATGAGGATGGAAAGCTTCTCCTTATCCTCGAGCATTCGGGAACTGTGCTCGATCACCCGGGCCACCCCGCTCCGGTCAAAGGGCTTCAGCTTTTCTTTGTGGACGATGGTGGCGATCAGCCGGACATAATCCTGCTCATTCTCCGTGTTTCGGTCCATGCGGAAATCGAAATCCGCGGCCACCTTGAACAGATCCGCAAATTCCGGATCATAGTGGCGGACCATGTAATAAAACATCGGGCTGCCCAGCAGAATGACTTTCACATCCAGGGGAACCGCCTCGGGTTCCAGGGAGACGGTGGAGATTAAGCTGTACATCTGACCCAGCGATTCGATCTTGATTTCCCGGGTCTTCAGTGCTCGCTTCAATCCTTCCCAGGCATAAGGCTGCTGAAGAATCTTGAGCAGATCCACGATCAGGTATCCGCCGTTGGCCTGGTGCAGGGCCCCGGGACGAATCATATTAAAATCGGTGATCAGGGCCCCCATATGGGAGAGATGCTCCACCCGGCCCACCAGGTTCTGATAAGTGGGGTTTTCTTCAAAAACCACCGGCGCCCCTTCGGACTTGCTGTGCTCCACCAACACATTGACCTTGTACCGCCGCAACGCCGGATTCTCCGCCTCGGGGCCGGCGCCGGTCGCCTGAGGGCTCGGCGCAGGTCCCTGTTGTTCGCCGCCTTCCTGCTGGGCTTTTTCCTGAAGGAAGAAATTTCGAACATTTTCAACGATGTCCTTTTCCACCGCCTCCAGGTATTTTTGTACCGGCTCCACGTCGTCATATTTCTTTTTCAGTTCGTCGATCATGGGTCCGACGGTGAACCGGGTGACTTCCTTGTTGAGTTCACGCCGCTTCTCCCGCAGATCCCGTTCCCACTGAGGCACCTTCTGAAAGATCTTCTGGGCCTCCTGTTGAAGCTCTTCGGCTTGTTTTTCGATCTCTTGGCGCTCCTCGTCCGGAAGCTTTTTGAATTCGTCCGGCGGCAATACCTCCCCTTCTCTTACAGGCGCAAACACCAGTCCTTGCGGGGTGCGCAGCGGCGAAAGGTTGTATTTTTTTCCTTTTTCCTGAAGCGTTTCAAAGGCTTCCTGCTGCTTCTCCTGAAATTCCTGGGTAATGGACTGGCGGCGGTTCTGATACTCTTCGCTTTCAAAGGCGGCCCGCAATGCGTTTCGAACCTCCTCCACCAAAGTTTCCATCTCCCGGGACAGTTTTTTTCCCCGGCCCGAGGGCGCCATCAGCTTGGCCGGCTTGTGTCCTTCATCGAAATTGTAGACATAGCAGATATCCGGCGGCACATCCTCTTCGGCGGCCCGTCGGTGAAGCAGTTCACGGATCATGGCGTATTTTCCGGTTCCGGGCTGGCCGAGGGCGAAAACATTGTACCCTTCCCGCTCCATTTCCATGCCGAACTGAATGGCGGCCACCGCCCTGGGCTGACCGATGATTTCGGTGACGTTTTCCAGATCATCCGTTGTTTCGAAAGAAAACTGTTCGGGATCACACCCGCGATAGAGTTTTTCAGGTTCCAAGGCATTGATGTTCATCATCTTTTTCCTTTCTTCGAAACCGATTCCGGTTCACGCCCCGAAACGCGGTCAATTCTTCTTTTCATTATCCGGTTTTGACCATTCGAACGCCTTCCCGAATCATCTGACTGGCGTATCCCCATTCATTGTCGTACCAGCTCATCACCTTCACCAGGTTGCCGCCGATCACCTTGGTCATGGTCAGATCCACCACCGAGGCCCGGTCATCCTGAATGATATCGGAGGAGACGATCATCTCATCGGTGACGCCGAGAATGCCCTTGTACCGATCCGTATCAGCTTCTTCTCTAAAAATATTATTGATTTCATCCTCCGAAGTATCTCTTTTGGTGACGAAAACGATATCGGTGATGGACCCGACCGGAATGGGACCTCGCACGGCGACGCCGTCGAAGGTGCCTTCGTACTGGGGCAGCACCTGGGTGGTGGCTTTGGCCGCGCCGGTGGTGGTGGGCACGAAGTTGGCGGCGCCGGCCCGACCCCGCCGCACTTTGCTCCGGGGGCCGTCCACGATGGTCTGGCTGGAGGTATAGGCGTGAATCGTGGTCATGATCGCTTTTTCCACACCGATCCGCCTGCCCATCACCTCGTACACGGGAGCGATACAGTTGGTGGTGCAGCTGGCGGTGGAAAGCAGATCCACTTGAGTTTCCGGGGTATTGACCCCGTGCACCACCATGGGGACATCATCGCTTTTGGCGGGTGCCGACAGAACCACCTTTTTGGCGCCGGCCTGAAGGTGCTTTTCCATGCCCTCTCTTTTCCGAAACACACCGGTACATTCAAAAACCAGCTCCACCCCGAGATCTTCCCAGGGGAGTTTGGACGGGTCTTTTTCATTGAAGACCTTGTAAGTCTTGCCTTCAATCTGAATACCGTCTTCGGAATGGGTCACCTTTTTATGGTACCGACCGTAAACGGTATCGTACTTGAGCAGGTATACCAGGTTTTCCGTTGGGATGAGGTCATTGACGGCGACCAGATCCAATTCCGGCGTTTCGGTGATGATCTTCAGTGCCGCCCGTCCGATTCTACCAAGTCCGTTGATTGCAACTTTGGCCATTTTTTTCCTCCTAATTTATTTACTAATTGTGGAGCCTTAATGGATGGAACTTCATCGCGCTTTTTTTAAACATATGCCGCGATGATGGCAATGATCAACACCACCATCAGTACCCAAAAGAAAATTCCCAGTGTGGCAGTCGTAGCCCTTTCTTCTTGTTCCAACCGCCGTTCATCCACCATCTCCACCGTGGTTTCTTCTTCCGGAACCACGACCGCGGCCGCGCTCAGGATCAGGGCGAAAATGATGGCGACAAAAAGAAATGGGATCCAGTATGCGCCCCATACCGGCGCTCCGATCGGCGTCACCCAGACACCGCCGGCCCAGGTGGCCAGGAAGAGGATCAGAAAAAAAAGCCAGATGCTGCCCCAGGGTCCCCGGCTTCGGAACGCGAGGCCGAATATGGCCGCCAGCAGGAGCGCAAAAAACAACGCAAATAGAACATCAATAAAAAACATATCGAATACCTCCATGTCATATAGGGAAGTGATTGGAATTGAAAGAGACTGCAGTTCCGTCAGGGCGATCGCCGGTTACTGCGATAGACTATACGTGCCGACCGGAAAATGTGAAATAAGGTCAATAATGTATCTGTGGTCCGAGAAATTCAGTATTTCGGTTCATTTTGGGTTTGCGGAAAATATGCGAACAAAATACGGAATTTACCCTATTCCGAACAAATTTTTGAGAAAGTAGGATTTGAAAAACAAGAAAGGAGTCTGCTCATGATCGTACAATCGGAAGACCTGAATCTCTTGACCGATCTCTACCAACTCACCATGGCCGCGGCCTATTATGAAAAAGAAATGTTCGCCCCCGCGACCTTCAGCCTGTTCATTCGGGAATATCCCAAGGATCGCGGCTATTTCGTCAGCAGCGGTCTCACGGATGTGCTCGATTTTCTGGAAGGTTTCCATTTCGACCAGGATGCACTCAATTATCTGGAAAAAACCGACATGTTCTCGAATGATTTTCTCCAGTACTTGTCCAATCTGCATTTCACCGGAGATGTCTTCGCCATGCCCGAAGGCCGTATTTTTTTCAAAGATGAACCGGTCCTGGAGGTGACCGCCCCGATCATTCAGGCCCAGTTGGCGGAAACCTATATCATCAACGCCATGAGCCTGCCGATCACGATCGCCGGCAAGGCGGCCCGATCCGTGGCCGCCGCCAAAGGCCGTAAGCTGATCGATTTCTCACTGCGCCGGACCCAGGGCATCGATGCCGGCGTGAAGGTGGCCCGGTCCAGCTACATCGCCGGATTCGACGGCACCAGCAATGTACTGGCAGGAAAGATGTTCGACATCCCCACCTCGGGCACCATGGCCCACTCCTACGTCACCAGTTTCGAGGAAGAGATCGATGCCTTTCGGGCCTTTGCCGATGTATTCCCGAACAATACCGTGCTGCTCATCGACACCTTCGATACCGTCAACGGGGCCCATAAAGCCGTGGAAGTGGCCAAGGAGATGGCGGACAGGGGGGAGAAGATCAAGGGCGTTCGCCTGGACAGCGGCGACATGACCCAGCTCAGCAAGGAGGTCCGAGGGATATTCAAAGAGGCCGACATGGAGGATGTTTTCATTTTCGCCAGCGGCGGATATGATGAATATAAAATCAATGACGCTGTAGAAAACGATGCTGAAATCGACGGCTTCGGGGTGGGCACCAAAATGGGGACCTCCGCGGATGCGCCCTATCTGGACATCGCCTACAAATTGGTCCAGTACGACCATCGGCCGCTATTGAAACTGAGTTCCGGCAAAAAAACCCTGGTCAACCAGAAGCAGGTCTTTCGGAACACCGACAACGGCCGGCCCACCGAAGATGTGATCGCCCTTCGGGATGAAACCCTCGAAGGAGACCCTCTGCTCATCCGCGCCATGCATGACGGCAGTCGTCAAATCAACCCGGAATCGGTCCACGAAATCCGCGAACGGTTTATGGAAGAATTGGAAAACCTGGATGATGCTTACAAGCGGCTGAAAGACCCCGACGAATACCCGGTGGAACTGAGCCCCGGTCTGGAAAAATTGCAAAAAGAGGTGGTTCAGGAGGTGAAAGAGAAGGAATTGGGGGAGAGCTGAAACCCCTGCCCTGTTCCTGCCGCCACTGCCTGAACACCCGCTGATCTCCGTCCAAATTTCTCTTGCGGAACCCTTCCCTTCTTTGGTTTTCACTTGAATCAGAGATAGATAGAACCGCTTTTGACTTTTGTCTGAAACTCTGGAAATATCATGCTCCCCGAACGCCGCCGGGGGATGAATCCCCCGGCTGAATCCGAAAAAGCCCGCTGAAGCGGGCTCGCCCTTGGGGGGGAATTCGAAAGAAGGAGCGCCCTTCAGGGCGCTTTTCGGGATGAGCCGGGGGATTCATCCCCCGGCGGCGGGCACGGTATTTTTATTTCGACAAACCGCCTAAGATACGGTATCAAGCCAAATATACTATGGAACGTTTTTTCAACACCGCCGGACCCGTCAACTGCGATATCCATTATTGCCTGCCGCCTCTGGAAAGATGGGACTTGGACGAAATCCTCTCTCTGATTCAACAGCAGAAATATTTCGTTCTTCATGCGCCGCGGCAGACCGGGAAAACCTCCTGCCTGCTGGCGTTGATGGAATACCTGAACGCCGAGGGGCGGTATCGGGCGATGTACGTCAATGTGGAGGTAGGCCAATCCGCAAGGGAAAACGTGGACGCGGCAATGCGGGCCATTCTGGGGCAGGCCGGCAGCGCGGCATCGCGGGACCTCGGGGATGAAAAGATGTACAAAATTTTTCCCGAATTGATCGATCACCACGGCGGACACAGCGCTTTCAGCGAATTCCTGACCCGATGGACCGGCAGCGATCCCCGCCCGGCTATTCTGTTTCTGGATGAAGTAGACGCCTTGATCGGCGATACCCTTATTTCTCTCCTGAGACAGCTCCGTGCAGGTTATTCTCATCGCCCCCGGTCCTTTCCCCAATCCATCATCCTTTGCGGGGTCCGGGATGTTCGGGATTACCGGATTCATTCCGCATCGGAAAAGAGCGTCATCACCGGCGGAAGCGCCTTCAACATTAAGGCGGAATCCTTGCGCCTGGGGGATTTTTCAAGGGAAGAGACCCTGGCGCTGCTGCGGATGCACACTGCCGAAACCGGACAGCCGTTCTTCGACGGCGCCGGCGAGCGGGTCTGGGAATTCACCCAGGGTCAGCCGTGGTTGGTGAACGCCCTGGCCTATGAGACCTGCTTCGCCAAGGCAGGGGTTCGGGACCGGTCCGTCGCCATCACTCCGGAGATGGTTTCAGAAGCACGGGAACGGCTGATCGAACGGCGCGATACCCATCTCGACCAACTCGCGGATAAGCTGCGGGAGGATCGGGTGCGTCGGGTGGTCACACCGATTCTTCAGGGCGAGGAAAGCCCCTCTTACCTTCAAGATGACGACCTGGCGTATGTGCGGGACCTGGGCCTGATTCGAATCGCGGCCGGGCAGGCGGTAATCGCCAACCCGATCTATCAGGAAATTATTCCCCGGGAGCTGACCTACGGCACCCAGCACATGCTTCACCAGCCGACCGAATGGTACGTTTCTTCCGACGGCCGGTTGGACATGGAAAAACTCCTTGCCGCCTTTCAGGAATTCTTTCGGGAACATTCGGAGCATTGGGTGGAGCGGTTCGACTACAAAGAGGCCGGGCCACAGCTCCTGCTACAGGCTTTTCTCCAGCGAGTCGTGAATTCCGGCGGCCGAATCGAGCGGGAATACGGCCTGGGGCGCAAAAGAACCGACCTGCTGGTGATCTGGCATTTTGACGGGTCCGTCCAGAAGATCGTCATCGAGCTGAAAATCCTTCGCAAAAGCCTCGAAAAGGCCATCATGGATGGAATAAATCAGACCATCGAATACATGGATCGGTGCGGAACAGACGAAGGCCACCTGGTGATTTTCGACCGCACCGAAGGCAAACCGTGGAAGGAAAAGATTTTTTCCAGAACTGAATTCCGCGGATCACGGACCATTCGAATCTGGGGGATGTAAAATGCGCATTTCCTCATTTAAATCCGAACCTTTCCGAAAAAAGCGAAATGCCTTCACCCTCCGGGGCAATCAGGCAGGTGCGATGCCGGATAGATTCGTGACCGAAAGATTTGTGTTGTCTTCCAGTTGACATTTTTCCTTACAAATATTATCAATATTTAAGGAGGTTTTGCATTTAAGGAGGTTTTGCTATGAATGAAGTTGCAAATCCCATGACAGTTAAGATTA